>CAZFDL010000130.1:0-7926 GCA_964517905.1 uncultured Anaerolinea sp. | reverse complement strand
CATTGTTTATCTTGCAATCATCGCCATCGGATTGGGCGCGGCGTGGAATCGCTTCCGCTGGGTCGGGTTGACTCCACTGGCGTTCAACCTGGGGTACGCGCTTGCGAACGGCATCTCGCGCTTTTCATCGTGGCGCTACAACCTGCCGGTGGATTGGATTATTTTTTTCTACTTCGGGATCGGCATAATTGAGATCCTCGTCTGGGCTTCATCCATTTTCGGCGCGAACGTCTCGAGAATCTTTTCAGTTCAATTGGGTGCATCGAAGCAAGAACGTTTTAAACCAAACCACGCTTCACTCGTTGCCGCGTTCGTGTTGATTGGCGCGACCCCATGGCTGGCACAGGGAATTGCACAGCCGCGTTATACCTCCACGACTGAAGAATTAAGTAAGCAAGTAGTTGCCCGGAATTCGGAAGCGGCAGACTTTTTATCGGCGTCCAACCCTGAACTTATCGAAGGCAGGTTGCTGTATCCGCGCTTCTTCCGTCGCAACGACGGGATTTATTCGGCGAACCCCTGGCCGATATACGAAGTCCGTGATTTCTCAAGGCTGGGCTTTATCGTGCTGAATGAAAATGCCGTTAGTGTGGTATTTCCTTCAAAGTCGCCGGTCAAACTCGCTCACGGTGCAGATGTGATCGTGTTGGGATGCCAGCGCAAGGACTACATTGAGGCGCGGTGGATTTTCTTCCCTGAAACCAACGAAACGTATCAAACCGACTCCCCGGCCGATCCATGCCTTCCTTGAAAAAGCCGCGCGTCGCTTCCCGCCTCCTGAGCTGGTACAAGGAAAACAAACGTATTCTCCCGTGGCGCGGGAATCGCGATCCGTATGCAGTGTGGGTCTCAGAGATCATGCTCCAGCAGACGCGGGTAGAGACGGTGCTTCCGTATTTCAAGTCATGGATGAAACAATTCCCGACGCTCCACGCGCTGGCTAGTGCTTCGGAGCGCGACGTGTTGAATGCGTGGGAAGGACTCGGTTACTATAGCCGCGCGCGAAATTTTCACAAAGCCGTGGAGATCGTTGTTGAGAATTACGGCGGGAAACTTCCACGCGATGTGAACGAACTGCGGAAACTGCCTGGCATCGGCCGCTACACGGCGGGCGCGCTCGCTTCGATCCTCTACGGCATGGATGAACCCGCGCTCGACGGCAACCTGAAACGCGTCTATGCGCGGTTGTTCGATGTGAAGAAGCCGGTCAACTCGACCGAGGGTGAAAAGATTCTATGGCAACTGGCAAGGGAGAATTTGCCGAAAGGCAAAGCGGCCGAATTCAATCAAGCTTTGATGGACCTGGGTGCAATGGTTTGCCTGCCGAGGATTCCGCGCTGTGAGGTTTGTCCGCTGGTGAGGGATTGCAAAGCTAACGCGCGCGGAACCCAGCATCTGCGACCGGTAAGAATGGCCAGGAAGGCGGTGCCGCATCATATCCACGCCGCGGCGGTGGTTGTGAAATCTGGGAAGGTCTTGCTGGCGCAGCGTCCAATGAAAGGGCTGCTCGCCGGTATGTGGGAATTTCCGAATGTGCGCGTCAAAGGCGATTCCGCCGCGGGGTTGGCATCCGCTCTCAAAGTGGCATACAGCCTCAAGGTGCGAGTGAAGCGGAGCGCTAATCCTTTTCTAATTGTCGAGCACGCGTATTCGCATTTCAAGGTCACAGTCAATGCGTTTCACTGTGAAGCGCAATCTGTAGGGACGCGTAATAATTTGAGATGGGTTTCATTGAAAGATTTGGATGACTACCCGATGGGTAAAGTAGACCGCGAGATCGCGAAGACCCTGGCTGGCTGAATCGGATTTCCAGCCGCGCCCGCCTCTTTGACGGCTGCATTCATTCCGCTCAGCGGCTTGATTTTTCCTTCCCTATTTTGGTACAATGCTGGCGCTATGTTTCAGGATTGAGTTTTTGTCGCCATAGGCTCTGCCATGCACGATGGCTGGGGGAACCATCTGTTCAGTCCCTTTTCTGTTTCACCGCTTCGAAATACACAATCTTTGCCGGGCAGATACGTTCCTATTGATTCACTTCCAGTTTCTTATACCGGAAGAAGCCATATTGTTGCATAAATCGCCCCGAAGGAATCCTGTCGAACCCTATCGGTGGTTGAAAGAAAATTTTCGGGACGACATGGACGACAGGCTAGATAAAATAAAAGAGGTATATCGTGGAAGGATTTCAAATAACCGAATCGACAATCCCAACTTTGGAGGAGTCCATCGACCGCCGCAGGACGTTTGCGATCATTTCGCATCCGGATGCCGGCAAGACCACCCTGACCGAAAAACTCCTGCTCTACGGCAACGCCATCGAGTTGGCGGGCAACGTACGCGCAAAACGCAATCAACGTAGCGCCACCTCCGACTGGATGGCAATGGAGCGCGAGCGCGGCATCTCCATCTCCTCCACCATCCTGCAATTCCCGTACAAGGGATTCGTCGTCAATCTCCTTGATACACCGGGTCACCAGGATTTCTCCGAAGACACCTACCGTACCCTGTCCGCAGTGGACAGCGCCGTGATGGTGCTTGACGCCGCCAAGGGCATCGAGCCGCAGACGCGTAAACTCTTCGAGGTCTGCCGCCTGCGCAGTATTCCCATTTTCACCTTCATCAACAAAATGGATCGTCCCGCGCGTCGTCCGATCGAATTGCTGGACGAGATCGAATCAATTCTGGGTATGCAGCCTGTCCCGATGAACTGGCCAATCGGGGACGGAGACAGGTTTCAGGGGGTATATGACCGTCAGGAGAAAGGCGTCTATCTGTACGAGCGCACCACGCGCAACGAGAAGATGTCGCCTGAGGAGTTCGTCGCGCTCGATCAACTGCCTCGCAAGATGTTGTTCACCGAGGAGGGTTTCCATGGGATCGAAGACGAGATCCATCTGCTGGATGGATTGGACATCACGTTCGACATCGCCCGCGTGCGGGAGATGAAACAGACACCTGTCTTCTTCGGCTCCGCGCTGACCAACTTTGGCGTGCGCCTGTTTCTGGATGCCTTCATCGAACATGCCCCGCCTCCGCAACCGTACTCGAGTGGGAACCTCTCCGTCCCGCCTGAGCGCCCCGATTTTTCGGGATACGTTTTTAAAATCCAAGCCAACCTAAATCCCAAGCACCGCGACAGTGTCGCCTTCGTCCGCGTCTGTTCTGGACGCTTCGAACGTGGCTTGACTGCCATGCACGCGCAAAGCGGGAAGCCGATCCGCTTGATGCGCCCATACAAACTCTTTGCCAACGAGCGCGAGATCGTGGAGGAAGCGTATCCCGGCGATGTGGTGGGCATCCCGAACAATGGCATCCTGGGAATTGGAGATACGCTTTACGTTGGTGAGCCCGTCCGGTTTGCCGCCATGCCGCACTTCCCGCCCGAGCATTTTGCCCTATTGAAGAATACCGATGTGGGCAAGCAAAAACAATTCACCAAAGGATTACAACAACTGGAAAAAGAGGGGAGTGTTCAGGTTTTCTACAACATGAATGCCTTCAAGCGCGAACCCATCCTGGCAGTAGTGGGACCGTTGCAATTCGATGTTGTGCAAGCCAGGTTGGAAATGGAATACAGCGTTCCGACCCAGTTGGAGCGGTTGCCTCATACCCTTGTTCGCTGGGTGGAAGGATCCGAAACGGCAGTCAGCAATCTGCCTGCCCAGACTGATGTTTTACTCGGCCGGGATTCTCAAGACCGCAGGGTGATACTGTTTAAGGCTCCGTTCCTGCTGAAATATTATTCCGAAAAATTTCCAGAGGTGACGTTTAAAGAAATGGGATAATTCTGGCTAAGACAAGCCGATGTAAATTTCCATGTTGTTAAACACAAAGGGCGGCGCTTTGATCCCCGGCGACGCCCCTTGTGTTCTGCCTAACTTTTATCCCTTGCTCAGCGTGACCAATACCATCGGTCTTCGTTTTGTGTATTCGTACAGGTACGACTTTACCGTATTGGCGATGTCTTTTTCGCTCTCCCAGCCGCCGTTGTTGACCACATCCATGATGTGCTTGCGGACTTCGGGCAGGAGCGATTCGGCCTCTTCGGGCGACACGAATCCGCGCGTAATGATCTCGGGGTCGTGGAGAAGCCGCCCGTTCAATTTATCCACGCTGATGTCGATCAGGAAGATTCCGCTGCGCGCGAGTTTCTCGCGTTCGCGCATGATGCCGAAGTCTATTTCACCGACCGAGTCACCCTCCACGAAGACGTAGCCGCCGGGGATGCGTTCGCCCAGTTTGATACGCCCGCCGGAGAGTTCGACGATCTGTCCGTTTTCAACGACGGTCACGTTCTCTTCGGGAATACCGACCTCCACAGCCAGTTTTCCGTGATGTTTCAACATCCGTAATTCGCCATGAATGGGGATGAAATGTTTCGGCTTGACAATGTTGAGCAGTAACTTCAACTCCTCCTGGCTGGCATGACCGGAGACATGAATAGGCGCCAGAGTATCGTAGACCATGTTTGCGCCAAGCCTGAGAAGACGGTTGATCGTCTTGCTGATCGTCTCTTCGTTACCAGGAATTGGATGGGAAGATAACACGATCGTGTCATTTGGTTTCAAACCGAATTGACGGTTGGTTCCCGTTGACAATCGCCCCACAATGGACGAAGGCTCGCCTTGCGAACCGGTGCACATGATGGCCACTTTATGGTCCTGCATCTTCAGCGCCTGATCGATCGGCACAAGCAGATCGTCGGGGATTTCCAGATAGCCCAATTTGCGGGCGATCTTTACGTTATCCACCATGCTTGGACCGGCGAGGGTCATCTTGCGGCCGCTTTTTGCGGCGGCATCCGCCACCTGCTGGACGCGCGAGATCAATGACGCGAAGGTCGCGACGATCACGCGTCCCGGCGCCTCGGCGAAGACTTTGTCAAAAGCTGGACCGATGATCTTTTCAGAGGGAGTCCATCCGGGTCGTTCGGCGTTCGTCGAATCGGAGAGCAACAGGTCCACGCCGCGGCGGGTAAATTCGGCGAGTTTGGCATAATCGGTGGGCCAGCCGTCCACAGGCGTGTGATCGAATTTGAAATCGCTCATGTGCACTACGAGACCGGCGGGAGTCGTAATTCCCAGCCCGACCGCGTCGGGAATCGAGTGGCATACGTGGAAAAACTCCACTTTGAACGGGCCGATCTCAACCTGTCCGCCAGCCTCCACTTTGATCAATTCTGCTTTTGCCGAAGCGTTATTGCGCGCCAGTTTGCCCTCGATCAAGCCGAGGGTCAGCGGCGTTCCATAGACCGGAACGGGGATATCGTTCACGACGTGATGGATTGCGCCGATGTGGTCTTCGTGCCCATGCGTGATGACAATGCCCACCACGTTGCCCGCCCGGCTGCGCAAATACTCGTAATCGGGCACGATGTAATCGATCCCGATCATGTCGTTGGTGGGGAACATGATGCCCGCATCCACGACCAGAATCTTGTTCTGAAATTCGTAGGCGGTCATGTTCTTGCCCACTTCCCCGAGCCCCCCCAGGGGAATGATTTTCAATTTGCCTTGCTTAGTCATACAGTATTGTTTTCCTTGGTTTGTAAATTTTTTATCCGCCATCGGCGGTAAAGGTCTTGGTTAATAAAAAAAGACCCCGCTGACCTGCTCGCGAGGGATTGTACATCTCGTGCGATTGTTTTCAAACAAATGGCGCACTCGCCGTTTAAGGCTCGGCACCATAACAGTCAACATCAATGGTTGAAAGTATAGCAGGGGAGGAAGGATTTGTAAAGCGAAGATTTGGACTCGTGTTGTGCGTAAGGTTATCGCTCATTTTCAATTGCGGTTCATTTGCAGAGACGTTTGATCCGGTGTTCCCAGCACCTTCCCTGCTTCAACGGATTGCTGGAAGTTCCACATGTGGGCTTGGAAATTTAATCTGGCATATACAATCCGCCGGTCTGTTCGAGCCAATCTGCAATTCGCTCGATTGCCAGGCTGGTGTTGTTGTTTGAGATATCCAGCGTTAAACTCGGCAAAATGGATTTGGCGACCAACTCGCGCATCAACTCCTGTTCACGGATGAAGAGTGCAAGATCATCGTATTGCGATGGATTCCCAGACACCTTCAACCTCTCTGCCCGTGCGGCCTCGAAACTCTCCGGCGAACGCGTGCAAAATACAATTCGAAAATTCAGCGGCAGGAGGCGTTCCTCCAGCCAGCGAAAATCGTACTCCCTTCCGTACGTTTGTTTCTGGTAGGCTATGGTTGAAATGTGGAAGCGGTCAACGATCCATGAGTAATATTTTTGCAGTTCGAACATCCGCACCCAGGTCTGATAGACCTCCATGGCAAGCGCTTCATCCTGCGGCTCGAAGTTGATCGGTCCGCGCCCCCAGGGATAATTTGTGAACGTGCACCATTCCGCCGAGATCAATGGAGAGTGATAGCGGTACTTTCTCGGACCCACGATGCGTGGATGTTCGTTGAGTTCGAATGCGATCTCGGTTTTGAAGGTCAACCGCGTACCTTCGAGGATAATCTTGGGGCAGAGTTTGTTTCCCATATGGAAATAGTATAACAAAATTGACATCCCTGCCCTCGTCATGTAAACTCCATGCATAGACCTCGACCTCAGCGGCTATGTAATGCGTGTTTCGATGAATCCGCTGGTAAGGCTTTCGGCAATTGACATTTTGCCGAATCACCCCCAGCGGACGGTTGTTTTCGTCCACGGAGGTGGATAAATATGAAACCTAAAGTTAATATTTTCCTTGTTGTTACATTTGCTTTAATTCTCTCTGCTTGCGGTTCTTCTCCAACGCCGGAAGCCAGTCTAACTGAGGATGCAAGCTTACTCGAAGCGACTTTGCCCGCGGTGACGCCAACTTCATTGCTTGAGATTCTTCCCACTCCCGCATCAATTACTTCGTTCGACGAAAGGGTACTCGCGACCATCCAAATCCTCAAAGAGCCAGATGAAATGGTTTTGGTGCAAGGATATATCTGGACCAAGACTGCTGACGGACACGTTATGCAAATCGACCCGGCCACAAATGCGGTCATCGCCGATGTCAAAGTGGATACGGCAACCGTTCCGCACCACTATTGCCAGGGAATGGGCACGGATGGGGAGGATGTTTGGGTATGTTCTGCCAGCAGTGAGGCGGATAACACGGCCATTGATGTGGTCCGCGTAGATACGGAGACAAAGCGTGTTGTCGAAACTGTCAAGATTGGAAAAATCTTCGAACAATTGGACCTGCCCTTTCTTCTTGATCAAATATGGGTGTTGACCGAGGGCGGCAACAAATTGATCGGCATCAATATTGCGAACAATGAAATATCCTCCATGATCGATCTAGGCGCTCGTTGTTTTCAATTGGCGGCCGTTGGCGCAGTGCTCATGGCAACGTGTCCATTGGACGACCTTGTTATTCGAATCGATCCAGAGCGAGGCGAGGTCACTGCACAAGTTACGCTCCAAAGGCCGGGGTACATCGCCGGGAATGAGGATGGGATCTGGGTTGCACAAGCGAGTTCGATCGTCCGGCTGGATCCAGCAACCTTGAATCCTGTAGCCTTATTTACAAATCTACCCGAGATGGATTCGGGTGATATTTTCATTATGAAAGAGGCAGTTTGGGTGCGCCATGAAGGTGGATTCTTATATCGAATCGATCCGACAACCAACCAGTTCGTTGAGCAGATCCAATTCGGCCAGAATCTTGCCGGCGGCAGTGTACTTGTCACTTCCGACTCCATCTGGGCAACCGCTTATGATGATAATCTTTTGATACGCCTTAGTCTAAAGTGATTAGGGGCAACACGGGAAAATTGACAGTACTGCCCTCGTCATGTAAACTCCCTGCATGGACATAGACCTCGATCTCTACCGCCATGAAGTGCGTGTTTCGACAAACCCGCTGGTGAGGCTTTCGGCGATTGACATCTCGCCGGATCATCCCCAGCGGACGT
>CAZFDL010000129.1:0-7936 GCA_964517905.1 uncultured Anaerolinea sp. | reverse complement strand
GACCTCTGCTATGTCAAAGCAGTGCTCTAACCAACTGAGCTACCCGCCCGAAGGACTGACATTATAACGAGAGGCTCCGGAAATGACAATGCCTAGGCGTAGACCAGCTTGCCGCGCGGCTCAGGAATTTCCCGCCCCAGTTCGCGGGCGGTTTGGATCCATTCTTGGGCAACCACTTCCACGTTTGCCAGAGCCTCTTGTGCAGTTGCGCCATCTGCCATGCAGCCAGGGAGTTCGGGCAGTTCTGCAATGAAAGCCTGGTCTTCCTCGCTCCAGTAGATGATTACTTCATATTTAATCATTTTCTTCGCCTGCCAATCTGTACTTGAGTATGACATTTCTGACTTGTTTCACCTGATACGGTTTTGTCTGAGAGCCTTTGGGCTGTATATTCAGGATTTCGACAACGCCATCTTTTGTAAAGATGTAATGATCGCCGCGAATCCTTTCGTCAAAGCCTAACGAAGCCAGCAAATTTCGTAAATCTGTGAACGCGATATTGGCATCGGAAGCGCCTCGAAGGATTTTGTCAAGGACTTTTTCGCGCTTTGCCATTTGTCTTGCCGCTATTATACAAGAAACCAATGTTTCGCGCATACACGAGTTGCGTGCGGTATAATCCCAACCGCAATGGCAAGAAGAAAATCCCCCGAAGATCTGTCTGTAGAAGAATTGCGCCGCCTGTTGATCGAAAAGCGGCGCGGCGCGCGGCGTGAACGGCTGGAGCACTTTAAAAGAACAGGCAGGGTCGTTGCCGTGGAACCGGACACGCTCGAGTCGTCTGCTCCAGTGGTGGAAACGCTTGAAGAAACACGCGACCAGCCTCCCGTCCCGGAATCGAAGCGCCGAAAGGTGATGGACCGGGTCCTATTGGCGGTGGAAGTCCTTGCGGTGGTGGGACTCGTCGGTGTCCTTATCAGTGGTTTCGGAGTGCTGCGCGACCTGAACGATGAGGTCGCATCCGCATTGATTCAAGAAACCCTCACACCGACGCCGCTGGTGATGGCCGTGGTGTTGCCGTCGGGACATACGCCGCCCGATGCGCAGGGCAATACACGACCCAACATCGAGGAGATCCCCGAGCATTTGCGGCCCATGGTGCAGTCGCTCGAGAGTCTGCCCATTCCCACGCCTGCGCCCGATCAGGCGATACGTTTGCAGATCCCGTCGCTCGGTGTGGACGCGCCGATCGTGCAAGGTGATGGTTGGGAACAGCTCAAAAAAGGGGTTGGGCAGAACCTGGCTTCGGCAAGACCCGGCGATACCGGCAACGTAATTCTCTCGGCGCATAACGACGTGTATGGTGAACTTTTCCGTCATTTGGACCGGCTGGTGCCCGGCGATCAGATCATCATCTACACCCAACAAAGACAATATGTGTATGTGGTGGATCGCACGGCTGTGGTCGAGCCGACCGCGGTGGAAGTGATGGCGAGTACGGGAAGCCCAACGATCACATTGATCTCGTGTTATCCATACCTTGTCAACGACGAGCGCATTGTCGTGTTCGGAAGATTGCAGAATTAATTGGAGCATCGTTGGCGAGTAATGGCGCCCCGGCACCGCGTATCGAGACCAGCAGGACCATGAAAACGAAAAAAATTGTGGTCTCGATGATGGCGTCGCCCTACTCGACCACCAAATGAAACAAACAGGAGCATCAAATGGCAAAAAATAAAAGACCGATGGTGAACATGGCATCTTCGTCGAGCCGCGGCGAGTTCAACCCCGATTACACCTACGTCAAAAAGGACCTGGCGCGTATCGGAACGCTCGCGGGATTCTTCATCGTTGTACTGATTGTGCTGTCGTTCTTTCTCAAATAAATTCCTGACGCGCATTTTCCGAATTTTCGCAAGAGCATTCTGTGAAAATCGCGGCGAAAGAGGTTGTTATGTCGCGTATGTTTGTCCCCGGTCCCGTTGATGTTGCCGATGAAGTTCTGCAGGCGCAAGCCGCGCCTATGCTTCCGCATCGAAGCAAGGAATTCGAAGCCATCTATCGTCGCGCTTCCGAAAAAGCGCAGGGTCTCTTCTACACAAAATATCGTGTCTTTCTCACTGCTTCCTCTGGAACCGGCTTGCAGGAAGCCGCGATTCGCAACTTCGTCAATAAGCGGGTGCTTTCGATCGTCAACGGTGCGTTTGCCGACCGTTGGTACGAGGTTGCGGTCTCAAATGGAAAGGAAGTCGAAAAACTTTCCTTCGACTGGGACAAGCCCGCTTCACCCGACGTTGTGGCTGAGGCTGTCCAGCGCGGCGGATTCGAAGCCCTGACGGTCGTGCACAACGAGACTTCCACGGGTTTGCAGAATCCGGTGAAAGAAATTGCAGAAGCGGTCCGGGCGGCGGCACCCGACACATTGATTCTCGTAGATGCTGTCTCTTCGCTGGCTGGCGCAAGAATCGAAATGGACGCGTGGGGACTCGACATGCTGCTCACCTCCTCGCAGAAATGCCTGGCGCTACCGCCCGGACTCGGCTTGGGGGCGGTCTCCGACCGTGCCATGGAAAAAGCCAAGTCCGTTGAAAATCGCGGCTGGTATTTCGACCTCGTCCGCATGGAAAAGCACCGCCTGAAGGATTCGTCGCCCGCCACCCCGGCCATGTCCCTCATTTTTGCGCTCGACTTCCAACTCGACCGCATCTTTGCCGAGGGACTCGACAATCGCTTTGCGCGTCATTCTGCGATGGCGAACCGCGTACAAAAGTGGGCCGACGCGCACGACCTGGCGATGTACGCACCGGAAGGCTACCGCTCGCAGACTGTGACAACGATCAAGAATGAGCGCGGGATCAACGTCTCGGATTTGAATGCCTTCCTCAAACAACGCGACATGCGCATCGCGGGCGGCTATGGTCCGATCAAGGAATCCACGTTCCGCATCGCGCACATGGGTGAAATCCAAATGGCGGATATTGAGAAACTGCTTGCGGCGATGGAAGAATACCTGAAGAAAAGTTGAATGTTGCAGGCTGGAAAGTGAAAGGCTGAGAGTCTGGCAGGTTTTCGTTCCTTGCCCAGACTCTTTTCTATTTATAATCAAATCACATGGACCTACGATCGGCAACCTTTGACCTTCAACTTGAAACAATGACCTACGGCGGCGACGTGATGGGACGGCTCCCAGATGGGCGTGCGGTCTTTGTACCGTTTGGATTAGCAGGCGAACGCGTCCGCGTGAGAGTGACGGAGGAAAAGAAAAATTTCGCCCGCGGGGAAATTGTGGAAATCCTCGAGCCATCCAAAGACAGAATTCAAGCCCGATGCAAACACTTCGGGGAGTGCGGCGGTTGTCATTACCAGAACCTTCCGTACGAAAAACAACTTGAGATCAAGACGGATATCCTTCGTGATCAGTTGACAAGGATTGGCAAGATCGCGAATCCGCCTGTTCAGCCGATGGTGGCATGTCTCAACCCGTGGAATTATCGCAACTACATTCAATTTTCTTTGGATGAAAATGGAAAATTGGGTTACGTGTTTCCTCTCCCAAAGGGAGAGGGTAGCGTGAGGGCGATTTCCGAATGTCACCTCCCCGAACCCGCCATCGACGATTTCTGGCATCAACTCGAATTCGAACCCGAATCGGATATCGAACGCGTCTCGCTGCGCGCGGGAAAAGAGGAAGATTTGATGCTTATCCTCGAATCCGATTCTCCCGTGCCGCCCGAAATGGAGATCGAAGCGGGGATCTCAATCGCACACGTCTATGGAGAAAATTCCGTCGTCATCACAGGCAATGACTACATGGTCATCCGCTTGTTGGGGCACGACTTCAAGGTTTCTGCGGCATCGTTCTTTCAGGTGAACACGGTCATGGCGGGAAAGATGGTTGAATATTTACTCGCCCAATTGCCGGTCACCAAATCTGACACCATCCTGGACCTCTACTGCGGAGTTGGTCTGTTCAGCGCGTTCTTCGCGTCGAAGTGTAAAACTGTGATCGGAGTCGAATCCTCCGCCTCCGCCTGCGAAGATTTCATAGTGAATCTCGATGAATTTGACAACGTGGAACTGTACGAAGGTACAACAGAGGAGATTTTGCCCGGTCTCGTGGGGCAGATTGGCTCTCCGCTCAGCGTTATTGTTGACCCGCCGCGCGCAGGCATCGAGCGCCATACCCTGGATGCCCTTGTCCAATTGAAACCACAACAGATCGCGTACGTTTCCTGCGATCCCTCCACGCTCGCGCGCGATGCGGCACGTTTGATCAAGGGTGGATATAAATTAAAAGATGTGCTGCCATTCGATTTATTCCCACAGACCTATCATATCGAATCCATTTCCTTGTTTGAAAAATGAAACAAAAGATCGTTGCCTTGGGCGACTCGACTATACTCATTCAACTTGGGGATGAAATTGATCTCAAGGTTAACCAACACGTTCATGCTCTTGCCAATCTAATAGAAATATCCTCGATCAGCGGAATCATTGAAACCGTCCCTGCCTACGCAACTCTGCTGGTGCATTACGACCCGTTGAGTCTTTCCTTTGCTCAGGTCAGGGATCGCTTGCGCGAAATAATGTCTCACGTGGAGGAAACCACGTCGCGTAACCCGCGGCGCGTGGCGATCCCGGTGCAGTACGGTGGTGAACGCGGCGTCGACCTCAACTCGGTCGCGCAACGACTTCACCTGCGCGTCGAGGACGTGATTCGAATCCACAGTGAAAGGATCTACACGGTCTACATGATGGGGTTCACGCCGGGCTACCCCTACATGGGCAAACTCGACGACGCACTCGTGATGCCGCGTCTCGAAACGCCGCGCACACGCGTCCCTGCGGGGACGGTCGCCATCGCGGGCTCACAAACGGGGATCTACTCGACTGAGTCACCGGGCGGTTGGAATTTGATCGGTTGGACGCCCTTGAAGCTTTTCGACCCCGAATCTGAATCGCCATTCCTGTTTGCGCCGGGCGATGAGGTGGAGTTTATACCCGTTCCGTCGGCAGTCCGTTCTGTGGGCAGTTCAACTGCCGACAGAAAATAAAAACCCGCGTAAAAAACATGTCCCTCGAAATCATCGAAGTCAACGCGCTGGCAACCCTTCAAGACGCGGGACGCACAGGTTGGAGGCGATTCGGCGTACCCGTGTCGGGACCGATGGATGGGTTTGCCTTCCGCGCGGCGAACGCGCTGGTTCAGAACCGATCACAGGACGCTGCGATCGAGATCGGATTGGGCGACATCACATTTCGGGCGTTGCGCGATTGCGTCGTTGCAGTGGCTGGCGCGGGCTTTGCATTATCCATTTACATTTGGGATTTTCCGCTGTGGAGTTCATACTTCGTCCGCGCGGGCTGGACGATTCGACTGAACAAACTGGACTCGGGCATGTGGGCATATCTCGCCGTCGCCGGCGGCGTTCAAGCGCCGCTTGTGCTTGGTTCGGCTTCGACCAACCTGCGCGCCCGCTTCGGCGGACTCGACGGGAGGCGCTTGCAGGCTGGCGATGTGTTGAGGTCAGGCAATCCATCCCGCTCTTTGAGTGATCTGGCCGCGCGGACCATGCCCGAATCCGCGCGACCGGGTTACACAGATCGTCCGATCCTTGACGTAATTCCCGGTCCGCAAGAAAAATATTTCACCAGTGACAGCGTGGAAACGTTTTTTTCAAACGAGTATTCTGTAAGCCAGACCTCCGATCGGATGGGTTACCGCCTGGAAGGCGCGGCGTTGACTCAGCTCAGCAAATCCGAATTGATCTCAGAGGGGATGGCCATGGGCGCGATTCAAGTCCCTGCGAATGGACAGCCCATCGTGATGATGGCAGACTCGCCAACCACGGGCGGGTATCCCAAGATCGCCACAGTTGCCAGCGCGGATTTGCCTTTGCTCGCGCAATGCGCGCCGCTCAGAAGTAAAATCAGATTTCGTAAGACGACCACGGCAAAAGCGCAGAATAGATATCGAGAGTTGATGGCCGGGTTGGGGAGGATTGTGGATGAATGATTATGGTCTCTGCGCCGTCCTTCGCGAAGCACCCTGTGGGCGGCGCAAAGAGTGCGCGATAACGCCGCCGGGGACGGTGGCTGGAGCAGGAAAGTAACATGAATATTGACCTCAACTGTGACATGGGTGAGAACGTCGGCAACGATGAACTCATCATGCCGTACATCACCTCCGCGAACATCGCCTGCGGATATCACGCCGGCAATCCGAAAACCATGCGCGAGACTGTTCGATTGGCGAAAAAACACGGCGTGAATGTAGGCGCGCACCCGAGCTGGCCGGACGTGGATGGATTCGGTCGCCGCGAGATGTGGTTGCCGGCCGGGGAGGTGGAGGCGCTGATCCTTGACCAAGTCAGCACGCTGGCAGCGATCGCAGAAGCCGAGGGTGTGGGGCTGGGGCACGTCAAGCCGCATGGCGCGCTGTACAATCAGGCGGCGAAAGATCGCCCGCTGGCGAATGTGATAGCGCGGGCGGTGAAAAATTTCAACAATGGATTAATTCTCGTTGGGCTGGCAGGCTCAAGGTTGGTCGAAGCGGGAATTGAAGCCGGGTTGAGAGTCGCCAATGAAGGATTCCCCGACCGCAGATATAACCCGGATGGAACGTTGGTCTCGCGGAAGGAAGCGCGCGCGATCATCGAGTCGCCTGAGGAGGTTGCGCGCCATGCAGTGGAATTGATCCAAAATGGGGTTGTGTTCGAGGGGAAACGCGTTCGGGTGGATACGTTGTGTTTGCACGGCGATCACCCGCGCGCGGTTGAAAATGCGAAAATGATCCGGGAAATTTATGCGGATGGGATCACGCACTAACGAATGCCTGAGGCGACCACATACGGGCGGGTGTAAGGAACCTTTTATTCCTGCCGAATTGTGCTATAGTTGCGCACGTATACACGGCTGGGTCTGGGCCGAAGCACCATCAAGTCCCCCTTAGGCAGATCTATCTTACACGCTCGAGGCGTACGAGTGGCAAATTATGGCAACCATCCTTATCGTTGACGCCGACCCCGCTGACCGCCGGGTTTACGTTGCGTTACTGGGCAATTTTGGCCATCGCCTGCTGGAAGCGAAGGACGGTGTTCGGGCTTTGGAACTGGCACACATGGAACTGCCAGACCTGATCATCACCGACGTCCTGATGCCAAACATGGATGGGTTTACATTGGTGCGCCGCCTTCGAGCGGAACCGCTTTTACGGGGAATACCGGTCATTTTTCAGACCTCCAGTTACGATGAAACGGAAATTCACAGACTGGCGCGAGCCAGCGGAGTGGGGCATATCCTGCAAAAACCGGTCGAGCCGCACGCCGTATTGCGGGCTGTGAATGAGTCACTGAAGAGTCCCACCACGGCTGCGCGGCTGCCTCAAACCGGGGAACTCCCGCGCGAACACCTGCAATTGCTTGCGGATAAACTCTACGAAAAGATCTCTGAACTGGAGGATGCCAACGAACGCTTGCGCAACCTCTCGCTCGTCGATGGGCTGACCGGTCTGAATAACCGACGGGGTTTCATGATCCTCTCCACCAACATGTTGAAGTTTGCGCGGCGCGCGGGCTACTCCTCCTCCCTGATTTATATCGACCTCGACAGCCTGAAGCACGTCAATGATACGTTTGGTCACGCGGCCGGGGATGCCGCTCTGACCGGTTTTGCCCGGATCCTCACGAAGACCTTCCGCGAATCAGACATCATCGGGCGTTTGGGCGGGGATGAGTTTGTGGTGCTTATCGTGGACGCGAGCGATAGCGACCTCGTCACCATGCAGGCACGCCTTCAAAAGCACCTGGATGCCTACAACCAGCAAACCGAACCGGAACAATCGTTATCCTTCAGCATGGGGAGCATCCGCGTGGATGCCAACTCCAGGATTTCGATGGAGGAATTCCTTGCGCAGGCGGATGAGGAAATGTACAAGCACAAACAAAGCAGAAGAAAGCCGAAGTGATCTCACTGTCGGGCTTGTTACAGGATTCAA
>CAZFDL010000128.1:0-7952 GCA_964517905.1 uncultured Anaerolinea sp. | reverse complement strand
TTTAAACAACTTCCTGTGCTCATCCGTGAAGTATTCTTTCCAACCGCCGGTCTTGCCCGAACGGAAGGTGTGACTCATCCTCGGCTGGATGGCCTCCACCAAAACGGATAACGCCTTTTCGCGCTGTGTTGGAATTTTGTAACCGGTCCTTTCCACTTCATCGAGCATGGAAAGGAGAGTCGCCTTGCGATTATCGATGAGGTCCTCAAAGCGGATGCACATCACGCCGGGTGAGTTCAACCATTCAAAGACACCTTCGTATCTCTGCCTCACACTGACCATTTTGAGTCCAGCGCGGTCGATGCCGGTGATGGCAACCTTGAGTCGCTCGCCGAAATCGGGGAGTGAATTGTAGAAATCGTGCATCCCGTGTTCTGCGTGCATGTCGGTGGCGAAAAAAACCTGAGAGACAAGCATATCCCTCGGGTCGCGGTAAATGAAATAGTTGACGCGCCCGCTCGCAGTCAGGAAAGAGACGTTTTCGGGCGTTGCCTCCAGATACCCCCAGCCGATCACGCCGGACGGCAAATTCTCCAATTCTCTCAATATTTCTCCCTGCGTTTTTCTTCTCCCCTCCTTCGTGATCGTGCGAATCGGTTCCGCCTCCACGTACCGATACGGCATGATGCGTGTAAAGCCGTTCAGAATCTGCAACAGCAAATGCGATCCGCTTTTAGGCTTGGAGTTGCCGAAGATGGACGGCGCGTCGCCAAACGAAAACCGCTTCCATCGCAGGATGGCTTGGGCGGTTTTGCCGTAGGGGCGGAGAATGCGCCGAACGTTCTGAATCACGGTCATCACAATACGCAGTACGCAGTATGCAATACATGGGACGTACTTCGTATTGCGTACTGTGTAATTCGGTTATTCATTCACGACGCGGCGGAGTTTTTTCATCGAACCCAGTTCGGATTCGTAGACGCGTTTCACACCATCGCCCAGCGACGCTTCGGTCACGCGGATATATTTCACGAGCCGTTCGAACCCGGCTGGCTCCACCGATGCGGCCTGGTCTGAGCCCCACATGGCGCGGTCGAGCGTGAGGTGACGTTCGACCATGCACGCCCCGAACGCGACGGCGATCGCGGTGGGGACGAGCCCCACTTCGTGACCGGAATACCCGATCGGAATGTTTGGGAACGTATCGCGCAGGGTTCTCACCATGTTCAAGTTGAGTTCCTCCGGCTCGCACGGATAGGTGCTGGTGCAATGCATCATTACCAGGTCTTTTTTGCCGGCGATCTCGATTCCCTTTTGGATCTGCTCCATCGTGGACATGCCCGACGATAAGATCAAAGGCTTGCCGGTCGCACGCGCTTTGCGAATCAGGTTGAAGTCGGTGAGCGAAGCGGATGGAATTTTGTAGGCGGGTGTGTCGAACGTCTCCATGAAATCCACCGAAGGCTCGTCCCACACCGAGACCATCCAGTCGATCTTCTTTTCGCGGCAATAGCGGTCGATCTCGCGATATTGCGCTTCGTTGAATTCGACCTTGTAGCGATACTCGAGATAGGTGATGTAACCCCACGGCGTTTCGCGCATCTGATTCTTTTGGTCGGGCGGCGTGGCGACATCGGGCGTGCGCTTTTGGAATTTCACCGCGTTCGCGCCGGCATGTACCGCCGCGTCGATCATTTTCCTGGCGATCTCGAGGTCGCCGTTGTGGTTGATGCCGATCTCCGCGATGACGTACACGGGATGACCGTCGCCCACCATGCGATTTCCAATTTTGATTTCACGATTCATTTTGTCTCCAAAGTTTATTGTGGGAGGGAGAGGTCCGTCACTTGGGTGAAGTCGAACGGAAAGCTCCAGTAGGAATAATAATGCAGGTCGGGGAGAAGTGCATACTCGGCCTCAAAGAATTGATTCAATACCACCCGGAAGGAATTTACGGGGGAGATCGAGGGATATAACGACCCATAGTTTTGATCGGGAAAATAATACGCGTTGAGTATCCCGAATCGTTCCGCCGCGACAGTCTGTTCCAACGAGCCCCAATGCAGGTACGCGCCCGGCCCATGATCGCCCTGAAGGATGATAATCGGCGGCGTCGAGGATCGGGAAAGAATCGCATCCACCGTTTCGAGAACTAGGGTATTGATGTATTGGATCTGTTTGCGATACCCAACGATGTAACCGCCGCGGGAGTGCTCCTTGATGTAAAAATTCGCGTCGAAGAGCGTGAATGGTTCATCATGTGTGACCACAGTCCCGTCGGTGTCGAAGACGAATGGCGGATGCGGCGCGATAATGTGTGCATAAACGAAATAATCGCCGTCCATGGTCGGGGCTTCTTTCAACGCCTCAAAGGCGGAGAGTATGTGCCGGCGATGCGTTTCGTACGGCATTTCGATCAGGGTACGGCTGAACGCAGGGATGTGATTTAGTACGCGCGCCATACTGTGGTCGATGACGATGCTCTCGAACGCGGTGACCGGCTGGAGGAGCGCCGAGCCTGTGCCGGCAAGATACACGTCCGCGGTGGGGATCGTCGCTTTGTATTCGTTCTCGAAGGAAACGGTTTGGTAGCCGTTGTGTGCAAGTGTCATCCGCATCTCGCTGTAGTTCAACAATTCGATCAGGTCTGCGCGGTTCTCCGGCATCCTGCCGTCCACGTTCAAATTTTGTACGTAGTCCATATTCAACGACGAACTCAGTGAAAGCATCGTTTGAATGTAATTGCTTGAGGATTCATCCGCCACGTAAAAGCCCCGCGCGCGCAGGCCGTCGATGAATTCCGAATTATCGAATTTATAGAACGCTTCGAGGATATCCTGCCTGCCATAGCCGTCGAGGATGATGTAATAAATATCCGGGCGCGGCGCGGGGGATGCGAACTCCGCCACCGGCACAGGGCGCTCCGTCGGGTTGAACGACAGGTTGTTTTCGCGCAGGTGGTTTCGCATTTGAATCCCTGCATTCACAAGGAACAAGATACTGAGCAGGTTGAAATACAGATTCACCGTGCCCGCGTGATGAATACGTCGCAACACCAGCCATGTCCACGCGGCCATACCGGTCGCCACTAGCATAAACACAAGCAAGTTGGAGCGCGCCGGTCCGAGCGCGAGGGTTTCGGCAACCCAGCCCGACAAATCCCCAAAAAGGAAAAACAGAAACATGAACACGGATGCGATCAAGGCAGATTTCACGCGATCGCGCAGAAAAAAATACAATGCTCCGAGAACCGACAGTGCGAGCAGCAACGAAGCCAGCAAGGCGCGGCCGATCTCAACGAATGCCAGTTCCTCGATGTTGAGCAGATACAACTGGATGATCGGTCCCACTGACAGCAAAAACGGCGCAAACCATGTGCGCTCGAAGAATCCCTGTTTCATTGTCTGGCTTTCAAGATCAGGTCGCACAACTCGCGCACCGCGCCATGACCGCCCGCTTTGGTCAACACATGATCGGCAGCGCGCAACACTTCGGGATACGCGTCCGCGACGGCAACCGCCCAGCCCGCGATATCGAAGCAGGGCAGATCGTTCCAATCGTTGCCGATGTAGACGACTTCCTCGGCGTTGATATTTTTCTCCGTCAGGATTTCACGCATCACGCGCCCTTTATCCTGCAACCCCACCCCGTGGATCGCCTCCACTCCCATCTTTTTTGCACGCGCGGCAACAACCGGGTTCGGCTCAGACGAAAGAATAAACACGTCAATGCCGATCGCGCGCAGTTGCGCGACCCTCATGCTGTCACTGCGCGAAGCCACGACCGTTTCGTTCCCATGTTGATCCGTCCACACGCGGTTGTCTGTGATCACGCCATCGAAATCACAAATGACCAGTTTTATTGTCGGGGGCATGGGTCGGCGCGTCCTGCCCGGCGTGACCATGTCCAACTCACCTGTCGAAACGAGATGTTCGTAGCGCGCCCAGTCTTGCAAGTTGTCAATGTCCACTGTGTAGCGTGAGTCAATGAGGATGGGATAAATGACTCCGCCGCTCATCGAACCGCCCTTGATAATGGTTTCGGTACGAATTACATCGATATGACCGGTCTGCCAGTAGATCGGAGGAAGACTTTGCCGCGGCGCGTTGTAGGGCTCGGCGATGCCCGGCACATCGAGCAAATTCTTCATAGGTCCATGCTCGCCGCTGATGCGCCACATCTTGTGCGGGTTTTGACCCGCTGACACAACA
Organism: uncultured Anaerolinea sp.; assembly: GCA_964517905.1. Classification (GTDB taxonomy): domain Bacteria; phylum Chloroflexota; class Anaerolineae; order Anaerolineales; family Villigracilaceae; genus Defluviilinea. The sequence goes on along the minus strand of CAZFDL010000128.1, from coordinate 3,801 downwards.
CCGCGCACGCTGTCGGCATCTTTGTGATTCAGTAAAACGTTGACCGCGTCGTCCACCAGTCCACGCGGACGGATGGGCGATGTGGGGCGTAACTGCACTACAATTTCGGGGTGATAGTTTTTGTGCTCAGCCAGCCACTTCAATGCGTGCTCGAAGACGGGAAGATCGGTTGTGAGGTCATCCGCGAATTTGGCGGGACGCAGGAATGGAGTCTCCGCGCCGAATTCGCGCGCCACCGAGGCAATTTCTTCATCGTCGGTTGAGACAATGACGCGTGTGACGGATTGCGACTGTTTCGCCGCGGCGATGCTCCAAGCAATGAGCGGATAGCCCGCAAAGGGGCGGATGTTCTTGCGCGGGATTCCCTTCGAGCCGCCGCGGGCGGGGATGAGGGCGAGAGTTTCCATAGTTGTCAGTTGGCAGTTGACGGTTGATGGCTGCTGGCAGGCGAAACGAACCGCCAATGGTTAACCCTCAACCAACAACAGATTACCACGCTGTCCATCCGCCATCGACAACGACGTTGTTGCCGGTCATGTAGGAGGACGCATCCGAGGCGAGGAATAACAGCGCACCGTTCATTTCATCTTTCTTTGCCATTCTTCCTAAAATCGTCTTCGCGGAATAGTTCTTTTCAAAATATTCTTCGTGGTCGTTGAAGATGCCGCCCGGGGTGAGCGCATTGACGCGGATCTCGGTACCTGCGTAATACGCCGCGAGGTATTTGGTGAAGCCGAGCACGCCGGCTTTGGTCACGGTGTAATACACGGGCTTGTATGCCACGCGTTGTCCGTCTTTGATGTAAATCCGCTGGTCGGGTCCGTTGAGTCCGTAGGTGGAGCAGATGTTGATGATGCTGCCCTTTTTGCCCTGCGCGAGCATCGGTTTGACGCATGCCTGAGTCATCAAAAACATGCCGGTCAGATTCACATTCAGCGCGGCGCTCCACTGGTCGAGCGGATAATCTTCAAAAGAGCCCGGTGTGATTCCTTTTTTTATCGCATCACCGTCGAACTTCGGGTCGAGGGCGGCACTGTTGACGAGGATGTCGAGTCGTCCAAAGGTGGATAACACTTCCTCAACTGCGGCATTCACCGAGTCTGGTTGGGTGATGTCCGCGGAGAGGGCGAGGGATTTGAACCCGCTTTGGGAAAGCGAATCAGCCGTCCCTGCGGTGGTAGCGGCATTCAAATCCAGTACCGCGACCGATGCGCCGGCTTCGGCTAGTGTTCGGCAGAATTCTTTGCCGAGCAATCCTGCGCCGCCTGTCACGAGGGCAATGCGCCCGTCCAGTTTGAATTTATCTTGAATCGTCATGGTTCCTGTATATAGATCGAGTCGCCTTGCGATCTGTGTGCGAGGTATAAATCTTCGGTCAGCGCGCCTACTTCATTGGCGATGTTACCGCCATGATCGAAAATGGCGAGCACCGCGCGGCCTGCGTTGATCTCTTGTTGCATGCGTTCCACACCGTCTTCAAAGCCGGGCACAGACTGCGCGCGGGCTGAATCATAGCCTGTGGGCACGACCGCCGCGCCGCGACCCACGTACAGATAGACCGCACCGGGTTCGTTGGTGAAGATCAGCACATCGTTGGGCAGCGCGCGCAAATAGGCCATCGCCTCCGAATCGTACCATTGGAAGGATGCGTAACCCAATCCGCTTTTCGACCAGGCTTCGAGTGTGATGGATTGTTTGTAAATGGAGAAGCCAAGCAGAATCAATGCCAGCACGATCGTGAAGTTGCGATTCTTTTCCCGGAGCCGCATGCCGACATAGATGAGTAAAATCAAAAGACAGACAAATACAGGCGAAAGGATGCGCAGCTTGAATTTTGTAGCCGCGTCGAACATGGTCATGGAAGCAACAATGGAAGCGAGATAGGCGACGAGGAACAAACCAACGGTGAACGAGATCACTTCTCGCGTGCCCTGACTTCCCCTGCCCGTTGGCGAGGGACGCGGCGTAAGCGGCGACAGGTATTTCCACGCGCGGAGGGCGGTCCACACCAGCACGACGCCGAGGACGAGGATCGTCAGCGCTTCCGGAACGACGGGCAGTTTGATCAACGCCTTGTACCAGGCTGCGACCGGGATGAGGAAATCATTGAGCACGCGAACTCCCATGTTCAAATTCTCCGCGGGGATCGCATGCCACGCGAACGAGCGATTGGTCGCGTTGTCTGCAACGATGCGATTGCGGAGCGCCCACACAAGCGCCCAGGGAAGGAAACCGGCAAGAAAGATCCCGATGCTGGTGAATCGTTTTCGCCAGGTCGTTCGCAACACGAAGATCGCGACCAGAAACGTCGCGGCCAGGGCGAGGCCGGCGTAGCGCGTGAGATACGCCAACCCTGCGAACGAGGCACACGCGACCAGCCACCACCATTCACCGGCTACACCTATTCCAACGGTGGACGGCGGGCGCTCAAAATAAAGGTCGAACATCCAAAATGATAGCAGTGAGAAGAAGATGAACAGTGGCTCGCTCATCGCGACCGCATGAACCTGCAACAGGTCACCGTTGGCGACGAACAACGCGGCAACGATTACACCCGCGCTGAGCGAGGGGGTCATGCGCCATGCGAGAACACCGAGCAACCCGGCGTTCAACCCAAACAGAAGCGCATTGAGGAAACGCGCACCGCGCAGGGGGTCGAGACCGAACAGTCCGAAAAATGCAAGCGCAGATGAAAAACCCGGAGGAAAATGAGTGACCGGCTGATTCGTCGCCAGCCACGCTTCGCGGTAACCATCGCCTGCCAATAAACTGCGGGCGCCCGCGATATACGCGATCGAATCATCTGAGAGCCCAAGCCCTTCCGGCGTGGCGCGCAGGATAAGGATCGTTCCGGTAACGACGATCAGGATCAGACTGATAAATGAAACGAGGCGGAGGGGAATTCGGACGGTCATTGAATTTACAAAGGGGCGACCCGACAGGTCGCCCCTACAAATTAGATCAAATATCCTTGATCTTCGAGATACTTGACGATGATGTGCGCGTTCTCTTCCGGCGTGGCACCGTATCCCTTCAATGTGATCTCGGGGTCAATGGGAGGTTCATAGGGGTCGTCCACACCGGTGAAGCCCATGGGCTTGCCATCCTGCATGGCCTGCCGCGCTTTGGCGTACAAGCCTTTTACGTCGCGCTGTTCGCAGACCTCGACCGGCGTATCCATATACACGGTGATGAAATTTTCGCCGACCATCTTGCGCGCTTCGTTGCGCGTGGAACGATAGGGGCTGATCGCCGCGCAGATCACCGCGCCCCCGGCGCGTACGATCTCACCGGCTACAAACCCGATGCGCAAGATGTTCGTGTCGCGGTCTTCCTTGCTGAAGCCGAGCCCTTTCGAGAGGTGTGTGCGGACAACGTCGCCATCGAGGATCGCGATCTCACGTCCGCGTTCGAGCAACAATGACGTAACCACTTGCGTTGTCGCGCTCTTGCCAGAGCCGCTCAAACCGGTGAACCAGATGCAAAATCCCTGCTTGGAGCGCGGCGGATACATCTCGCGCAAGATCTCAGCGGTCTCCGGGCGCGTGAACCATTCCGGCAACAACTTTCCCTTGGCAAGATAATCGTCGCGCACTTGTGTGCCGGAGATGTTGAGGGTCTTCGCCCCCGGCGGGACGTCCTTCGCCTCGACATAACGGTCTTCATCGGGAAGATACAACAATTCCTCGAAGGGAATCATCTTGACGCCGATCTCGGCTTCGTACTTCTGCATCAATTCCTGCGCGTCATACGGACCGTAGAACGGCTTGCCCGTGGAATCTTTTCCCGGCCCCGCGTGGT
>CAZFDL010000127.1:2874-8033 GCA_964517905.1 uncultured Anaerolinea sp. | reverse complement strand
TAAAGGACTTTCAAGCTTGAATCAATATAAGTCCTTCTTTACATCGTCAAATATCTGGTTATTTCAAGGCAAGTTGGAACTCTATGCAATATATTTCTCCAAATACGGTCTTGCCAACAACAACGCCGCCAGCGACTTGGCATCGGGAATCTCGCCTCGTTCCGCCATTTCGATGGCTTGCCGCACGGGGAATTTTTCCACGTGCAGGATCTCGTCTGCGTCGGGGGCGAGTGGGTTATGCTTTAACTCGGTGGCAAGGAAGATGCCCATGAATTCGGTGGAGTAACCGGGGGCGAGATAGAACTCCCCAATTTTGACCAGCCGTCCCGCTTCCATGCCCGTCTCTTCGCGGATCTCACGCGCCGCACAGTCTTCAAAAGGTTCGTCGCCATCGCGCGTACCGGCAGGCAATTCCAATAAACTTGTCCCCGCGGCGTGACGATACTGCCGTACGAACCAGATGTTGCCCTGTTCATCGACCGGAATGATGATGACCGATCCGCCGTGCTCGACGATCTCGAAGTGTGTTTCGCGTCCGTCCGGGGTTCTTAAGAAGTCGCGGCGGATTCGGAACGTGCGTCCCTGCATGAGGGTGACCGATTTGAGCAATTCAAAAGACATGAGAGTATCCTGTATGTGTTGAAAGTCTTCTTCATTATATAAGAAAAAAGCCCGGACGATTGCCCGGGCTTTTTATCTAACTTATGAGAGTTATGGAATGTTCAAGGTCTGTCCGACGCTCAACGTGGAACCGAGCGTGATGCCGGAGTTGGCTGACACAATGGCATCCGGGAAAACATCACCGAACTTGCACGCCACACCATAAACCGTGGTATCGGCATTACCGGTGACGGTATAGGTCGTTGGATGAGGACGCAGCGCACGATTATCGGGGAACGGCGAAGCCACGTTGCTCAGGTTCAAGACCACGCCCGCATAGAACACCGTCCCGTTGTTTATTCCATTTTGAGCGAGTAATGATTCAGGATCAAGGTTATAACGCCGCGCGATGCAGAACGGGAATTCCTGGCTTTGCAGGGTATACGTCGCCGGGCGCGAACCAGACGGGAAGGGACTCGAGGTCACTCCGCCGGGCAGCGCGAGTGTTGCCGTGGGCGTGATCGGTGTTGTCGTATTGATCGGCAATGACACGAACGGTGTTTGAGTCGCTGTGGGATTGGTAGCGCCGCTCGAAGTCGCGGTGAAGGTCGGCACAAGATTCGGATCCGCCAGCTGTGCGGTCTGGGTCGCGAACACTTCCGCGGGCGATAAGCCGGTCGGATTGCCGCTAGCTGGTGTGGCAAACAGATTTTCCTGATTGATCGGTGTGTTCGTTACCGCCGCCGGCGTCGAATACGGTTGCTCGCAGGCCGAGATCAAGACCGCGCTCATCATCAGTGTGAAGGCAACCCATGTGCCGCGTTTCATTCCTTGCATAATCATCTCCATTCACAGAACAAAAGTTTCAACGATGGTAGCACATCCAAAGTGAGGCGTCAAGTTACGGAAGCTGGCTGTAATGACCCTGAAAGAGAGAACGAACGGCGGAACGCTGTGTTTCATTTTCCTGGCCGCAAGGCGCGCAGAGATCAAGTGATGGTTTCCCAAAGAACTCCCAGGCTGCGGCAAAACCATCTATGCGCGAACCGAAAAAATGTGAATCGATTGTTGTTTACCTTTGAAGATCACCTCCCCCAACGACTCGACGTGAAATGAATCGTCCAATCCGTCACGTGTATTGCGGTCGATCAGGATGGGCTGGCCCGCCGTTCTCGTGTGAGCCTCGATGCGCGCCGCGAGATTGACCGTATCGCCGACGCAGGTATAGGTGGCGCGATGCTGGGTGCCGGTATATCCCGCGATCACGCGTCCGGTCGCGATCCCGATCCCGATCTCGATCTGCCCGCGTCCCTGCACGGCGCGCTGCTCGTTGAAGACCCCCAACAGCTCGATCATTTCCCGGGCGGCGCGCACAGCCTGTTCGCGGTGATTCTCATGAAAGGCGGGTGCGCCGAAAAGCGCCATGATCCCATCGCCCTCCATTTGATTCACCATACCATGGTTGGCTGTGATCGGGTCGAACATCAATGCAAAATAATCATTGAGCAGTTCGATCGTAACGGTCGGCTCCTGGTTTTCGCTCAACGTGGTGAACGCGCGGATATCGGCGAACATCACCGAAGCGGTGACGTACTTGCCGCCCAAAGAAAACCCCTCGCGCAACAGTTGCTCCGCCACTTCCGGTGTGGCGAACGTGCGGAATAGTTTTCTCTGCTGGTCGCGCAGGCGCTTCTTCTCAAGGCTGGCATTCACGCGCGCCCGCAACAGCACCGGGTTCAACGGCTTGACGAGGTAATCCTCCGCGCCCATCTCGATGCACCGTACCACGCGATCGAGTTCGTCCGAGGCCGAGGTCATGATCACCGGCAGGTCGCGCAATTCGTCATCCTTCAGCAACGCTTCCAACACCTCGAAGCCGTTCATCTCCGGCATGTCAATATCCAGCAGGATCACATCGAACGGCGTGGAACGCAGCATCTCCATCGCGATCCTGCCGTGTTCCGCCGTGGCAACGATATGACCGTTCTGTTCGAGTGCGCGCGTGAGCAATAACCGATTCACGCGGTTATCATCCACAACGAGCATGCGACCGGGTTCGTGCGGGGTTTTCATGACTTCAAGCCTTTGAGTTGTTCGCTCGCGGACTTGACCGCTTCATCCAGCAGGGTCAGCCAGTTTCCGGTCTCGCCCAAGCGTTTCTCCCTCCCCAGCGTTTCCAGTCCTTTCGCCAGTTCAGCCAGTTCCATCGCTCCGAAGGTTGCCGCGTTCGATTTCAGCGAGTGCGCCGCCCGGCGAAACGAATCGGCGTCCTGTACCTCGAGCGCGGCGCGCATTTGCGCGATCAGCTTTGGCGCGTCGTCGAGGAAGGTATCGATCAGTTCGTTGATGAACTCCGTCCCAGACATGTCTTTGAGTTCGTCGAAGGTTTTTTTGTCAATGATGGACATGAGATGTTTTCCTTATTTGAATTCGCGGAGAATGTGGATCTTTACATCGGTTACTCACGCACCCGTCTACGTTCTGCCCGCGCGCGTCAGCGCCTCCACAAGCTCGTTCACGCGGATGGGCTTGCTGATGTAATCCGACATGCCTGCGGCGAGGCACATTTCGCGGTCACCTTCGAGCGCGTTGGCGGTGAGCCCAATGATACGCGGATGATTCTCAGACCACTTGGAAATGATCTGGCGTGTGGCTTCGAGCCCATCCATCTCGGGCATCTGCACGTCCATCAGGATCACGTCATATTTCTGGCGCGCCACCGATTCGACGGCTTCCAACCCGTTCGACGCCACATCGGCGCGATAACCCATCTGCTCGAGCAGCCGCAGCGCGAGTTTCTGGTTGACCGCGTTGTCTTCGGCGAGGAGAATCTTGAGCGGATGCCGCGCGGCAAACTCCCGGTCGAGTTTGAGGCGTTCCACCTCGGGTCGTTCATCGCGGGCTTTCGATTCAAAGAAAAGGCCGGCGAGCGTGTCGAACAATTGGGATTGTTTGATCGGCTTGGTGAGAAACGCGGCGAACAATCCGTCTTCCACACCCACTTCACGCCGACCAAGCGAACTGAACAACACCATGGGAAGCATCGCCTGGCTGGCCCTGATCCGTTTGGCAAGCTCAATGCCGTTCATCTCCGGCATGTGCATATCCAGAATGGCAAGGTCGAACTCGTCGCCGCGTTGGATCCACTCAGCGGCTTCTTCGGGCGATTCGGTATCGCGCGCGGTCATGCCCCACTTGGAAGTCTGCAAGTTGAGGATGCGGCGATTGGTGGCGTTGTCGTCCACAATGAGCACGTGTTTGCCGCGCAACTCTGATTGCTCGCCGATGAAATCGCGATGCGTGCCGCTCGGCAACTCTGCCACCGCCACGTGGATGGCGAACGAAAATTTCGCGCCGCTGCCCAACCCGTCGCTTTCCACCCACATCGTGCCGTCCATCATCTCGGCGAGGCGTTTGCTGATCGCCAGACCCAGACCCGTGCCGCCGTACTTTCGCGTGGTGGAGGAATCGGCTTGCGAGAACGACTGGAAGAGGCGGCTCATCCCCTCTTTCGTAAGTCCGATGCCCGTATCACGGACACTGAACTCCAGCTCCACTTTTTTCTTCAATATCGTCCTGGCTGAAACCGTAAGAACGACCTCGCCCTTCTCGGTAAACTTCACCGCGTTGCTCAACAGATTGAGCAGGATCTGGCGCAGACGAGTTTCGTCGCCCGCGATCGCGGCAGGCACATCGTCGTCAATGATGTAGGCGGTGTCGAGGCCTTTTTCCACGGCGCGGGCAGTCACAAGGTCCAGCGCGGATTCGATGCAGTCGCGCAGATCGAACGGCTGCGATTCGATGTCCATCTTTCCCGCTTCGATCTTGCTGAAATCCAAAATATCGTTGATGATGGTGAGAAGCGCGTCGCCCGAACTGCGGATGGTCTCTGCGTAGTCGCGTTGTTCATGGTCGAGTTCCGTATCGAGCAGGAGACCGCTCATGCCGATCACGGCATTCATCGGTGTGCGGATCTCGTGACTCATCGTGGCAAGAAACGAACTCTTGGCCTCGTTGGCTTGCTCGGCGGCGGCTTTTGCGGTTTGCGCTTCATCGAAAAGACGTGCGTTCTCGATGGCAACACCCATGTTCGACGCCAGCGTGGAGAGCAAACGGACATTACCTTCATTGAACGCATTCGGGCGAAAACTTTGCACATCCACGACCCCCAGCACCTTGTCGCCGACAAGGATCGGCACACCCATATACGATTCGGGGTCACGCTCTCCAGCGGGCGCAGTAACGTATGCCGCTGCGCCCTGTTCATCGAATTCCCGACTCGAGTGCAACAACAGCGGTTGACGTTTGAGAATCACTTGTGAGGAGAGTCCCTTGCCTTGCTCCATTTCCCATGCGGGTTCGTTCTCGTAGTAACGACCGTCGCCGTAGCTGTATTCCAAATGCAGAAGCCGGGTATTGGAATCGTACAGGATGATATCCACCACTTCCGCCTTGAAGATGCCGCGCACTTGTTCGCCGACGATGTGGGTCACGTTTTTCACATCGAGGCTCTGCCCCATCGCTTCGCCGACGCTGTTGAGGATGGCAAGTTCGGCGGC
>CAZFDL010000127.1:0-2774 GCA_964517905.1 uncultured Anaerolinea sp. | reverse complement strand
GATGGCAAGTTCGGCGGCGCGTTGTTCGGTTTCGTTGAGCAGGCGCTGGGTTTCATCGAAGAGTCGGGCGTTTTCGAGCGCGACGCCTGTCGCGTTCGCGATGGTTTCGAGCAATCGCAGCGCGGAATCGGTGAAGAAGTTTTCCACCTCGAGGTTCTGCAGGGAAACGCCAGTGACCGAATTCTTGCGCAGGACGATCGGCGCCGCACAAAGCGACTTTGGCAGATGCGTGCGCGAAGACCGAAAATCGGGAAATCGCTCGGCATACTCTGCAAAATTGCTGTTGATGACAAAACTCTTCTTTGTGTTCATCACCTGCTCGACGATGTAGTTGTGCAGGCTGGTCGCGGGTTTGGGAGGAATCTCCCATTCCTTCCCCTCTTCAAAGGCATACTCATAGGTCACGATGCGTGAGTCCAGATCAATGGTATAGATCGCCGCCGAATGGACATTGAACAGTTCGGTCAACTTCCTGCCCACCGCGTGGTAGATGGCTTGAACGTCCAGATTGGAAACCAGAGTCTGCTGGACGGCGTTGATCATGCCCAATTCCGCGTTGCGCTGTTCGGTCTGTTTGAGCAGGCTTTGGGTTTCGTTGAACAGGCGCACGTTCTCGATGGCGATCACCGCCTGGCTGGCAAACGTTTGCAGCAGCGCGATCTGCTTTTCGGTGAAGGGTGAAGGCTCATGCTTGCCGACGCCGAGACAACCGATCGCCTCCCCTTCGCGCATCAAAGGTACCATGATGATGCACTGCATGTTAAGGGACTTCATGTACCGGCGCGTCACTTCCGGCAGGTCTGGCTGGTTCGGCATATCGGGAAGGTGAATGATCGCCTTATTCAGGATGGTGCGCGAGGATTGGCGATCAGGAATCAGCGGAGCCGGATACGAACGTTTCGCTTCCGCGATGGCTTCCGGGGGAAAATTATATTGCGCCGCTTCGTAGACGAATTTCCCGTCGGTGCGATAGAGATTACTGAACGCCCCACCCAGCAGTTTCGCCGCATTTTCTGCGATCACATCCAACACGGGTTGAATGTCCGTTGGCGAGCTGGCGATGACCTTCAAAATTTCACTGGTCGCCGTCTGCTGTTCGAGCGATTCGCTGATCTCTGAATACAACTGTGTGTTTTGGATCGCGATCACCGCCTGGCGTGAGAGACTATTCAGAAATTCCAGTTCTGCTTCAATGAATTCGTTGCCCTGGCCATGCCGCCAGATGGACATCAAACCCTTTAACTCGTCGTTGGCGACCAGCGGAACGGCAATCAGGTGCTCATTGGGAACTTCCTGCGTACCTTGAATGAGGACCGTCCGCGGGTCGGTGTTGCTGTCATTCACGATCTCACCGATCTTCGTGCGAGCAATATCGCCCAGCAGACCTTCGCCAAGAGTGATGACATCGTTGCGTAGTTGTTCCGCCTCGTCGCCCATCGCTGCGATCGCGCGGAAGGTTGTACCGTCGCCATCGGGAAGGAAGAGCGCGCTCAGGTCACCGTTGAGCAATTCCTTGGCATGGGAGGCAATGCTTTGCAGCACGGTCTTTGCTTCGAGGCTGGCGGATATGTCGCGTCCCACATCGGCCAGCGTAGCCATCTCGCGCGCGCGGCGTTGCGTCTCGGCATGAAGTTGGGCGGTGTTGATGGCCGCGCCCGCGTTCGCCGCGATCGTGGTCAGCAGGCGCAGATCGTCGTCGTCGAACACGCCCTCCTCCGTCGTGCTCTGCACGCTCAACACGCCGATGGTCTCCCTGCCCGACTTGATCGGTACACCCAGATACGAAAGCGACTCCCTGCCCACCAGTGTGGTGCCAAGCTGCTTGCGGCGTTCCTGAATATCCTTGTTGATCAGCAACGGTTCGCCGGTTTGGATGATCTTGCTCGTGAGCCCCTCGCCCAATTTCAGCGTATCGAACGTCTCGCCGACCTGATACGGGAAGCGGATGAGATTCGACTCCCGATCCAACAGCGCCACGTAGACGATATCTGCCTTGAAGATCTCCCCCATCTGACTTCCGATAAGTTGGATCATCGAATCGAGTTCCGTTTCAGCCACGAGCGCCTGACTCACCGTGCTGATGGCGGCAAGTTCCCCCGCGCGCTGTTGCTCGGCATTGAAGAGACGCGCGTTCTCGAGGGCGATGCCCATACTGCCCGCCAGCGTTTGCAACAAGCGCACATCCGATTCGGTGAAGGCATTTTCACGCTCGAAGTTTTGCAAGCTGAAATACCCGTTGACCTGCGTGCCTGTTCCAAACGGGACGAAGATCAATGATTTCGCCGATTTTGTTCCTGCGATGACCTTCAGACCATAACGATTTGATTCTTCTTCACTGTTCGCATTGATGACCACAGGCTGGCGCGCGGTAATGAGATGGATGTTCATCGGACTGAATGGCAGTAATTCAGAATCAAACACGCGTTCCCCATCTTCAAAAGCATAATCCAATTTCGAGACCTGCTTCTCGTGGTCGAACGAACTGATGATGACCGATTGAGCGTTGAACATGCTCTGTATCTTGTCGCCGACTAAATCATAGATGGCTTGCATATCCAACTTGGATGCCAACCCCTCCTGCACGCTGTTGATGATGGCGAGTTCGGCGGCGCGTTGCTCGGTCTCTTTGAGCAGGCGCTGGGTCTCTTCAAAAAGACGCGCGTTTTCAAGCGCGACGCTCATGCTGTTGGCGATCGTGGAGAGCAAACGCACATCCGAATCACTGAAGGCGTTTTCGGTATCCAAATTTTGCAGGCTGATGATGCCGGTCACCG
>CAZFDL010000126.1:3501-8040 GCA_964517905.1 uncultured Anaerolinea sp. | reverse complement strand
GCGCACGACGGTTCCCATGGATTTCGCCTGCGGGACAAGTTTTTCGCCGGGGTGGACGCGAATCACAAGTTGCACATCGGTCCGCTCGGCGAAGTATTGGACGGTCTTCGTGATCCATTCACTCATGGATTCGGCGAAGATGTTGCGCCCCAGTGTGAGACTATCGCCCAACACGTTCGCGGCGAGCAGGACAACGGGTCGGTCATCCAGTTTGAGAGTCTTTCGGATGACATCCGCACCCTGGGCCGAAACATACTGCCACAACCGCTTCGACTTACCCCACACGCGTGCGCCACGGCGCGCATTCTCAAGGTCAGCAAGGCGTTCGTACATTTCGTCGGTCATCGGCAGGGAGCAACGATCGCGCACAAGATAATCCGTGTCTTGCCGCATGATGGATGTGTTCTGTGCCAGCCAGATCTGTTCGCGCTGGTCGTTGAACTCGAATGTCACTGCAGGGATATTCAAGTAACGCGCCACGCGAAAGACGATTCCCATTTCGAGGATCAACCCGTTGGGGATGAGCACAACATCAGGCTTGTTAACTTGCATCCATTCGAGCGCGGCGAGCGCGGCGAAGGTGTTGCGTTTGATACGAAGATCATAAAGCGCTTTGTCACCCGCATTTGACATATCCACTTCTTCGCGCATGAGCGTGTATTGCGCGTCCCAAAGGGAGATCTCTTCGATGTCCGGTTGGAGAGCTACTGGAAGAGCAGAGGCAGGCTTCAAGTCGAGGAACGAAGCGTGCCTGACAAATGGCGCAAGTGGCGCAAGAGCATCCCGCGTGTGAAGTCCGCGTTGACGCTGGGTCAGTTTATCCATCTCTTTGTGCCATTCAGAATAGGGCAGGGTCAACAAGGTGACCTTGTTCCCGAGTCCCGCGAGCGCGAGGGAAATATACGCGGATTGTTCGATCCAGTAGTGAAGCGTGGCAAAGAAAAGAATTTTTTTACCGGTAGGTGCTTTTTCGATGAAGCGCTTTACTTGTACGACGGCGTGAGGCAAAGCCTTTTGCAAGCGCGAAAGATTGTAGTGGTCCTTGCGGGCGCGGTTCTTTTGCCGAAGCGCATAATCGAGTTCGGCGGCGAGAGGCAGTTCGCCCAAAAAGTTGCGGAGGGAGTTTTTGGTTAGCATTTTTATATCGGTGGTCGGGTAGGGCGAAGCCCGTATCGAGACCACAGGTGTTCAAAAGTATTATTGAAACACGAGTTGCTTTGGTTATTGCTGGTCTCGATACGCCCTACGGGCTACTCGACCAGCGATGTCAATCGATTTTTTCAATCTTCCAATTCAAGCGCGGGCGGATGGGACCCTGCCGCACTTCGGGCCATTGCGTGCCGGGCGCGCCTGAAATATCCACATTGAACGAGATCGCGTTTTCGTCCATGAAATATCGTTTCACACCGAACGAACTCGCATTGACGCCGAGATAATAACGACCCTCGTTGAAAAAATCGGCGGGGATCTCGCAACGACTTACATATCGTCCCGCTACGCGCGAACCAAACTGTTCGTATTGTTTCGCGTCATCCGTGTCGAACACGGTGAACACGTATTCGCCGCGCATCGTGTTGAGGTACAACCCCACGCGCAGACCCGTGACCGGCGCATCGAGTTGATATTCGAACTCGACCAGGACCGGCTCCGTCGAGCGGACAGTATCCACGATCTTCCCGCTTCGTTCCCGAATTCGAATTGCCACCGGCTTGAAGGGCGCACTCGCCGCAGGGACTTCGTCCGCCTCCCACGTACGCTCGCCCGATTCCGCCTGCCCCGACGCTAGATAAAAGTCCACCGCTTCGGGCGTGGGCGCGCGCTTGATGAGTTCTCCCTTCCTCAAAACGATCGCCTCTTGGGTCAATCGCAGAATCGCGGACATGTTGTGACTCACAAAAAGTACAGTTCGTCCCTGCTGCGCCACATCGTTCATCTTCCCGAGGCATTTGCGCTGAAACTCCGCATCGCCCACAGCGAGGACTTCGTCGACCACGAGGATCTCCGGTTCAAGATGCGCGGCGACTGCAAATGCCAGCCGGAGGTACATACCCGAGGAATATCTCTTGACGGGGGTATCAATGAATTGACTGACTTCAGAAAAATCCACAATGGCATCGAAGTTCTTGTCAATCTCGTTTCGCTTCATGCCGAGGATCGCGCCGTTCATGTAGATGTTTTCGCGCCCGGTCAATTCGGGATGAAAGCCCGTGCCCACTTCGAGGAGCGAGCCTACGCGTCCACGGACGGATACAGTCCCCGTCGTCGGCTCAGTGACGCGTGAGAGAATCTTCAGCAGGGTGCTCTTCCCCGCGCCGTTACGTCCCACAATGCCGAGGACTTTGCCCTCTTCGAGGTCGAATGAAACATCCTTCAACGCCCAGACGAAATTTTGATTGTTACGGCGATCCGATCTGCCGAGAAGTGCTTTCGTCAAACGCACCGGCGCGTAGACGGTGTCCACCAGCACGTCGCGGAGCATGTTGTAGCGGAATTTGGTCTCTGCCGCGCCGATCTGATATTTTTTACCGAGGTTGTTTACGCTTATCGCTGTAGTCATTGGTTGAGTGTAAGTAGTTATTGGTAATTGGAGATTGGAGATTGATGGGTTGAGAATCAGAGGATTGGAGAATTGGTGGTTGAGCAGCTCCGCGGCGCCATTGCGAAGGGCGTATCGAAACCACTATTAAATCGTATCTGCGAATGTTTTTTCCATGCTTCGGAAGTAGAACAACCCTGAAACAAAGAGCAACATCGAAATGGCGACCGACACCCAAAGCGTGATATCGGGTCCGTTGCCCGTTCCGAGCAATGCCCAGCGGAATCCGTTCACCACACCGGCCATCGGATTGAGGAAGTACAGGATCTGCCATTTTTCAGAAATGACCGAGGCGGAATAGGCAACCGGTGTGGCGAACAGCCAAAACTGGGTCAGAAACGGGAGGGCTTGGTTCACGTCCCGATATTTCACGTTGATCGCGGAAAGCCAAAGCGCAACGCCAAGCGCGGTGATGAGCGCGAGCAAAAGGAAGAGTGGAAGGGTCCAAAGCAAATCCCAGGCAGGAGTCACCTGGAAATAAAACAACAACCCGACCAGAATGACGAACGCAATGGCGAAATCCACCAGCCCGGCAAAGACCGACGACATCGGCAGGATGAGGCGCGGGAAGTAGATCTTCGTCACCATGTTGTTGTGTGCCACAAGCGAGCGGCTCCCTTGATTGAGAGCGACGACGAACAAGCCCCATGGCAGTAGCGCGGTGAACGAAAAAATGGGGTAGGGAACGCCCTCGGTGGGAAGTTTCGCCACCCGGTCGAAGAGGAAGGTAAATACCAGCATCGTCATGACAGGCTGGATCACCGCCCACGCCATGCCGAGCAGGGTCTGTTTGTATTTCACTTTTATATCGCGCCACACCATGAAGAAGACCAGTTCGCGGTACAACCACAGGTCACGCAGATTGAGCGCGGCGAGTCCCCTGGTGGGTTTGATGTAGATGGTGGTGGGAGTGTGTTTTGCAAGTTCTGTCATGGGCAATCCAATGAAAGACGAACGAAGAAAGACGTCTTTCCTCCTTCTTCTTTCGTCGCGTTAGCGAATTTTTTCACGGTTTTCCTTAAACCACTGAACGGTCCGCCGCATCCCCTCCTCAAAGGGAACCTGTGCGCTCCAGCCGAAATAGTCTCTCGCGCGGCTGACATCGAGCGCGCGGCGGGGCTGACCGTTCGGCTTATCCGTCTGCCAGACGATCCTGCCGGTGAAGCCGGTCATCTTTGCGGTCATCTCTACGAGCTCTTTGATCGAAATCTCGTGCCCCGAGCCAAGATTAATCGGCTCCGCGCCATCATATTTTTCTGCGGCAGTGACGATTCCCTCCGCGGCATCTTCCACGTAAAGAAATTCGCGCGTGGGTGAGCCGTCGCCCCACGCAGGGATTTCTTTGTCGCCGCGTTCGGTCGCTTCGACGGTTTTGCGAATCAATGCCGGTATGACGTGCGATGTCTCCAGATCAAAGTTATCGCGCGGACCGAACAAGTTCACCGGCATCAGGTAAATTGAGTTGTATCCGTATTGCTGGCGATATGCCTGCGATTGCACCAGCAACATCTTCTTCGCCAAGCCGTACGGCGCGTTCGTCTCTTCAGGGTAGCCGTTCCACAGTTCCTCTTCCTTGAATGGGATCGGCGTGAACTTCGGGTATGAACAGATCGAACCGACCGCGACGAACTTTTCAATTCCCTTTTGCCATGCCTGGTGCAACAACGGAACGCCCATCATCAAGTTGTCGTAGAAGAATTCTGCGGGACGACCCATGTTGGCGCCGATCCCCCCCGCAAGAGCGGCGAGATGAATAACCATGTCCGCTTTGAAATCATTGAGCATCTTCCCAATGCCATCGGAGGAACGTAGATCGTACTGCGTACTGCGTGGGACGAAAATCTCCGCTGCGCCGCGTGCTTGGAGTTTTTCCACAACGAACGAGCCGAGGAAGCCTGAGCCGCCCGTAACAATAACTCTTTTACTCTTCCAAAAGGTTGCAG
>CAZFDL010000126.1:0-3401 GCA_964517905.1 uncultured Anaerolinea sp. | reverse complement strand
TATTGCACAATGAATTGCGCGTTGCGATATTTTTCATCCGTAGGGTTGCGGATGATGCCCGTCTTCAACGCGAACAACATTTCGCGGATACCGTCGTCCACGTCGAGGGTGGTATCGAAACCGAGAACGTTCTTGATCTTCGCAAACGACACGGTGATGTCGCGCATATCGCCGCCGAAGGTCAGGTCCTTGTATTCCACTTCCACTTCGGGCATGCGCTTGCGGACCAGCCCGACGATTTCATCTTTCGAATAGTTGCCGTTGTCTGTGCCAAGATTGAAAACCTGCCCGCGTATCTTCGGCTGCTCGGCTTCGAGTCCCATGATGACACCGCGCGCCACATCACGGATATGGACGAACGAGCGCGAGTAACCGCGCTGGTAAATGATCAACACGCGCTTGGTGAAAGCCTCGAGCACAAATTGATTCACGATCAGATCAAAGCGTGTGCGCGGTGAAAGTCCGTACAGCGTGGCAAAGCGGAACAACAGCGGCGCGCACGCTGAATCTTTTTGCGAAAGCAAAAATTCCTCCGCCGCGATCTTGGTCTCAGCATACAATGATTGCGGATTCAACGGCGACTCTTCGGTAACGGGTTTGCCATCCGCGCTCAAACCGTAATTGCTGTAGGTGGACGCGAACACAAATCGTTCTGCGCCCAGGTCTGCCGCCTGCCCAAAGACGGTTTTCACCGACTCGACGTTATACCTCCATGCAACTTGTTTCCCCACCGCCTGACAGGCGGGGAAGCCGACGATGGCGGCCAGATGAATCACCCCATCGGGTTTTGGCCAATCATTTTTGAGTGCGTCTTTCACTGCGCGCGGTTCCGTGACATCTGTCTTCGCAAAATGGAAATTGGGATGATGCAGGAATGGGACGATCGCCTCGCCGCCGAAGAGAAGCGAGTCGAGGACGGTGACGCGGTATCCAAGCCGAAGCAGTTCGGAGGTCAGAAGCGAACCGATGTAGCCCGCGCCTCCTGTGATCAAAATATGTTTCATGTGTTCACATCCATGCTGAGGGTCACTTTGAATCCGTCCACCTGAATCGTCGGCACATCTTTATCATTCACAATGGCAACACCTTGTTCGATGCAGGTGAGTTTGCATACATCGACCACATCGCCCTTGCCCACAATGCGCACGCGATCAAACCCCGCCGCGCGGACTTTTGCAAGATGCTCTTTCACGCGCTGGCGCGTTTTGCGGTAAATCGAAAACGACCGCTCGACGTAATCCACCGCAAGGCGGGCGCGCAGGGCGATGCCTTCGGGCGTGATGATGTAGCGCAGTTTCTTGCGTTCGGCGCGCTTGACCTTGACCGCGCCTTTGGCGATGAGCCGCTTGAGATGCCAGTTCACGGTTCCCACCGCAACGCCGAGCTGGGTCGCCAGCGTGGATTGATTTACATCGGGATCGTTCTCGATGTTTTCGAGCAGGGTGAGTTCGCGGAGGTCTTCGTTTGTGGTTTCCATAGAATTTATCGGTTCAAAATTCAGTGGCTGAATTATAACCCAGTTTGAGAAGCGGCGCAATCGGCTGTGGTAATATCCCGTGCGATGAAACCGACTCCGCCAAATCGCGTCCTATGGCGAATCAATCTTGGTCTTAGCTTTGCCGAGGGTGTAGCAGCGCTGGCATACATGTTAAGCACCCCCAGCGACGTGGGCTCGGCGGTACTCGCGCAATATTCCCTCCCGCGTTTATTGCTGATCGGATGCACAATGATCCTGTTGGCGGGATTATTAATTCTACTTATTAAATCATTTCGACTTGTTGAACGACAACACCGCGTAGGACGATGGCTCACCATCTTAATCAACAGGAACGAGACCTTCTGGTTCCTGTTTACTTGGTGCGGCGGGATGTTAACTCTGTTATTCGCACCCGAAAGCAAACTGGGCGGATTTGCCCCCTACCACGCGCGGGCATACCCGCTGCTGCTCTGGATTGGGCTTTCCAGCGCGCACTGGCTTGTAAGTTGGATCTACCTGCAATGGGCGGGGTCAAAAATTCGCCAAGTGGCAGCAACAACACTTTTCCCGGCTGTGCTGTTTCTCGCATTCTTTCTCTCGCGCGCAATCTACGACCGGCTCGGCTTTGTCTTTCAAATTGATGCGGTCAACGACTATTGGCAGATGATGGATCCCCTGCTGCTGCAAACAGACCTTTGGCAAAGCCTATGGCATCTGCACAGCCAGCCCCCAATGCTGAATTTGTTTGTGGGGCTTACCCTGCAATTCTTTCCCTCCACGTATCAAAGCGTCTTTCATTTCACATACTTTCTAGTTGGACTTGCGCTGGCATGGTCAGTGTATCGCCTCGGGCTGGCGTTGGAATTGCCCGCATGGCTTTCCCTCGTCGCGTCCGCATTGTTCACCATCAGTCCGCCCGTGGTGTTATATGAACACTGGCTGTTTTACACCTATCCCGTCGCGGCAGCCCTCGCGCTTGCCGGTGTAACACTCCATCGTTTTGTTTTCAAACAAAACTTTGGATGGGGATTACTCTTCTTTTCCCTGCTCGCGTTCATCGGCCTCTCATGGAGTCTTTTTCATTTGGCATGGCTGATCGTCATCACAGGTAGTATTCTTATTGTTTTTCCGAACCGAAAAATGGTTCTCCTCGCTGCGCTCGTTCCAATGACCCTGGTTGCTGGTTGGTACCTCAAGAATTACATCCTGTTCGGAGAGTTTACTGCCAGCACATGGGCAGGGATGAATCTCTCGCACCCAACCACGCTGCGCCTGCCCGAAGAGGAACGAATCCGCATGCTCCAAGCGGGCGAGTTATCGCCATTCGCCCAATATCCGTCGTTCAGCAGCCCCGAATCGTATTTGGGCTTATTGCCGGAAACACCTACGACAGGCATCCCTTTGCTGGATGAAACGAAAAAATCGAATGGACGGTCAAACTTCCACCATCTGGTTTACGTCGAAACAGGCAGGTATTATCAACAGGACGCGCTGCGCGTGATCCGCGCTCACCCCACCCTCTATCTGCGCTCCATCGTTCAATCGTTGTATGTCTTCTTCCACTCCGCAAGCGACTATGACTTTCTCGATTACAACCGTCAGCGTATTCGCGCTCTCGAGATGGGATGGAACCGACTGTTCATAGGTCAATGGGAGATGAACGAAACGTTCGAAGAACGGACCGGGAATCTGTCCGTTCGCCACACGGGATGGTTGATTCTTCTCGCCTCCGTTACCGCCCTGCTTGGCGGCATGCGCCATCTACGAAGGCAGGGGAAAGCCCTCGGCGATGCGAAAAACCTGCTCATCCTGTTTATGGCATTCAATCTTCTCTATGTCGCCTTCGCCGGTAATCTATTTGATCTCGGCGAAAACAACCGTTTTCGATTCGTTGTCGATCCGTTCATCCTTGTGCTGTTTCTTT
>CAZFDL010000125.1:0-8086 GCA_964517905.1 uncultured Anaerolinea sp. | reverse complement strand
CGCACTGCGATTACAAGATCTTCCCCCCGCGCGACGTGTGCCCGAACTGCGGCGACGAAGCCAAGCAGCTCTACACATTCAGCGGCAGGGGCGAAGTGTATTCATTCACGACCGTGTATGAAGCCCCCGCGGGTTATGATGCCAATGCTCCGTACACAGTGGCCCTGGTCAAGCTTGAAGAGGGACCCATGCTCACCGCCCAACTGACCGACCTGGACAACGGCAAAGTCGAGATCGGAATGCCGGTCGAAATGGTGACACGCAAAATGAGGAATGACGGGGATGAACGCGGCTTGATCGTTTATGGGTATAAGTTCAGGCCACAAACTCGAGTGGCTGCATAAGCCTTTGTACACATAAAGCCAACATCTCATGCGTTAGGCATGAGATGTTTTTTTGTATATACTTTGATGCTATCTCACTTCCAACGCTGCCCGCAACGCCTCGAATTCCTCCCTGCATTCAGGGCACATATCGAGATGACGCTGCACAAGCGGGAAGAGATGCGCGGGGTTTTCGCCGCGCATCTGCATTTCGGCGAATTGGTCAATGAGCGCGTGGACCTCGTCACAGGTAAGTTCCTGGTCGTAAGTCATCGCCATCATGGACAGCGCAGCCTCCACCTCCGGATTCCGAGGCGTTTTGTGAAATAATCCCTGCAACCAAATTAATAAATTTCTCATTTTCTGTTTGACATTCAATTATCGTATTTACTTACCAAACAGGTTCAACAGCTCTTCGGGTTCGAAACCTTCCCGTTTAAGCCGTCGTTTTAGACGAAGCCGCGCATCGTGCATCATTTTGTAGATGGCATTGCGGTTCGTTCCCATGCGGTGGGCGACTTCATCCATGGGCACACCTTTGATGCCGATGGCGGTCATCACGGCGCGCTGGCGCGGGGTGAGTTCTTCGGCAAGGATCGTTACCACGAGAGTGACTGCGTCCTTGCGCTCCAACGTGGATTCGGGGTGCGGATCATCCGACGCGAACCGCTCAGAAGGGATTTCACTCGGGTCATCGCTGGATTCCAAGCCTTCGAGCGATACTTCCTTCCAGCGGCGGTGGCGCAGTTCATTAAGCGCAATGCGAATCGCGATCTTGTACACCCAGGTGATAAATTGACTGCGCCCTTCGAACGAGTCGAGTTTGTCCATCACGCGCAGGAGGGTTTCCTGAATGACATCTTCAAGAAAAGCATCAAAATGACCTGAATCAGGGGAAAGCCAGCGGGACAGGGCTTTGGGCAATACGTGCGTTAAAATATCGTGCAAATCCGCAAGGGCGGGGTCGCGGGCATCGGGCGAGCGGAAGTCGTGGAGCCAAGTCTGGTTGTCGCGCGGCATAACGTGATTATAGGCGATTTTGGACAGGGCAAAATCAAAGATGAGTAAACTTTTACCGAAGCGAAACAGGTATCGGTAAAGAATGAAGGGAGCAAGTCATCGTGTAAGAACCAGCCGTGAAGATGTGTCATACCTAAGATAGATTCCATCTGGAGGCATTATCCATGAAATACGACGTGGCGATCATTGGTTCGGGCATTGGCGGTTCGACATTGGCTAGCGTTCTGGCCCGGCAGGGATTGAAGGTGATCGTATTCGAAGGCGGGACACATCCACGCTTTACGATCGGCGAATCGATGATCCTTGAAACATCCGAAGCCATGCGCGCGCTGGCGGAGTTTTACGATGTGCCCGAACTGGCGTATTACAGTTCGGAAAATTATTATCAGAACATCGGCACGCAACATGGCGTGAAACGGCATTTTAGTTTTGTGCATCACACCGCGGGACAGCATGTGAACGTGGAAAATAGTTTACAGGCGGTGATTCCGCGTTTGCCATACGGGCATGAGATTCACATCACACGCCAGGACTCGGATTACTTTTTGACTTCTGTTGCCACCTCCTATGGCACGACGATCCTGCAAGGCACGTTGATCAAAGACATCAACGTGAAAACCGATGGCGTGGAAATTATCACCACAAAAGATGTGGTGTATGAGTCGGAGTATGTGATCGATGCGGGCGGGATGAAATCCATCCTTGCGCAAAAGGCGGGCTGGCGGCACCGCGACGCGCTTTCACATTCACGCACGATCTTTACGCACATGATCGACGTGCCGTGTTTCAACAACGCGGGACCATCGCAAGAAGAGTTCCATCATCCGTATCGTTTATCGGAAGGGACGTTGCATCACATCTTCAAGGGCGGCTGGTTGTGGGTCATTCCGTTCAATAATCATGTCGGCTCGACGAATCCGCTATGCAGTGTGGGCTTGCAACTTGACCCGCGCATGTATCCCCAACGCGAAGATTTGACTCCGGAACAGGAATTCCGTGAGTTCATCAAGCAATTTCCAGACATCGAAGCGCAACTCAAAAATGCCCGCGCCGTGCGTGACTTTATGCGCATTGACCGCTTGCAATACTCCGCACATCACATCGTTGGCGAACGCTTCGCCTTGCTCGCCCATGCGGCAGGCTTCATCGACCCGTTGTACTCCAAAGGCTTATACGTCACCCACGCCAGTATTTTCCTGATGGCGCATTTGCTGTTAAAGGCAAAACAGACGGGCGATTATTCGGCCAATGCCTTTGCCGATCTAGAAACGATGACGCTCGGCTACATCAACATGCACGACAGGCTGGTAGCGAGTTCGTTCAAGTCTTGGAGCAATTACAAACTATGGCAGGTGTATTCGGTGGTCTGGCTGCAAGGCGCATATCTTGAATACCTGCGACTGATCATGAACCGCTTCCGCGCCAAGGGCGACCGCGAAAAATATTTGCAGCTCATGAAACCGCATCGGCTGGCAGGCGGCGGCTTTGGCAAATTCTTCGAGATTCAGGAAAAGATCGACGCGCTGATGGATCAGGTCAACCCTGAGGATGAAGCGGACGTGGATCGCACCGTTGCCGAGATCCGCCGTCTCTTCGACAGCTTCCCGTGGATGCCCACCACCATCCGTGCGTTGTTGCACGGCAAGAATCATTTACCCGATAACAAGTTGCGCCTCAATCTTCTAAATCGCAAAGTCGGCTTCATGGGCAGCGGCATCTATCGCGAGCACATGTTCGGCGACGAGTCGATGTTCAACCTGCTGATCCTTGCCGCGAAAGATGAAATGAAATATTCCAAGCGCGGCATCCGCAAACAACGCGGGACCCGCGCGCGGCTTGCCTGGCAGACCAATTCACTCAAGAAAATAAATTGACCGTGTTCGATCCTCAAATGCGCCGCCTCAAAGACCGGGTCGGCACACCATTGGCGAAACGGCTGCAACATGTCTCGCCGCTCACAATCTCAGCGCTGGCATTGCTCGTGGGTCTGATTGCATCGTACGCCGCCTATCAACAGGAATATCTCTGGGCATTCGGACTGTGGTACGTGAACCGCGCCCTCGACGGCTTGGATGGTTTAATTGCCCGCCTCTCCGACTCGCAATCGGATCTCGGCGGATACGTGGACATCGTCACCGATTACGTGATCTACGCAGCGCTTCCCATCGGACTTGTGGCGGGTTCGCCTTCGAATGAGCATTACCTTGCCCTGGCCTTCATGCTGGCGTCGTTCTACGTCAACTCTGCTTCGTGGATGTACCTTGCCGCCATCCTCGAAAAACGCGCCGCCCGTGACCCTGATACGCAAACGACCATCGTCATGCCCGCAGGTCTCATCGGCGGCTTTGAGACGATCATCGTCTACGGCGTCTTTCTGCTGTTCCCATCTCACATCGTCTGGTTGTTTTCCATCTTTGGGATGTTGGTTTTCTTCACAGCGTTTCAGCGAGTGGTATGGGCAAAGCGTAACTTGATCTGACACTTGGAACCTAAAACTTGAAACTTAAACCAAACTCCCCTGCCCCCACCTTCACCCTCACCTCCGCCGAAGGCGAACACGTATCCCTCAGCGAAGTGCTCAAAAACAAAAACGCTCTCTTAGTCTTTCTCCGCCACCTTGGCTGAATACCCTGCCGTGAACATGCCGCACAGTTGTGCGACCGCCAGGAAGAATTTGCCAAACTCAATACCCGCGTTTTCATCATTTCGTTCGGAACACTCCCCGCCCTCCAGCAATGGATGAACGAAGTCTGTGGGACATTCACAGTTCTGCTTGACCGTGACCGCGTCGCCTACCAAGCATACGGACTTGAACGTTCGCGCCTCCGTTCATGGCATCCGCGCGTGGTGTGGATTTACATCAAACGCTGGTTCCAGCGCGGCGAATTCTACGACTCCCACGGTGACGACACCTCCCAACTCGGTGGCGACTTCATCATAGACAAGCAAGGCAACCTGCGTCTCGTTCATGCCAGCCATGATCCAACGGATAGACCGTCGGTGGAGGTGTTGTTAAAGGTGTTGAAAACGCTTTGAACACCATCCCCTCCCACCTCGTCATCAACGCTGCCATCGAAAAGAAATTCGGTGCAAAATACAAACTTGCCAAGTCTGCGTTTTTGTGGGGCTCGGTGACGCCCGATTTTCCCTTGTTACTGATTTCCATAGGCTACTTCGTATATTACCGATATTTCACCACACAAGATGTTTCAGGCATCATGGATAAAACCTTCGGCGAGATGTACTTCAACGACCCATTCTGGATCGCGGGTCACAACTTCCTGCACTCACCCACCGCACTCCTGATCTACGCCATCCTGCTCTGGCGCTTCGTTGCCAAGGTCGGCACGCGCGGACATTGGTGGCTGTCTTTCGTATTCGGCTGTATGGTTCACTCGGTGATTGACATCCTCACCCACTACGATGACGGTCCCGTACTGTTCTTCCCCTTTGACTGGCATACGCGCTTTTACAGCCCCGTCAGTTACTGGGACAGGGCACACTACGCGAGTCAATTCTTCTGGGTGGAGTTGGGAATCAATATCGTATTGTTGGGATATTTGTTCTTGCCGAAGTTGATTCAAAGATTTAAGAAGTAATCACAGATAATAAAGCAGAAAACACCGCTCGTTGGCGGTGTTTTCTGCTTTGACGACTCAATGGCTACATTTTCCGCCATTCCATAAATTGCAGGGTGGCAAACACATCCACGATCACAGCAACGATTCCGATTGCCCATTTTGCATCCACAGTAAAGGTGAAGGCAGGCAAAACGAGCAGCAAGACACTGAGCAGCACCCAGGCCGAGTCTGCAAGCACTGCGAACAAGGTAAATCCTTTGGTAATGACAGTGCGCGTGGACATGTAGATGATAAATAAGCCATACAATCCCAAACCAGCGCCAAGAAGGGTCATGATGAGCGGAATGGTATTGAGAAAGCCCGCCAGCGGATTCGCGGCAAGTGTAAAGATGAGTCCACTGGTGGCGCAGAAGACTCCGTTGGCGAGCACAATTCGACTGAGGTTGAGTTGGTTGTTCATAAGTTGTTTCTCCTTTCCCCCATTGTAGGAGTTGTTGGACTGCCATGTCCACGAAAAAGACTGCCAACTACTGCCAGTGGTCGGTTATTACTCACTTGTGAGTGATTTTTTTATGTCCTCCGCGATCAATTTTGCAGCGGTGTTCTGCCAGTTGTGCAATGTCCGTTCGGGGACAGAGACCTGGAACCATTCCAATACAATTCGGGTAGATTCGTCCAGCGAAGCCAGGTCTGTGCGGCGGGTGTATGGTTTGAGTCCCAGCACATAGGGGTAATAGACAGCGTTGAAGTACCGCCATGCGTCACTTGTGCCAAATGCTTCATCACCTCTCGGTTTGAGTTTTTGAACGCTTTCCACGAGCAGGGATTTCAACGCGTGCGCCCGCTCCAGCGGATTTTGATTCAGCACGCGAGGCAGATTCGCCAACGGACTTGTCGAAAGGCGCGGCAGATCGCCCAAATGGCTGAGCGCGCGTCTTATCAGGCGGGTGAATTCAGCGTCAGAAACAGAAAACAGATCGAGGGTGGAAAGAAGCGGAAGCGCATCCGCAGAATCATTCAGCAAATCCCTTTGCGCTCCCAGCGTGGATGATTTCGGAAAGGTCGCGTCATCCAGCATTTTTTGAATCGAGCGTTCAAAGGTTTGGGTGAGAATCCCAAAGGCGATCAGGCAGACGAGCAATAAAAGTTTACCAAAACCGAAGTCTCCTTCGATAGTGGAAACAATCACGACAAGAACGGCAAGCGCGCCCGCATAATAAAACGCCGAAACAAACGAGCGCAGCAGGTGATGGCGGATGGTTTCGCCTTCGTCGAAGGCATCCCAAACGGTAATGGCGCCTCCCAGCAGAAGCAGGTCGAAGCCGAGTAAGACGATTCCCCAAAAACTGGAAACAAATTCAACGGGTAGAACCAGCACCCCTGTGCTGAGCCCAAATAATAACGCGATCACACCGATGACCGCATGAATATTTCTAAAATGCGATGCGGCCGCCGACCGAATAACCAGCCCTGCGACAGCGAGCATTGGAACAATAACGATGATGGACACCCAGGGGTTGACCAGCGCGAGAATCAAAATTGGAATGGAGGAAAACATCCAGCCACGAAGCGCGAGTGCACGCCATGAGGTATCTTCGGGGATGATGTACAACGCTGCACCAATCCATAGCAAAGCGGGGAGCAACACCAGGGCAGGGATAATTCTCCCGAAGAGAATCTCGACCAACAGCACAAGCGAATATGCCGCCAACCCCCAGCCCGTAAAACGCACAGTGTTTTTGTCTGATTTTCGCGCAAGCAGGTATGACCCCAGCCACAGGCAAAAGCCGAAGAAGAATAATTTGACAACCAGTGAAAGGGGGATGAGCATTAAGTTCGATTATATCCCCACATCGCTACGCTTCTTCGCAACCACAACTTCCAAACCAGTATATCCTTACTGAGCCTGCATCACCCGCTTCAACATCACCCCGCTAACCATCGATGTGACCAGCGCCATAACCACTAATGCCACAAAGATGCGTTCATCCACAACGCCGCTTTCAAGCGCCACCGTGGCAAGGATGATGCCGATGGCACCGCGGGCGTTCAAGCCGTAACCGATCGCAAGGGCGGTGCGCGGGTCAAAGCCGCCGAGCCGCGCACCCAAGCCCGCGCCCAGTACCTTACTTGCAACAGCAATCACTGTCACAAACAACACAAGCCACACGTCAAAATGCTCTGCAAAATCGACCTTCAAACCCACTGAGACGAAATACAACGGCGCGAACAAATGGACTGCCATTGTATGCATCGCTTTACCAGCCTGTTTATCGGTTTCATCCCTGGTGAATTGAGCAAAGACCACGCCGACCAGGAACGCCCCAAAAACTGGATGGGTACCGAACCATTCCGCCAACGCGGCGGCAGCGAAGACGAAGATACCCGCCATGATGACAAATGCGCCAGCGAAATCGACACGTTTCAATACCTTCAATAATGGGCGTGCCAGCCATGCTGTCCCAAACCAGGTCAACGCCAACACGGTAACAATGGAGCCAGCCACAACGGGCACGTCTGCCTCTGCCCCACCCGTACGGATGAGGTTGAGGCAGACCGCAAAAATTGCCCAACCCACAAGATCGTTCAATACGGCTGAGGCAAGGATCACGCTTCCAATTTCTTTGTTGAGCAGGTTCAGGTCATGTAAGATGCGGGCAATGATCGGGAGGGCAGAAATGCCCAAGGCAACGCCAATGAAGATGGGCAGAATCCAGCCATCGGTGGTGAAGTCATATCCCCAAAGATTTGGCAGTGCCAACACCATGCCCGCACCGAGCACGAACGGAATCAAAATCCCAAACCCACTGGTCAACAACACGCTCCGAACGCGCCCGCGCATGGTGTTGATGTTGACCTCCAATCCCGTGGAAAACAAAAAGAACAACATGCCGCTGAGAACCAATGCGTCGCGGGCGAGTGTGACATTTGGATATGCAAGGAAAATTTGATGAAAGAGATCAGGCGCCAGCCAGCCAAAAATGGTTTGACCCAGCACAAGCCCCGCCGCCAGTTCACCGACAATGCTCGGGTGCCGAATGCGCCGCGCCAGCCATGCGCACAGCAACGCAAAAACCAGCATGAGGCTGAGTTGAAAAAAGAGGAGGGTTAGTTCATAAGTAGACATGGGAAAAGTGGATAGTAATCAGTGACCAGAAATCA
>CAZFDL010000124.1:0-8087 GCA_964517905.1 uncultured Anaerolinea sp. | reverse complement strand
TCTTCAAATAATTCACGGCTGAATTGTTGGGCGAGCGGCGCTTCGCCGAGCATGACGGGTGTAATCGGGGTTTCGCTGACGCCAGTATCGAAACCCAGTTTCTTCATTTCGGCTTTGAAATATTTGGCGTTGTCCCAGAGTTTATCAACAAGTTCGGTCGATTCTTCGAGCAGGTCAACGGCCGCGAGACATGCCGCCGCATCTGGCGCGGTGACGGCGGACGAGAATAGGAACGGTCGTCCGCGCTGACGCAGCCATTCGATGATGACTTTATCGCCCGCAACCATTCCGCCCACGACGCCAAACGCCTTCGACATTGTACCGACCTCTATATCCACTTTGCCGTGCAAACCGAAGTGATCGACGATGCCGCGCCCGCCTTTGCCCAACACACCCTCCCCGTGCGCGTCATCCACCATGAACAAAATATCGTATTTCTTCGCCACCTCTACCAGATCGGGCAGGGGCGCGATGTCGCCGTCCATGCTGAAAACGCCGTCGGTGATGATCAACGCGCGTCGGAAGTTCGAAGCGTGTTCTTTGATCGCGTCCTCCAATGCGCCCGCGTCGTTATGTTCATACGCGACAATCTTCGCGCCTGAGAGTCGGCACCCATCAATGATGGATGCGTGATTTAGGCGGTCAGAAAAAATCACATCCTCTTTTCCAACCAATGCAGAGATCGTTCCGAGATTCGCCGTGAAGCCTGATTGAAATGTGATTACGTCATCCGCGCCTTTGAATTTGGCAAGCCGCTGTTCGAGTTGCACGTGTAGATCGGTCGTCCCCGCGATCGAACGCACGGCGGCGGGACCCACGCCGTATTTCTTCGTCGCATCTTTCGCGGCTTCGACCAACTTCGGATGGTTCGCCAAGCCGAGATAATTGTTCGAGCAGAAATTCAACACATCTTTTCCATCCACGACGATGCGCGCACCCTGCGCCGAACCGATCGTGCGGATGCGATTGTACAAGCCCTGCTCTTTCAAGCCGGCAATTTCCTGCGTAAGCCAATCGAGTTTTGTTGTCATTTATTCTCCTATGGTTGAACCTCTTTCATTATAGCGAACTGCTCCAAATACACAAAAGCGATTGTCACCTTTTACCAATGACAATCGCTCTACTTTTCCTCCGTCAAATTTTCCGCCAGCACACCAAATTCCATCAATACCTCCATCACTTTTTGGATGGCTCCGCTTTTAACGATGACCGCCGTTGGACTCAATACCTCGCCCAAAAATTTTCCCGCCCTTGATCGGCGCAGCTCTTCCAATACTTCAGGCTTGCTCAGCCGCAGGATGGTTTGCGTCTCCACCCGCGCCTCTGTGCCGTTCGTCTCCCAGCGTTTGAGCGCTTTCACCACCGGCGGCGGGACTTTCCCATCGGTGTGCTTGACCAACAAGGAAAGAAGTTGTTCGGCTTTAAACCCATGCTCTTTGGCATGCTTCAACGATCGTGCCGTGATGCGGTATTTAAACTCATCTTTCTTCGGTTCATCCCATTCGCAAAAACGTGAGATCTGATAACGAACGACGCGCGGCACATCTCGTGGAATGGACAGTTTTCCATTTGAAGAAACAGCGATCTTCCCTCTTTCATCTTTCATATTTTGGAATGAGGCGAGACGGAAAGAAGTCGCCTCCGTTGCTCCGTCTGCGATCGATAGGTCAACCCGTCCCAGCCAGTGAAGAATGTTCGTAATGAAGAATCGAATCAGCGCACCGTCCACTTCGTTCCATGAGTCGAATCCGCGCAGGTATTGTCCATTGAAGGCGCGTTTGATGTACCACGAGTCATAGTCACCGGCGGGGCGTTGGAAATCGGGCTGTTTTTGTTTTATGGCTTGAACGAAACTCGCAAGGCTCCACCATTTGTTGGGAGGTACCGAACTTATAAAGCCAAGTATCGCTTTGCGAGTATCGATCGGCGAATTCGCCCATTCGCCCTCGCAGGCGATGCTAGGCATGAGTTTGAGTTCGTTGAAGGTGTCGCCTTCAAGCCAGGCATCGGAAAGCATCTGCAATGCGTCTTTACGCGGGGTTTCAAGGAAGGTTTTTACTGCCTCAGCGTTGATTTCTCCGTCGCCCCTGGCCCCTCTACCGCTTGGAAAGGGGGAGATGAGCCTGGCAGAAGTAAGCAGACTGTGCAAACGCGGTTCGGCAGGAAAATCTGTTTTGCCCACGCGCAACGCGGCAAGCAAGGATGTGGCATCGTCGAGGATGCGATCATCCGCGAAAATTTCCGTCCCTTTTTCAGAGGGGGAGGCGGGACGCCCCAGGGCTTCTTGTGGATGGGCGACCGGCCGTTCGCCTCTGCGAGAGATCAATGACAACAGGTCATCGGGAATGTATGCGAATTCTTGTGAGCCTTTCGTGGTCTCGAAAAACGCGCGGGCGAGCAAGCCGCGATAAAAAAGAATCTCCGATGTTGAAATTGGGGTGAGGTGCGGTTGTTCCCTGTCGCGTTTCCCCGCTCCCATGTCACGGATGTCACCGAATTGACGCGTAAATGTTGCCCAGGGAACCCGCCCGTTGGAGGCGATGAGGGCGACCAGGGCGGAATCTGCTTCGGGGGGGAGAGACTCTAAAAGATCAGTGAGCAGGTTCGTGTCGAGTAGAGAAGCGGATAATTCCTCCCCAGCTGAATCCACATCCTGAGATTCCAATTCAAGCCCCAAAAACTCCGCGATGATGCGGAGGTGTCCGATATCCTGTTGGAGTAGGGAATGGATTAGGTCGGGCATATCTACTTTCCACCTTCTATATTCTACGGCGGAAAATGGAAAGCAGGGAGTGGTCAGCCGCGAACAACATTCAGGGCGTTCGGCAGGATCTCAAAACTGACTTTGCGAACGTTACTGCCCGGACCCGAAAAGATCTCGCCGTCTGCGTGAATATAAAGAGGGCGATCTGCAGTGAGCGAGAACTTTTTGCACGTGCCCATTTTTACCTGCTTGAAACGTCCATGCGTGCCTTTCATCACCTCAGGCACGATGCGGAACATCATGGCGCGGCTGACATCGGTGATCATGGCGTAGTGCAGGACGCCGTCGTCAATTTTTGCTTCGGGCGCGATGAGGAAGCCGCCGCCCTCGCGCGGACCGTTGCACAGCACGAGATAGATCACTTTCTGTTCCCATGCATCTGTGTCCGTTTCGATCTGCATGGTGATGGGATTGTGATCGATGATGATGGTTTGCAACACGGACGTGAGGTACATGAGGAAGCCGCGCAGGAGGGGCAGACGATGCGAACGAATTGTGACCGTCGCACCGAAGCCGATGCCGAGCGTGTTGTCGAAATATTCTTTTCGTCCGTCTCCATCCGTCATCAAGGCAAGATCCACCGGCGTGGGTGCGCCATTGAGCGCGTGGCGCAAGGCTTGATCCGATCGTTTGGTCGCGCCGATGCCATGCGCAAAGTCGTTGCCGGAACCGACAGGCACCACGCCGAGCACGGGACGTTTATGCTCGGGAGCCTTCATGATCCCGTTGACCACTTCATGGACGGTGCCATCTCCGCCCATCGCAATGATGCGGTCACATCCCTCCTCGCTTGCCTGCTTGGCGAGTTCCATGGCATGCCCGGGATAGACCGTGCCACTCCACGTCGCATTTCCGTGTTGTTCCGTGATGGATCGCAGATCGCGCGCGACGCGCCAGGCATTACCCATGTCTGCCATGGGGTTGAGGATGATTTTGACTTTGGGCGGCATGCAGATTCCTCCGAATAGTGGCTGTTATCTTTGCAGGGCAACTGTCACTTAAGTTTCATGGATTATAACCCCCGCAAAACAAATCGGAGGTTTATTTGCCCATGAGATCGTGTTTTGATAATGGGGCGGTAACGCCGCGCGCGAGTTGGAAGCTGCCGCGATGATGTTTTTTGGCTTGATAAAGCGCCGCGTCTGCTGCGCGCAAGAGGTCGGGTCCGTTGCGGCCGTGGACCGGATAGATCGCGATCCCACCGGAAATGCCGAGTTTCAGGTTGGTCCCGTCCGGCAGTTTGTATTTAAGTTTTTGCATCGATTCGGTGATCTTGCCAGCCACGATCTGAGACGACGACATATCAGATTGCGTGAGGATCAGCGTTAGTTCATCTCCGCCATAGCGCGCCAGAAAATCGGAGGTGCGAACGCCGCGCGCCATTTGGCTGAAAACCAGCCGTAGCACTTCATCGCCAGCCGAATGTCCGTGGGTATCGTTCACTTCCTTGAATCCGTCGAGGTCCATCATGATGACCGCGAAAGAATAACCATTGCGGCGCGCAGACGAGACTTCGTCCTCGAGTCGTTCATCGAGCGCGCGGCGGTTGGGCAGACCGGTCAAGGTGTCGCTGTATGCCTGCCGGCTGATCAAGAGGTGCAGGCTGGCATTCGAGATCGCCACTGCGGCCTGATCGGATAAGAGCCCAAGCAAACGCAGTTCCGACGCCGAAAATCCGCCGATGGTCAAGCGCGAAAGATTCATCACCCCAACAACCTTGTCACCGAACTTCAGGGGAATGCCAATAATGGAGCCCTGCCAGTCGGAGGGCGTATTCTCGAACAGTGGGTGTCCGCGCATATCCTCCACGATCAACGTCTCACCACTGCGTGCCACAGTGTAGGTGAGTCCGTTCGAGCGCGGCTTCGACCGCGGTTTGTTGCGCGTGCCGTCCGAATCGAGCGCCGCGCCAAACGCAAGGCGGTTGTTCTTATACAGGAAAATATTTACATCATGCGCCTTGTCGATCAAACGTAACGCTTCGGCCACGACCGCGTCCAGCACATCGGGCAGGTCGAGGCTGGAGGTCAGGTTGATGCTCAATTTCTTGAGCGCCTCAAGCTCCTCAGTTTGTTGTTTAAGCAGGGAAAGCAGAGCGCGGTTTTCGATGAGTTGATGCGCCAGGTAGGATGGCGCCGTGTCGTTGGCGGGCGAATGGCGTTCAAGCGCGGCAATTAGAATATCAAGCAGATTGAGCAGGTGTTCTGTTCCAATCGGAGATTCACCCTGTTCGATCAGCGTCCTGCGTGTCTCTTCGAGTATGTTTTGCCGAATATCGCCCATGCGTCTCTTTAGCCCGGGAGGCATTTAATCACAGCTTGCGAGTGCCCCGTTTGGCTCATTTGTCCTATCGCTTGAGAATATTATAACGGCGAGCTTGCACACGCGGGATTGCATGCCCGTTGCAGCCTGCCGCGTTTGGATATGCTACAATGGAGTTGCAATTTCATTTGGAGGAATCGTGCCTGTTTCGACCAAACCATTCGATCAACGCTTCGATAAACTCAGCGCGGCGACTCAGGGTAAGCCTGCTTCAGCCACGCCATTGAATCCACGCCGTCGCGGACTCATCCTCGGCGCTTCCGATGGTCTCGGCGCGGAACTTGCGCGATCACTGGCGCGCGAAGGATATTCCCTTGCCTTGATTGCGAGAACGAAAACCAAATTGGAGTCACTTTGTCAGGAAATCAATTCAAAAGGTGGGAATGCTCGTTCGTACGTGCACAACGTGACGGCTTACGATAAAGTTCCAAGCCTGCTCCTCAAGATCGTCGCAGACCTCGGCGGGTTGGATCTTGTCATCTACGTAGCCAGTGTCAACCATCCGCCCGGCGGCATCGACAAATACAATTTCGAGCATGACCGGCAAATGATGGAAGTGAATCTCATCGGAGCCATGGCGTGGCTTACCCCGATCGCTGAGATGTTCCAAGCTGCAAGAGCGGGACAAATCGTCGGCATTTCATCTGTCGCCGGTGATCGCGGACGCGTGGGGAACCCCGGTTACAACACATCTAAAGCCGGGCTCACTACATATCTCGAGGCATTGCGGAATCGGCTGACCCGTCACGGTGTGAACGTGTTGACCGTGAAGCCCGGTTTCATGAAAACAGAAATGCTCAAAGCCGCGCTGGGGCCCACTCCGTTCGCCATTGAGCCGGCAACAGCCGCCGAACACATCGTGCGCGCCATGAAGAAGCGCAAGCAGGTCGTTTACACCGCGCCGATTTGGCGGTGGATCATGCTGGCGATCCAGCATACGCCTTCCTTCATTTTTAGACGACTGAGTTTCTAATATAAAGGTGACAGCGGCTGGTGAAGCGGTTGTCACACGCGATTTCACCATGCCAATCAACCTCCAAACCCAATTTGCCAAACTTGAAAATTTCGGTCATTCACTCACAGCCTATTCCTATCACATACCCATCAGGAAGTCTGAAGATATCGCTACCGTCTTTCAGCTTGCTAAAAAACTCGGCCTGACGGTCACGGCGCGCGGAACCGGGCTCAGTTACAACGACGCGTCACTCAACGGCGGCGGTATTGTTCTGGATATGCGCGGGATGAATCAGATCGAAGAGTGGGACCCAGCCTCCGGCCTGGTGCGATGCGAGGCAGGAGTCACGCTCGAGCAGTTGTGGAAGAAGGTCGAACCGGACGGGTGGTGGCCGCCTGTCGTTTCCGGGACGATGAAGACCACATTGGGCGGATGCCTCGGCGCGAACATCCACGGAAAGAATAACTTTCAAGCAGGCACCATCGGAGAGCATGTCGTTGAGTTCACGGCGATGCTCCCGACTGGCGCGCTCGTGACCTGCACGTCGAAGAAGAACGCGGATTTATTCTTTGCCATGATCGGCGGGCTGGGTATGCTCGGCGTGATTACTTCGGTAACCTTGAAGATGAAAAAAATATACTCCGGGCTCATCGCCGTGGATGCACGTCCTGTGTTCGGTCTCCATGAGCACCTGAATGACCTGCTGGAGAACGCGCCAAAGTACGACTACATCGTAGGCTGGCTCGATACCTTCCCCGGCGGGCGAAATCTCGGGCGCGGACAGATCCACGCGGCGCGGAATTTGAAGTCGGGTGAAGATCCGAACGCGCAGGAAACGCTGAAACTTACCTACCAGCATTTGCCTGACCGCATGTTCGGCGTGATGCCAAAATCGTTCCTGCATTATTTCATGCGCCCATTCGTGAACAATCCTGGGTGGCGGGCGGTCAATCTGGCCAAGTATGTTTCCGCATTACGAAAACATACCTTCCAACAGTCTCACGCCGCATTTCACTTTCTGCTGGATTACGTTCCCAATTGGGAGCGTTCGTTCGGACGCGGCGGGCTGATTCAATATCAATCCTTTTTGCCGAAGGAAACTGCGGAGGACGCGTGGCGCACGATATTGCAACTTTCGCAGAAACGCGGTCTGCCCTCCTATCTCGGCGTGACCAAGCGCCACCGTCCTGATAAATTCCTGCTCACCCACGCCGTAGACGGGTTTTCGCTCGCGTTGGATTTCAAAGTGACCGATTCGAATCGCGCGAAGCTATGGCAGATGTTGCAGGAGTTCGATCGGATCGTGCTCGACGCCGGGGGCCGATTCTATTTCGCGAAGAATAGCGAAACATCTGCCGAGTCGACGCGCAGGTTTTTGGGCGATTCGACGATTTCCAAATTTAGAAAACTCAAAAAACGGTGCGACCCGAACGGGTTGTTGGAATCCGATCTGTATCGAAGGATATTTTCGTAGAGGCAGACCTGCGTGTCTGCCCGAATTGATTTATCATGAATTTTGTGGTCGAAGACCTCGGCTTGATCGAATACGAATCCGCATGGAAGTTGCAAGACCAATATGCCGCAGAGATCGCGGAGGGCAAACGCCCGCCGACTCTTTTACTGCTCGAACATCCACACGTCTATACGTTCGGACGGCGCGGCAAACAGGAAAATTTATTGTGGGGCGAATCGCAACTCAAAGAAAAAGGAATTGCCATCCATTGGGTGGATCGCGGCGGCGATGTTACCTATCATGGACCCGGGCAATTGGTGGGGTATCCGTTAATTCCGCTCTCGACCCTCCTCCGTCTCCCCTCATTTTCGCAGAAAATGGAGGGAGAGAAAGAGGGGGGCGGGGCATCGCGAATCCCTCAAGCCGATTACGTCGGCTACATTCGCAACCTCGAAAAGGTCATCATCGCAGCGCTCGCGCATCTCGGTCTCGTGGCAGGACAACGCCCCGGCCTGACCGGCGTGTGGATTCAAGCGGGCGTGCATTCCCGCTGTCCGCGGTGCAAGCCCGAAGACCGGAAAAAGCCCGCCAAG
>CAZFDL010000123.1:4754-8091 GCA_964517905.1 uncultured Anaerolinea sp. | reverse complement strand
TTGCGCGAAGGCGCGCGCGTTTACATCATCGGCGCATCGTTCTGGGAGTTGGACTGGGCGCAGGCGTTATTTTATTTCGAACAGGCGCGCAGTTGGGGGAATTTATGGGACGGCACGATGACCGCATCCGAACGATATCGCGTGGCATCCATGCGCTACGGCGACGAACTGCTCGCCAAGGGCGATGCGTGCGCAGCCTTCACACAATACAGCAACGCACAGACCGTGGGCGAGCTCGACGATTCGGCTGCCAAGGGACTCCGCCAGGCAACCCTGATCTGTTATCCTGCGACCGAAACACCGTTCCCCACAGAAACGCCCACGCTCGGTCCCCCGCCGGCAGATACCGAAACGCCAACACCGACCGAAACACTCACGCCATGACGCCTCCTCCCGTCTGGGCAATCGCGCTCACCTACTGGTTGCACTTTATCGCCACCGTCATGTGGGTGGGCAGTCTTGCCACCATCGCATTCCTCATCCTCCCAGCCATGAAGCGCACACTGGACCTTAACGCACAGCTCGCGCTCATCGAAGCCATCCAGAAACGATTTGAGCCCGTCACCTGGTTCAGCCTCAGTTTACTTGTGCTCACCGGGCTTTTCCAAATGAGCGTCCACCCGTATTATGACGGCTTTCTATCCACCAGCACCCAATGGTCGCTGGCGATCCTCAGCAAGCATTTTCTCGGATTGATCGTTATTGTCGTGAGCGCGGTCCAAACATGGGATGTGATTCCCGCCATCCGCCGCGCGATCCTCGCTTCGAAGAAAACGAAGAACGTGGATCAACTGGACGCCTTGCGAAGACGTGAAATTCGACTGCTGCACATCAACCTTGTTGTAGGAATCCTCATCCTCGGCGCAACGGCAATTGCAAGGGTTTCATAAAATTGATCGGCGACGACCTCAGACCGTCGCACAGCATCACAAGAAACAGCCCGTCTCTTTTTCCAAAAGACGGGCTGTTTATGTTTCATGTACATGAATCAACCCGCACAGCGGGATAATATCCAGCACCACGATAAAGTTCTTTACAACTGGATCAATTCTTGCGCAGGGACTCCGGTCAAGTCATACGCCATCGCGCCCGTGACCTTCACCGGGACGATTTCGCCGACCTCTGCTTCTCCTTCGATCAATACCAATCCATCGATCTCCGGCGCGTCGCGGTACGAACGTCCAATGGCAATGTTCCGATCCCGCCCTTCGACCAAGACATCCAGCATTTTGCCAACATACGATTGATTGACCTGCAGAGAGATTCCCTGTTGCAGTTCCATCAACAGCTCGTAGCGCGCCTGCTTGACCTCTGCAGGGATCGGGTCACCCAGCGGCTCGCTCGTCGTCCCCGGCTCGAATGAAAACTGGAATGTGCCTACACGGTCGAAGCGGATCTCCTTCACGAAGTCGACCAACGCCTGGTATTCCTCGTCCGTTTCGCCGGGATACCCGACGATGAACGTCGTGCGGATGGCAAGATTGGGAATCTTCGACCTCATCTTGCCGAGCGTACGATGCACCCAGTCGATATTCGACGGGCGGCGCATTCGGTACAACGTCTTCGGGTGCGCATGTTGAAGCGGCATATCGAGATACGGCAGGATTTGTTTGCTCGAGGCCATGACATCGATCAAGCGATCTGTCACGTAGCCGGGGTAGGCGTACATGATGCGTATCCAATCCATATCCGGAACGGACCCGGTCAGTTGCTCCAAAAGGACGGCTAACCCGTCCTTCATCCCCAGGTCGTGACCGTAATCGGTGGTATCCTGCGCGATCAAGATCAACTCGCGCACGCCGGCGTCACGCAACCGACGCGCTTCATCCACGATCAGGTTCACCGGGCGTGAGACCGCTGTCCCCTTGATAAGCGGGATCGCGCAGAACGCACACGGTCGGCGGCAGCCATCCGCGATCTTCATGTACGCGCTCGCGCCCGCCACCGAGGCGCGCATGGCATCCTGCTCATCCGTGCCAACCGTTTTCACTTCAGGTAAATGGTAGAGCGGCTCGGGATGCGGACCTTCACGGAGTTCGCGCACCACTTGAACGATGTCCATCCAGCGGCGCGTGCCCAGCACACCGTCGATACCGGGCACTTTCTCCGCGACCTCTGAGCCGTAACGCTGTGTGAGGCATCCCGCCGCGATCAGAAATTGATTCTTCTTCTTGGTATCGGCAAGTTCGCGCAGCACATTCAACGACTCCTGCTTTGCGGGTCCGATGAAACCGCACGTGTTGACGATCAAGACATTCGCGCGTGCGGGGTCATCCACGGCGCGATAGCCATCCCGGATGAGAAGCTGCGCCATTGAATCCGAATCAACGGTGTTTTTTGCGCAGCCTAGTGAAACAAGGTGAAAAGTGTTTTTAGACAAGTGTGCTCCAGAGGCCGGCCCTTGCGGCGAGGTCGCCGCGGAGAGCAGGTTGTGATCAAGGTGTTCCCGTGGTCCTCGGTGTGATAGAAGGCACTGGCGTTCTTGAAGGCGGCACGGTGGCGGTCGGTGTAAATGTGATGGTCGGCAATTGTGTCGGCAACTGCGTGGGAGTGACGATCTCTCCTTCGCGATAAATATTGCTGACCACCTGACCGAACCCGCCAAGCAGGCCCAGGTCCCGTCCATTGTACACGACGCGGATCGCAGCCCCGCTTCCGACCAGAACTTCCACCTGCTCCTCCGCCTCGAACGGATACGCATTGCCCGGCAGGACCCGCCCGTTGAACACTTCCTCCCCGTCCACGATCACGCGCATATACGTACGTTCGAGCGCGATCAGATTGAGCTGCACATTCACGTTGAGGTTCTGCGTAGGGATGACGATGGTAACTGTCGGTTCTCTGTCTTCCACGAGCGCAAGCGTTGCTGTAGGAGTAAATAACGAAGGATCTGCGGTAGCCAGCAATACATCCGAAATGGACAGCGCGGTGGGCTGGAAAACTTCCTGATTCTGCAAAGCGACCACCCGATTGATCCCCCAAATGAGGAAACCGACCAGCAGGATTACTATGCCAACCCCAAAGACAAGATCGCCTGCGATAAAACTACGAAGCGGCGGAATATTCGATACGATAGGCTCGCCCGGCTGACGCACAGACTTTTGCGGATTCCGTTCGCGATGGCGCATTTGCAATCCGTCCGCGTAACGGAGGAGGACGACATCTACATCGAGGTCGAGAAACGACGCGTAGTTGGATAACATGCCGCGCGTTTGCACGGTGGAGGGAAGTTTCTCCATCGCGCCCAGTTCGAGCGCTTCGAGATAATGGACTTTGACGCGTGTACTGCGTTCCACTTCATCGAGATGCAGGCTGAGCATCTCGCGGCGTTTGCGCA
>CAZFDL010000123.1:0-4654 GCA_964517905.1 uncultured Anaerolinea sp. | reverse complement strand
GTTCGGGTTCGACTTTCCTGCGTCCACGCCGGGGATTGGAGGGCGAGGAATCGGTGGCAGGTATGGAGTCCGATTTTTTACGGCGGGCAGGCTTACCCTGCGAAGGAATCGTCGCTTCCCGAGGTTGCACTTCGACTTCGCTCCGTGTGGGCTCAAGTGTTGGAGTCACTGGCGATGAGGTCGAATCCATCGGCGTGATGAGCTCATCCGATGGTTTTTTCTCTGCGAGCATTTCATCGAGAAGTTGGTCGAAATTCAAGCCCAGAAACTCGGCATAGTTGCGCAAATACCCGCGCGCCTGCACCGGGGAGGGCATGGCGGTGAGATCATCCGATTCCAAAGCCCGCAGGTACGCCACGCGGATGCGCGTCGCTTCAAAGACCTTTTCGAGCGTGAGGCGTTTCGATTCGCGCGCCTGCTTGAGTGTTTGACCGATGGTTTGCATTAGGTGAAATGAAACATCACCAGCGCCCCATCCGACGGGAATATGCTGGTGATGCCATGGTTGGAGAGGCTTTCGTTAGGACGTTGGCGCTTCTGTGGTTTCGGCGGGAACTTCCGCCTCTGCCGTTTCAGCAGACCCTGCATCGTGCGCTTCGCCCTCGCGGTAAACAATGATCTTCACTTCAGGAACGAGGTCCATCGTCAGGCGGACACGCGCCTTGAACTCACCCAAATTGCGGATGGGTTGTATATCGATCTGCTGTTTCTTGACCTCGTAACGGGTCTGCTCCTGTATCGCGGTCGCCACATCCTGCGTGGTGATCGAGCCGTAGAGTTTCCCGGTCTCGCCCGCTTTGGCAGCAAAGTTGAGGACAACGGCGCCGATCTGCGCGGCCAGGTCTTTCAATTCGTTGTTGAGCTCTGCACGCTTGATCTCAGCCTGCGCGCGGATCTTCTCAGACTGTTTGAGCGCGCCGACAGTAGCAAGCACAGCCAAGCCTTGCGGGAGGAGAAAGTTGCGTCCGTATCCATCGGCGACCTTCTTAATATCCCCCGCACGTCCAAGTTTGTACACGTCTTTGACCAGCATTACTTTCATGTTCGTTCAAGCCCTTCTTTCTTTGGATTTTTCGCGGGCGAAGGGTACTACGCCCGGGGGCGTATTTTATCACAGGTTCCGTCCGTAGCTCATAAGCCCCCATTGGGGAATTCTGCTTAGGGCATCGACTTTTGAGGCCAGGGAGCCAGGCGGATGACGCCCGGTCCGACACTTTGGTTTATTTTCGTAAATACCTGTTCGGTCTGTTCATCCAGGGGGATGTTATGAACCAGAAAGAGTTCTCCGTATGAAGTAATTGCAATCGTCGATGTGGCGAGATAACTCAATGCCCCGTATTCAGGATGATTGTATGTAAAATGGTCCACGTTCGTTTCCTTATCCTGCTCGGTGGACGAGACCAAATTCCAGAACCGCTCGAACAGGGGAAATTCAAGCGGGTTCCGAAACGCTTTTATCAAATACTTGAAATACGGCTTTGCACGATAGCGCAGACTGTTCACGCGAAAAGCGCGCATTGAACCGATGGCGTAACTGTCCCAACCATCGACAAACCGGTCGCGCACGATGAGTTCGCGTCCGAAATTCGCGCGGACGATATTGTACCCGCCGGGCATGTGCGCACCACTCTCGATCATCGTTTTCGGTACGGCATAAAACGCGAGCATTGTCAAATTCGCGGCAAGCACATCCCCGTAGACATCGGTTAGAAATGCCGGCAGGCGGATCGCCTCCACCAATCCAACCATCCGTTCGAGAATTTTCTTGAAATCGAAAACATCCGTCTTGACGCTCGCGGAGGCTTGACGAACGATCTTTTGTTCATCAAGTCCGCTTGCCGCGAGTACAAATTCCCGCCGTTCTAGGGTGGTTAACTGCAGGGCGTTGGCGAGCTTGAATAACAGGTCGGGATCGAGAAACCTTTTTACACCTCGTTCGATCTGGCTTATCACCGGCTCGTCGATTTCCGCGACTTCGGCGAGCTTGAATTGTGTCCAGCCCAGATCCTGCCGCAAGGTTGCGACCAGTTGACCAAAGTCCTTGCGTTCCATGAAAGCCTGCCTCCATTCGATTCAAAGAAATCTTTGACCTAATTGTAAATGTAAAAGCTGGACTTTGCCAAAGATTTGTCTACAATTTGCATATCAATATAAGGGGAATTTTGTATGCCGGGGGAGCAGAGGGGAGCCTACAGGGGGGCAATGAATCCACAAAGACCCGAGTTCTGCAACTCGGGTCTTTTTTCACCTATCAGATTTCAAACTGCGGGCATGAATCCCAATGCGCGCCACAAGCCCCGCATCATTTTGTGAGCGAAATCAGGTCGCAAGAATTGATTTGGGCACGTTCCTGGAATGACGGCGATCCCATTGGCTCTGCACACCTCTACCGCCTCAGATGAGACACTGGTAATACCCCCCGCCAGGCCGGGTTTGGTGCCCATCATGCAGTGCATCCACACGTGTTTGATTCCCAACTCCACGCATTGACCGACGATCTGATCCGTCACTTTGGGGTTGGCAAGAATGAAAACAGCATCCGGCTTCTCGGGTATTGACTTCAAGTCAGGGTAACAGGCGTCCCCTTGGAAAGAAGCGATGCGCGGGTTCACCGCGTACACTTGATAGCCGCTGTCCTTGAAATTCTTGTAGGCGAGGTTGCATCCCGTTTCGCGCTTGTCCGACACGCCAACCACGGCGATCCTTTTCTGCCCGAGAAAACCGTTTACAAGTGAATCAATTTTTTCCATGCGAATCTCCTTTTGATTTCAGGAGGATTCTACGCTCAGGCAGAAATTCAATCCATGTATCTTCAGACTGTATTGCGGGTTATCTATGTCCCTGTTTTATGATTACTTTACGGTAATTGTCGCGACACCACTGCTCCACACGCTCACGCCATCCGAATTGAGCCACGCCAGCGCCTGCGGATAATCGCGCAAATACGCGTCGAAAAATGCGAGGGCGGTTGCCGCAACGTAGGGTTGTAATTCCCGCGCGCCGTCGCTTCCCAAGCCGAATGTGGTGTGGTTGGCATCGGTAGAATCGATGTAAAGTAAATATTTATCGGGACCGGGCATGTGCTCGAACGAATCCAACCGGGCAGGCGCCTGCTCATTGGGGGTGTTATCCGCTTTGCCCGTGGCAACCAGTACGGGACCCGTGATTCCGTCCCACGATGTTTCTGTGTACCCGATGGCTCCGATGCCTTGCGGCGAATTGGCTAGAAATGCCTTGACGCGGGGTTCGAACGACGTGAAGTTGTGGACGCTTGGCGACACATCCCGGACCGAACCCGCCATCCCCATCACCATGACGGTTCCCCCGGACCACCCAGCCGCGCCGATTCGTTCGCGGTCAAACGTCAGGTTTGCGGCGCGTTCGATGTTCTCCAGGGCGTCGAGCACGGCGATTCCATCCAGCGGTTTGTGATACCACGGCGACGGGATCGTGCCGCCTTCCCTGACCTCTTTACTAAAATCTGAGGTTTCACATTCATCGGCAGGGATTTGCAGGGCGACACAGTGCGCGCCGGCTTCATCTTCCACATGCGCGATGTGAATGACGGCGTATCCAGCACTTGCCAGCACGGTCCCCCATTCATTGTTCTGGTGGTGACCTTTGTCGTTATATCCCCCGCCATGT
This sequence comes from uncultured Anaerolinea sp., assembly GCA_964517905.1. Classification (GTDB taxonomy): domain Bacteria; phylum Chloroflexota; class Anaerolineae; order Anaerolineales; family Villigracilaceae; genus Defluviilinea. The sequence continues at coordinate 1,009 of CAZFDL010000123.1, read as the reverse complement.
GACCAGATGATCAACGGAAGAGGTCCCGGCGCATCAACCGGATAACGAATTAAAATCGGGAAGGTGCGGTCGCGTTCCGCATCGTAGACTTCGTAGTTGTCGAACACGCCCACTTCGTACGTCACCGGCGTGACGTACATGCCATCGGGTCCGGGCGTTGAAGTCAATCCGGCAACCACAGGCGCGGCGGTCTCAGCGGGCCTCGCGGTCTTCGTTGCCTGGGCGGCAGGTTTCTGGTTGTCGCCTCGCCCCAGCCTGCAGCCGGTAAGCGTAAAAATGATGATAACGGTACATAATAGTCGAATGGGGCTCTTCATGGCATACTCCTCTTTTCTTTCAGTTCAAGTTAGCATCGATTGATCTCATGTTTCTAAAACCCCTGCGCCACGTACTCGCCCTCACCCCCAAAGAACGGGGGCAGGCACGCCTCTCAGCGTGTTGCATATTAGAATCCTTGGGCAACATATTCTCCCCAGACTTGTCGTAAAGTATTGCAGATCTCGCCCAGCGTGATGTCGTGTTCGACGCATTCGATGAAGAGCGGCATGAGGTTCTCATCTCCCTTGGCGGCGTTCACCAATTTGCCGAGCAATTCGTCTACTCTTTCTTTCTTTCTTCTTTTCCTTAGCTCTTTCAACCTCTCCCTCTGTCCCAACTCTATCGACGGGTCAACCTGCAAACGTTCCAACGTGATCTTTTCCTCCACCTGAAACTGATTGACGCCCACCACGATCTGCTCTTTGCGTTCGATCGCCTGTTGCGCGGCGTAGGCGGCGTTTTGAATTTCATTTTGCATAAATCCTTTTTCAATGGACTGCAACGCCCCGCCCATGTCGTCAATTTTGGCAAGGTACTCCTGCGCGCGATTTTCGATCTCGTCTGTGAGATATTCGATCAGGTACGAACCAGCCAGCGGATCGACCGAGTCGGCCACACCCGATTCGTGCGCGAGAATCTGTTGGGTCCGCAATGCGACGCGCACGGCTTTTTCGGTGGGAAGCCACAACGC
>CAZFDL010000122.1:5170-8092 GCA_964517905.1 uncultured Anaerolinea sp. | reverse complement strand
CCGCGCAGAAAGTAATGCGCATCGGTGACCTGTGCCCTGAATGCGGCGAAGCCGCAGTGGTGAATGAAGAGGGTTGCCGCAAATGTTACGCGTGCGGGTTTAGTGAGTGTTAAGACGGTTTGCAGGTTGAATGATTGAACGTTGAAACTTTAAGCGGGCGAGATTCCTCGTCCGCTTTTGTGTTGTTATGATGTATCCACAAATGGAGTAACAGACTGGATATAAACATGGTCACTGTTGGAAATCGAGAACTGAAACAGCTAGCCAGCGAATTGGTGCGTATGGCGCGTGAGACTGGGAAGGAAGTGCATGTCACATATCACGGTGATGTGGTCGCATTGTTCTTTCCCGTCAAAAGTGAACGGAAATAGAAGGACGCGAAGAACTGGGGAAACTCGATCATCTTGCCGCGGAGATCGGCGCGTTAGCCCAAGGGTGTCTCCGCCGCGCGTGCCGTATCAGACTCGCGGCGATAATGTTCATTGTCGTAGATGCCAGCGTTGGGGTGGCTCGGCTGGTATCCAAGGACGTATTTTATGAGCCAATCAAGAAGTTGATGTCTGAGCGTCCTCGAAACGTAGGAACAGTGTTGGATGTAACTTCATACGGAGTTTCGACTTGCACCAATCTTATTCTTTACTCCCAAACCTCCACCACAACAACCCGCCGACCAGAACGAATCCCAGGACAAAAATTAAACCAATTCCAAACCTGCCTGATGTCTCCTCGGCGGGAGAGCTCTCCGCCGGCGCGGTTGGTGTCCATGGCGCTGAGGTTGTTGACGGACTTGGCGAAGGAGTGATCGTCGCTGGCGCCGGCGTGGATGTTGGGGTGGCGGGCGGCGTGACGCGCAGCAGCAATTTTTGATTCGGGATGATGACCGATGTCGCGCCCAACCCGTTCCAGTTCATCAGGTCAGAAAGGGGCACATCGTACAGGTCCGCGATGCCCGAAAGTGTTTCTCCGCTATGAACCGTGTGATAGTAATTGCCGTTTGCATCGGGTGTGAGTTTTTGAATCGCGCTCAACGTCGGGCTCGGAGTGATATTTCCCGGCGAGATCACAAGTTTCTGATCGATCTGCAGGGGCCAATCCGCTTGAAGCCCGTTCAATTCCAGGATCCGATCCATCGGAACGTCATACGCGTCCGCAATGGTGAACAGCGCTTGATACGGTTGAACGACGTGAACAATTTTTCCATGCCCATCGGGGGTTTGCGTTACGACCATGCCGCGCGGAGTCGGTGTGGCAAATCCCTGGGTATCCTTGCCTGGGATGAACAGCCGCTGACCCGCCTGCAAGGGTGTATCGCGCGTCAGGTTGTTCCAGCGCTCCAGATCTTGGATCGTGATTCGATACGCAACCGCGATCGACCAGAATGATTGCCCCGACTGGACCACGTGAAAGATCTTTCCGTCCGCATCCGGCGTTGCGATTTGGACGGGGACGATCAATTGGGGGATCGGGCTGATACCCGTTCCTGAGGCGGATACGCCCCCGACGGATGTATAACTTCCGCACTCCTGCCCGGAAACATACGCGGCTTGCAGGACGTAATATGTCTTTCCGTTTACGGTGGCGACTCCAGCCCCTACATGGCAATATGCGGGAGTGACCGCCGGGCGCATGTGGTCCGGGTCCGCCCATACCGCCATGATCTCGTCAATGCCCATGCCGCCGCTGCTCACGGCGAAGTTTTCCGTTGCCCACACTGTCCCGCCGTTGCCGTAGCCTGCCGCGGCAATACGTCCGCGCACATCGCCCATATGCCACGACATGCTGTTCGCCGCCATGATTTGCGCAGTGGATTGCGCGACAGCATTGACAATGGGATCCTCGATAAGCGCGGGAAGTCCGTACGATACGCGCAGTGTGTTCATCGCAATGATCAATTCATATGCGCTGACTTGCGTCGATGGTGCGGGGTGGATCTCCTCCGCTTGAGCCGCGCGAGGACGGATGAAGATCCCAGCGCCGAAAGCGATGAAGATTAAACAAGCAATGATCCGTTGTGAACGCATGGGATTATTATAATGGCACCATAACCCCCTGATGTCCAAGCAAATTAGATACGGATGAGTAATTTTCGCTTTCCATGAAAGGATTGATGGTCTGCGTTGATAAGACTCCCCTGATCTGGATTTTCAAGCCGCCCACGAAAGGGCAAAGTCCAATGTGCTGAAAGTTAAAAATCGGATACCGCTGCCTCCACCGACGGGAATGGTTTCAATGTATATATCACCCCCACATTTTCGAGCACTTCAGCAACCCGGGTGGGAATCTTCGCCAGCCTCACCCCGCCCCCCGATTTTTGTGCGCTCTGCGAAACCTTGAGAATGGCTCGCACACCGGCCGATGATAAATACGTAACACTCTTCATGTCGAGCACGATCCGCTTGTTCTCCCGCGCGATTTTCCCCAAGGCATCATCCAGCGTCGCTGCGGTAACCGAATCCACCCTGCCTGCGATTGTGACGACGGTCGCCAGTCCGTTGCGTTCAGTCTTAACAGAAAAGTCATCCATGATGTTCTCCTCGAGCCTGATGATTTGCGAATTCCGCTGTCTGATTGTACAACGAAAGTGCACGCTGAGGAGAAAGCGGACCAGCATTATGCTTCGATCAATTGAAGGAAGGCTTCCACGACTTGCGGGTCGAAATACTGCCCTGATTGCGCGCGGATGTAATCCAGAGTCTCTTCGCGTGACCAGCCTTTACGATACGGGCGATCCGAGGTGAGCGCGTCGTACACGTCCACCACGGTGAAGATGCGGGCTGCGAGCGGGATCTGGGTCTCTCTTAATCCACGCGGATAGCCGGTACCATCCCATTTTTCGTGGTGACAATACGGAATGTCAAGCGCCTCGCGCAGGTAGGTGATGTTCGAGAGCAGGTCAAAGGCGTACACCGGATGCATTCGCAT
>CAZFDL010000122.1:0-5070 GCA_964517905.1 uncultured Anaerolinea sp. | reverse complement strand
GAAGAGGTTGGCGTTGTCCACGGCGATGGCTATCTGCCCGGCGAGCACGTCCAGAAAGTTTAGCCAATCCTGGTCTGGTATGAGCGGCGAGCGGTGGAAAACCTCCAATACGCCCACCACGTGTCCCTTCGCGATCAGGGGCGTGCCAAGGTAGGTGACGAAATCTTCCCTTTCCAATAGAGGAGCGCGAATGAACCCAACAGCCTCACTCAAATCGGGGATGAGGATCATCCGTTGCTCCAAGGCGGCGCGTCCGGCGTGCCCTTCACCCAAACGAAGTTCGGTGTCTTCGATCGCCTTGAATCGAAATCCGCGCCCATTGGCAAAGGTCAACCTTTTCGAGACGGGGTCTAAGAGCAAGACAGTCACGGCGTCCACGCGCAGTTGCGCCATTACCTGGTTCAACCCCACGTTCAGTGTGGTAGGCAGATCGAAGCTGGAAAGGATGGCGATGTCGATCTCACGCAAGGAGAGCACTCGCTCGAGATGTTCCTGCGCCTTTTCCTGTGCGATTTTCCTCTCCGTCACGTCGATTGACAGGATGAACAACCCCTCCGGTACCGGTTGAATGCTTAATTCGAAATACCCCGTGGTGCCGTCAGGGTTGTCGAAGCGATTCTCCATCAGGTGATAGATGCGTTCATCCATGCACTGCCGGAGAATGCGGAATAATTCTGTATTCTCGATGCCGGGGTAGACCTCCCACATTTTCCGACCGAGAAGTTCTTCGCGAGTTCGCCGTCCCTGCTTCACGATCGCATCGTTGACATAGACGTACTGCCAGTCGAAATCGATGATCTGACAGCCTTCGAGCATGTGATCGAGAGTGTCATTGTAACGCTCGAGGCTTTTCTCCATGGCGCGCGTGGCTTGTTTGAGGTCTGTGATGTCGTTGATCGAAGCGAGGATCACTTTCCTTCCCCCGAGTTTTAGCGTTTGCGTTGCGGTTTCCACCTCGATCACGCGGCCATCCTTCAGGATGTGGCGCCAGGTTCCAGAGGTTTGCAACCCGCGCCGGGAGGACACCGACTTCTTCCACGGTTGGACGTCCTCCGGCGGGCGGATGTCTGTGGCGCGCATACGCAAAAATTCACGGCGCGAATAACCGTACTTTTTCACCGCCGCCTTGTTTACCTCAACGAACCGGTATGTTTCCGAGTCGAATATCCACATCGGTTGCGGATTTTCGTTGAACGCCAGACGGTAGAACGGGCTTGCGTCTTGCGTATCTGTTGCTCGGATTCCTTTTGAGATTGGTTTGATTTTCAACTTGGCGGCTCCCAGATCTAATAAAGATGCCCAATGGGAAATCCTTCCCGATGATAATCATACTCAAATTGGATACAGAAGGAGTAATTGCAACGAATCGGAAACAGTGCCTTGCAAGCACTTTGGAAGGAGTATCGAAAACCAGAATACAATTGGGATAGCTTATTGTTGAACCATGCCCAAGCTCATTCCCGCCTCTGAACGAATCATCCGTGCCCGCATTTTGATCCGGCAAGCATACGATTTGCCGGTCCCTTCGACCGGACTGGGCAAGTCAGATTTTTCTTATATTGCCAACGTGAAAGACCTGCTTCGGCAGGCAAAGGATCTGGTCAAGTTCATCCCGCAGACGGCGGGAGTCTCGGCAGAGATGAAAGAGGAAGTGAAAAAGATCTACGACGAGATCGCGCAGGCGAACCGGGATATCTTGTAATGAAAGCAGGGGAGGCGTACAATGGAGGCAGATCCTCAATTTCACAATCAGGAAGCGAGGTAACCATGACAGACAATAATCTCAACAAACTGCTCGAAGAATTGCATACCGCCCTCGATGCCACCGAAGCCCTCGATGAAAAAGGGCGTGAACTTCTGCGCGCTCTCAACGAAGACATACAGGAATTGCTGGAGCGTTCAGAGCACGGGGAATCTGACGACTCGCTTCTTGAACGCTTGCAGGAGACGCTCGTTCATTTCGAGCATTCACACCCGGTGGTTGCCTCTGCCGTGTCTAACCTGCTCACCGCGTTAAGCAATGCAGGTATTTGACGATCATGCCGCTCATCAAAAAAACCTTCGTCACGTGAGACGAAGGTTTTTTTTGTTCTTAGGGAGTCAATGTAACCGTTGGTGTGGTTGTGGGGGTCGCCGTGACTGTGGCTGTTGCCCCGACGCTGGTGGCGGCTGTGCCCGTCACGCCTCCCACGATGACCTGCACGTATACCTCATCGCCGAAGAATTGTCCGCCGGCGGTTTGCATGCGCCAATTGCCGCGCAGCGTCCCTGTTTTTGAAGGCGCGATCATCGCGACCGAGATATCGATCTGCCCATTGGCGGGGACTGCTGAAGGCAATGTATATGTCACGCCGCTCATCTGTTCGCCGCCCGTGAACGCGAATTTGAATCCCGCGTCCCATGCGCACGTTCCGGAGTTGATCACCTTCCATGTTTTGGTGAAGTTCTGCCCGGGTGTCATGGCGGTATTATCCGGAACGCTCACGTCGCTGACGAACGTCAGGCGATAACACGTGTTCCCGCCGCCGCTGGTGGTGGGCGAAACACCCACCGGCAACGCGCCGCCGCTGCTGGTCGCGAACGGTGCAAAGGTGGCTGAGGCTGTCAGGGTGGGGAAGGGCGTTTCCGTAGGCGCGGCAAGCGCGGTCTGGGTCAGAACCGCTGAAAACGTCTCAATGGCAAGCGTTTGAATCTCATCCGCGCTCAGGGTGCTCGTCGGTGTTGCTTCTGCTTCACCTCCGCCGCACCCTGCGATCAACAACGCGCAGACTGCTAAAACGATCAATCTTTGTTTCATTCGTTCTCCTTTCAACGAGCCGCAATTCTACTTGGTTTTGCCTGTTGATTAACGGGTGGCCACCCTACAAAGTTCCTATTCTCATCATGCTATAATCTGCGGCGATGATTTACTTGGATTATTCTGCAACAACGCCCGTGGATCCGCGTGTGCTGGACGTGATGAGCCCTTTTTTCAGCGCTTCGTTCGGGAACCCTTCCTCTGTTCACCGCTTCGGACAAGTTGCCGAAGCGGCGATCGACGGGGCGCGCGAATCTGTCGCGCGTGTGTTGAACTGCGAGCCCGGTGAAATTGTTTTCACCTCGTGCGGATCCGAATCAGATAATCTCGCGATCCGCGGCGCGGCGTATGCAATGCGTGCGAAGACCGGCGCAAATTGGATTCTCGCTGCTAGCGCCGAACACCCCGCCGTAACAAAGACACTGGAACAACTTGGCGAATACGATGGTTTTCTCATTGAATGGCTGGATGTGGATGAAAACGGCATGGTCACGCCTGAGATCGTTGCAAGGGCGATTTGCGGCAACACCGCGCTTGTCTCCGTCATGTATGCCAACAACGAGATCGGCACGATCAACCCAATCGAAGAGATCGCCGAAATTTGCCGCGCCAATAATGTCTTGTTCCACACCGACGCCGTACAAGCCGCCGCATATCTACCGGTGGATGTGAATGAACTGGGCGTGGATTTGATGTCGCTCGGCGCACACAAATTCTACGGCCCGAAGGGTGTTGGCGCGTTGTACGTCCGCAAGGGAACTCCGCTCGTAGCGCATCTTACCGGCGGGGGGCAGGAGTTCAGTCTCCGTGCAGGCACGCAGAATGTCCCGTATATCGTCGGCTTTGCTGAAGCGCTGCGGTTGACAAATGAAGAACGCGCGCAGCGCGTGGCGCACGTCACACCGCTGCGAGACAAAATCATCGGTTCAGTCCTTGAATCAATTCCTGAGTCTCGGCTTACCGGCGTCATGCACGCGCGACTGCCTCATCATGCCAGTTTTGCGTTCAAGGAGGTGGATGGAAACCTGCTGCTCACGCTCCTCGACGCGGCGGGTTTTGCATGTTCCTCCGGTTCGGCCTGCAAAACAGGCAACCCCGAACCGAGCGAAGTCATGAAGGCGATCGGTTTGTCCCGCGACTGGGGGCTGGGGTCCTTGCGTGTGACCGTGGGCGTTCAGACCACAGCGGCTGATGTCGATACGTTCCTAAGCGAATTGCCTCCTCTGGTTGAAAAAGCGCGCAAACTCCACGCCAGTAAATAAATGCAGCGAACGCCAATACTTCATCCGTTTCTGTTCGCCGTCTATGCGGTCCTTGGCATCTACGCTCAAAACGCCTCGCAGGTTCCGCTGGAGTGGATGTTTCGCTCGTTGTTGGTCGTGTGTGTTCTTGCGGCTCTCGTTTTCCAGCTTCTGAACGCAAGGTTCAAAGATTCTGAATACGCGGCTTGGGGGACGACTTTGTTTATCATCTGGTTGTTTTCAGGGCACGCGCATCTACTCTTGCTGGACTTGTCGAATTTCTGGCGGACGCCGCTCGGCGGCGTGCTTGCGTTGGCAATATTCTCGTCGGGTTTCCTCCTGTTTGCCAGTCGTTGGCTGTGGGGCAAACTAACCCGCCGCAGAGCCATCACAGTTTTCCTGAATGTGGTTTCGTCCACGCTCGTTCTTTTTTCAGCATGGATCGTCGCCACGACACTGTTTCGATCTGCCACTCAGGTGGAAGCGATCAGAGACCGCGTGAGCGGCTTTGATATTCCCATGCTAGCCCGGGGGAGTCATTCACCCGACATCTATTTTATCGTTCTCGATGGCTACGGGCGAGAAGATACATTGCGCGAGTTGTATGATTTTGACAATACAGAATTCGCGTCGTTTCTACGGGACAGCGGATTCTACGTGGCTGGCCAGTCTTCCTCGAACTATCCTCAAACGGAACTTTCGATCTCATCCAGCTTGAATTTGCAGTACCTGGACAGTTTCGTGGAGGGATTTGGCGACACCAGCGATCGAAGTCCGCTGCGTGAGCTGATGCAGCATACTGTGTTGAGACGCTTTTTGGAGGACCGGGGGTATACGTTCGTGGCGTTACCGAGCGCGGCGCTGTTTGCCCAGATCACGGATGCCGATCTCTACTTCCATGCGACATCAGACAGCCTCAATGAATTCGAAGGCCTTGTTTTGTCGTCCACGATCGCTGGGGTCTTTGCCGAATCGTGGGGACTCGATCTGCCCGTCCAAAGCTACCGTCTGCACAAACAATACATCCTTTCT
>CAZFDL010000121.1:0-8102 GCA_964517905.1 uncultured Anaerolinea sp. | reverse complement strand
CCCAAATGCGCGCCCAGCACCGTGGAGATATTGACGAACAAAATGTCGCGCGGAACGAACTGATGTTGACGCTCCATCACACCGTTCAATAATTCTTTTGCGCGCGCGGGGGCGTTGGTGTGCAATATCGCCAGCCGTTCCATGTCGCCCATTTCCATCAGCAGGTTCAGCATGCGCTCATCGGATTGTTTTGTCGTGCGCGCCGCGCCGACGGGTTTTACGCTTCCGCCTTTTATTTCGACCACTGGTTTAATGGAGAGCAACCCTCCCAGTTGTGCCACCACGCCGGGGACGCGTCCGCTGCGCCTGAGATTCTCCATCGTATCGAGCGCGGCAAAAACGGATAACCGTTTGCGCGTCGATTCGATCGCCTCGAGCGCGGCTTGCAATCCATCCTCGGCGGCTTCAGCTGCGGCAAGTACTTGAAAGCCAAGCCCAAGTGACAGCGAGCCGCTGTCCACGATGCTGATCTTGCCTGCAAAGTCTTGTGCCGCCTGCCGCGCGGAACTGAGGATGGCGGTCAACGTCCCTGCTGCGTGGATGGAGAGAATGTGCTCACATCCGCGCGCAAAGAGGGAATCGTAGCGGGAGGTGAAGTCGCCGATCGAAGGCGCGGCAGTTGTCACGTTCGATCGAAGCGAGGCAAGGAGGTCGTAAAAATCCTCGCGCGAAATCCCGCTCCCGTCCGCGTATTCTTTTCCATCGAGAATCAAAATGGATGGAACGACTTCGAGTTCGTGTTGTTCGATCAGAAATGCGGGGATGTCTGAAGTGGAATCGGTGACGATGCCGAGTTTCATGTTAGGGAGGCGGAGGCAGCGTTTGCATCGACCAATTGGTGTAATACGTGGGCACGCCCTTGTCGTAACGGAACAACGCGATCCACCTGCCGCTCTGCAATCGCGCCCAGACGTCTGAACCGGAGGGATAATATTGGACGATGGTGGCTGTATCGCCCTCGGCAAACTGTTGACCGGTCGTTTCGCTCTCGATGCCGGCTTCTTTGCGAATGTCCTGCGTGACCAGAGCCATCACCGGCATCGGCAGGATGGGGAACGGTTCGAGCCGTTCCATTTGCACCCACACCGGTTTGCTGACGACGAAGGGATAATAGGTGTCTCCCTGCGGCGGGTTCACCCAGTAGGTCGACTTCGTTTTGCGGCTCCACACCACCACCACGAACTTATGCACAAGGTCGGGCCGCGTGAAATAATTCTCCGTGCTTGCCGAACCGGGTGTGCCGTAGTCAAAGGTGTTCGGTTGTGCCCAAGCGCCCTGGATCGCGTCGAGCGTGACGACATTGCCGCCCATGGTGAGGCTTTCCATTTGCGGGAACCCCGCCCCGTTAAACAGCGCGGTCTTGGTAGCCTTGAGGTATCTCAGCTTTTTCTCGTTGTTGTCGTTCAAGGCATCCATGTATCGTTCCCACGCGGGGGTGATGGTGGTCCGCCACGTGCCAGTGCCTTCCTTTGGATCCACGAACAGCGGAAACACCTCCGGAGTTTGCGGGTTGAGGGTCCAACTTTCTGCGGCGGTTCGCGACCTGAAATCATAAACCGCCAGCTGGCTGTCGTGCTTGACCCGGTAATATTGAACCTTTTGCCCGAACGAAGGGCTTGGAAGCACAAACGTTTGAAACGGTGTGAACGTGGCTTCCGGAGTGAATGTGCTTCGCGGTGTGGCGGTAGAGGTGAGAGTGATCGTCGGCGGAGGCAAAGCGTCTTGGGTCTGTGTGGAGGCGGACGCGGCCGTTTGCTGAATGTACAACTGGACGGCGTTCGGGTCAGACGCAGGGACGGCTGGCGCGCCCATCGCCGGCGCGCATGCAAGGATGGCGATCAGCGCGGCGAGCACGAGGAACATCCGCCCGCCAAGTGACGACGGCTTCATTCTTCGACGATCTCCTTGACGCGTCCCACTTCCCCGCTCTGCAAACGGACCTTGATGCCGTGCGGATGGTTCGGCGATTTGGTGAGGATGTCTTTCACGATGCCTCTGGTAAGTTTTCCCGTGCGTTGATCCTGTTTCAGAACTATCATCACCGTCATTCCGGGTTTGAGGCTGGCGCGGGTGTTCCCGTTCATGTAACACTCGCTGCGAAGATTCTCTTGCTCGCGCAGTAATTGTATTCAAAAAGAAGGTGGATGTCACGGATGTGCAATGGCTATTCCTGTAACGTGTCACCCTGAGGGGGCGCAGTGTGCGACAGAAGGGTCTCGATCACCATGGTAGAGTTGTCTCGCTCAAAATGACACACCTTGGATTACGGTCCCGTGGTGGGACTGGGCGTCGGCGTTTCGGAAGGGAACGGAGTCAAAGTCTCGGTGGGGGTCACAGGGATGGCAGTGTTCGTGGGCACGTCGGTTGGCGGGAAGGGGGTGAGCGTGAACGTGGGCGCGGGGGTTGGTGTAGGCAGGTTCAACGTCAGAGAGACGCGTTTCTCCGCGTAGAATTCCTCCCCTTTGGTGAGGTAGAGCCGAAGCGTGATCTTGTCGCTCGTGAGGTCTTTGAGATTCCACGTGAAGATATCGCCGGGCGATTCGATCGCATTGTTCCCTTGCGCCAGGGTCGTCCAATCCTCCGGATCGTTTCCGTTCCCGAATTCCAGCCGCCAGTTTGTAAAGTCGCCTTTTGTTACATCGATGACACCCTTGATAACCAGCGTGGCATCGGTGATGACATCGTTATCTTTGAGATTGGTGAATTCAAGGATCGGGCGCGGATCGTCCGCGGAACATTCGCGGTCGGGCGAGAAGAACGGGTTGCGCGGCAGGTCGTGCGCTTCGAGCCAGTTACGCCCGTCGGCGGTGCGAAGCCACTTGCGACCCCACTCATCCTTCACGTTCATCGTGAGGTCTTCTTTTTCAAAGCCCTGACACGCGTTGCCAGCGATCAAACCCGTCCACGTGTCGATTTCGGTTTGGCGGAACAGATCCTGTGAGGCGGGCAGAGGCAGTTGGTTGTTTGCGAAGAGTTCACTGCGTTGACCGCCGCGACACCAGTTGGAGGGTTCCGCGCCTGAAAGCGTGCAGATGATTCTTTCGGTGATGCCCGGGGGGAAAATGAACGGTGAAGGCGCGTTGTTTGGGCTGACGAGCGGCACGGCATATGTCATGAACGATGCCCAGATCGGCGCCGCGCCGGTAGTGCCGGAGGTGTTGATCATGGGCGTGTAATCCGCGTTGCCCACCCACACACCGGTTACGAGATCGGGGGTGTAGCCGAGCGTCCAGTTATCGTACACGTTGACCCCATCCGCGCCGCGCGGGTCGCCTGCGGTGCCGGTCTTTGCCGCAACCTGAAAGGGTAGATTCAACACCGAGTTGGTCCCGAACATCCATGAGCGCGCCTGATTGTCGGAGAGGATGGATGAAATAAGAAACGCGTGTTCGGCTCTGATAACTTGTTCAGCCTGTGGAGGCTGGTATTCGTAAATGACATTGCCTTCAAAGTCAACGATCTTCAGAATCGCAACGGGCGGGATCTTTTTGCCGCCGTTCGCAAACACGGAAAACGCGGAGGTCATGTCGAGCAGGCTCACTTCGCCGCCGCCGAGCGTGAGCGCGAGACCGTATTGATTGCTCGTCAGGCTTGTGATGCCGAGTCGTTCCGCCATGCCGATCATGCCGTCCTTTTCGGGAGTATTGGGGTCGTCATACACGCCGACAAATTCGAGAGCCTTCACGGCAGGCACGTTGAACGAATTGGATAACGCGGTGCGCACGGTGACGGGTCCGTGAAATTTTCCGTCGTAGTTAACGGGCTGATACGGCGGGTTCGCGCCATCGGGGAAATCCGTCGGCACATCCCAGATGAGAGTCGCTGGAGTCCACCCTTTTTCAAAGGCGGCGACATACGTGATCGGTTTGATCGAGGAACCCGGCTGACGCGTCGCGCTATCCGCCATGTTGATCTGCCCCGCGATCGCGTCGTTATTGAAATCGGGCGAGCCGACCATGGCCAGGATCTGGCCCGTGGACGGTTGGATCGATACAAGCGCGCCGTTCTTCGCGTTCCTGTCAACCAGGGTTGCGAGCTGTTCGGTCACGAGTCGTTGCGCTTCATCCTGCAATTTCGGGTCGAGGGTGGTGTAAATGATGAACCCCGAACGATAGATGGTCTGTGCATCGTATTTCTTTTCCAGTTCCGAGCGCACGAAGTTGACCCAGTGCGGATATTTCGCGTTGATGTTGGGGACGATGAAGTTGTATGTCTTGATGTAATCCGCTGCTTGCACGGCCGCGACCTGGTCCACACAGATCGGCACTTCGCTGTTGCTGACGGTGATACATCCCCTCGCCTGGCTCAGTCCGAACATCAACACCAACACTTGTTGCTGGCGCGCGAGGGTGACATCGCGATTTGTGTAAATGTCGTACACCGCAGGCGATTGCGGCAGACCTGCAAGAAAGGATGCTTCTGCCAGTGTGAGTTGATTCGCGGTCTTACCGAAGTATGTCTCGGCTGCGGCTTCAATTCCGTAGGCGAGATTGCCATAGTAGATTTCGTTGAGATACAACTCGAGGATTTCATCTTTGGAGTAGCGGCGTGTAATTTCAGCCGCCAGGATGATCTCACGCGCTTTGCGCAGATACGTCCGTTGGGCGCGTTCCTCGGGCGAGAGCAGCAACGCACGCGCCAGTTGTTGCGTGATCGTCGATGCGCCTCCACCCTGCCCCTCGGTGCGGTAGTTCTCCCACAACGCGCGGATGATCGCCCAGGCATCGAACCCCGGATGTTCGTAAAAATCCTTGTCTTCGGTGGCGATCGTCGCCGCGACCAGCGCGGGAGAGATTCGATCCAGCGTCACGTATGTTCTGCGTCCTGCCGTCGGATCGAGGATCTCATACAACAGATTCCCGTTGCGATCCAAAATTCGCGTTGTCTCAAATTGTGAAGCGCGATTCTTTAGATCATCCACGCTCGGAAGAGTGCGCGCGATCGAATAATACGAATAGATCAAGGCGGAACCGCCGAGGATGGCGAGAATGACAATTCCGAACAATGCCAACACCGCCACGCGTGCAAAGCATCCGCCGGTGCGTTTCCAATCGAAGGATGCGGACCGTACATTACGCGACTGGCTCGCCGCGGCGCCGCGCCGCGTTTCCGTCATTCCGCGCGGCTTGCTCGCACGCTCATAGGCGGCCGGCGACACGCGCGTGCCTTCCATATCCACTTCGTGGACTCGGCGCGGAAGCGGCAGGTTGTTTTGATCCAAAGCGATGTGCGGCGGCACCGGCGTAACTTTGCGCGCCGGGCTGGCTCTTGTCGTCGCTGGCTTCTCCTCCGACTCGTCCTTCTTCGGCTCGATCGGGGTCTCGGCGCGCGTATCGGATTCGGAGTCGATCAATTTTCTGATTCGGCGTTTGTTCTCTTCGTCGTTTGTCATTGTCGACCGTCAATCCAAAATCGTAAATCGTCAATCATTTGGGTTTACTCATCATCAACACCGTCCACATCCCGCGGTGGCAGGCTTCATCATTCTGGTTTTTCACTTCGACCACGATCGTCACGGAGCCTCCGCCGATGCGCGGCAGGGCTTTGGTCTCTTTCGTTTCCATCTCCGCATAAATGGAATCACCGATAAAGACCGGTTTGACGAACTTCCATTCGTTTATTTCACGGAAGGCAATGACTGTGCCGTCCAGCATCCCGGTTTTCCACGCGAGACCCAGGGCGTACGACAACCCCAAAACTCCATGCGCGATCTGTTTGCCGAATGGCGTCGTTTTGCTGAATTCGGGGTCGGTATGGATGCGGTTGTCATCGCCCGTCAGCGCGGCGAACTGCATGATATCGGCCTCGGTGATCGTCCGCTTTGCGGTTGTTATCTTTTCCCCTACAGTGAATTCTTCAAAGTACTTTCCCATGATTTCTCCTCGTGCATCCATGTTTCGCCGGGTTCGATACGCCTTCACCTATTGCTTCAGGCCGATCAACCCGTGGTGTTGCTGAATAAATTATACCCTTTGACCTCCCACCCATCTCACTATACAATACTGCCCTATGCGCGACTGGTCACTCGCCACCGGCGACCCGCTTTGCCTCACCCTCGCGGCGGATTCACGCCTCTCCATCCCCGACTACCTCAACGACCACATCTGGGAACTCGAATTCGGCGGAGCAGAGCCGGCCTCGCTGTCACTGCATACCACCTACGGCTTGCGCGCCAGATCCATGCGCATATTCCACCGTTTTGGCGAAGGCAAAAAATCCATCAGCGACCCGACCGCTTTCGCACTGCCTCCCACCGTCCGCCGTTTTTACCCAAACTTCCTCATCGTTGATTATTCTCCATTACCCAACATTGACGTATCAACCGAATACTGGGTTCCAGGCTCCAACGCCGTATGTGGGCGCGTAACGGTGGCGAACAAATCCAACAAGATTCGAAAAATCAAAATGGAAGTATGCGCCGTGCTCGTCGCCATGGACGGCCAAAGCATGGCCGCCGCGCAGGCACAGATGGTCAACATCCTCGCGGGGCAGGCGGGGGGACTCTTCCCCGTCCTTTTTATGACCGGCGGACCCGCGCCCGGCGCGGGACCTCATCCCTCGCTTCTTCTCGACCTTGAGCTTGGTCCCGGTGCGACGCGTCAACTCACATGGGTTCAAGCCGCGACAGATGCGTTGCAAACCTCGTTCGATCTGGCGCGTCAAACCGCCACGCGACCCTGGGAAGCCGAACGCGCCCGGCTCGAACTTCTCAACGAGAGTCAAACGATCGACATCCGTACAGCCGACAAAGAATGGGACGCGGCATTTGCCTTAAGTCAAACTGCCGCATTCGGGTTGTTCTTCCCGCCGAACGAGCATTTACCGAATCCATCCCTCGTCTCCTCGCGCGGACCCGATAACGGCTACTCGCCCAAAGGTGACGGCACCGATTACCCCGCATCCTGGAATGGACAATCTCCCTTCGACGCGTATTATCTTTCGGATGTTCTGCCTGCATCACAAGCCGCGCAGGATTTGTTGAAAAATTTTCTCGCGATTCAAAATGAAAATGGTTCGATCGATGGCAAGCCCGGACTCGCCGGTCAACGTGGTCGTTACCTCGCCGCGCCGTTGCTCGCCAGCCTTGCCTGGAAGCTGTACGAAAGATCGGAAGACAAGGAACTCCTGAAAGATGTGTTCGCGCAACTGCAGGGATTTTTCTGGGCCTGGTTCTCACCCGAATACGACGACGACCGTGACGGCATCCCGCAATGGAAACACGTTCTGCAGACGGGCTTTGAAGATAATCCGTTGTTCGACCAGTGGCATGAGTGGTCGCTGGGAGTGAACATCGCGCACGTCCACAGCCCCGCCCTCGAAGCGATGCTCTACAACGAAGCCGCGTGCCTGATCAAAATGGCTGAAATGCTCGAGGAGCATGACTCACTTACCTTGCTCCACGAGCAAGCCGCGAAACTCCGCGCATCCATCGGATCCACGTGGCAGGCGCGGACAGGCTTGTACCACTATCGCGAGCGCGGTACGGGGTTGAGCCTGGCGGGCAAAGTGTTGCTCAGGCAACAAGGCTCGGGAACCGCGGTGACGAAGTTGAAGTTCGATGGGCAGATCCGCCTGCTCATTGAAGTGCAGACCCAAAGCGCGGCCTCGAAGCGTCCGCAGATCCGCATCCATCAATTCTCCACGAAACCTGCCGACGAGGTCATCGAGAGCGGCGATTATCAATGGCGCACCGGCGGCGCGATGTACACCACGAAAAAAACGTTTTCGAAACTTGCGAAGGTTTCGGTGCGCGGACTCAGCGATGAAGACACGGTCATCATCAGCACGCTCGATTACACCACCGAAGACCACACGTTGTTCACGCCGCTGTGGGCGGGTATACCCGACGAGTCGCACGCGCAGCACATGATCGGGCGCGCGCTGTTGGATGCCTCCCGGTTTTACCGTCCGTACGGAGTGCCTGCCTGCCCATCGCTCACCCAGCCCGAAGCGGAGACCGTTTCCCAATCCATTCATCTGCCGTGGAATTTGTTCGTGAGCGAAGGCCTGTTGAGGTACGGATTCCGCGCGGAGGCCGCGCGGCTATTCGCGCACAACATGACCGCGGTCATCCAAAGCCTGAAACTGAATCGCGCCTTCCA
>CAZFDL010000120.1:0-8275 GCA_964517905.1 uncultured Anaerolinea sp. | reverse complement strand
AAGCCGGTATACATGGACATCAACCCGCCGAACGACGCGCCCAACACCCCGTACGTGCCGGGTTGTTCCTTGGTGTCGAGCAGGTCCAATTTTTTACGCGCCAGCGGCAGGATCTCATGGTCGAGCCAGGCAATGGTCGCGTCGGAGCAGGCATATTCGACCGTGCGGCGGCTCTTTCCGTTTTGGAGCATTGCCATGGCGATGGGGCGGATGCGTTTATCCGCGATCAAATTGTCCACGATGGTGGCGAGGCGACCGCGATGCAGATAATCGTACCCGTCGTAGACGATGAGCAAAGGCACGGAGTCTTTGACAGGCGGTTTATACAGCCACACGTCGCGCTCGCCGTAATCCTGCAACATCCACGTATCCACGCGGTGGTTCGAGAGCGCACCGTTCGGCACATCCGCGCGGCGCATGGAGAACGGCGAGGGCATGGTCTCGGGCATGTAAAAGAAGTTGTTGCGCGAACCCACGCCGTTGTTTACGCTTTTGCGGTTCAACGGATCGGTAAATCGTTTTTGCGAAACGGGATCGTATAACGCGTATTCGAGATACGCGTCGCGCGGCAGCGTGAGGGAGATCGACCAGATCGATTTGGAGGAGGCAGGCGTAAGGGTGGACCCGAGGCGTTTGAACGGTTTGGGATTCGCCTCCCAGCCGCTCAAGTCGCTGATGAGGTGCGGCGCGGTCTTGCCCTCCCAGATGAACGTGGCGCGATTTCCCTCGATCACCGGGTTGCCAAATTCCTTTGCGCGTTGGATCGTATCTTGTGATGGACTCATTTGTTAGGAATCATCCACTTATCCAGGCTAATCTTCACGCATAAAACGGATTAGCGAAAATTCGCGAAGAGCAGCAGATTCATCATTTACTGAACGTCCCCACCAGTTCGCTTTGCGCGAGGATATGACCTTCCATGGCTTTCAGCAATTCGCCCTTGTCTGCACCGGGCAACAAGCCGACGGTCTCGTCGAGCGCGTAGAGTTTGAAGAAATAACGGTGCGTGCCGCTGGGCGGGCACGGACCATCGTAGCCGATATTGCCGCTAGAATTTCTGCCGACGAACGGACTCCCCTGACCTTGTGGCAAGTTCTTGCCGGTGACCGGCAGGTCTTCCGCCAGGCTGCGTGTTTCTGCTGGAATGTTGTACAACACCCAATGCACCCACGTCCCGCCGGGCGCATCGGGGTCGTCCACGATGAGCGCGAACGATTGCGTCCCCGCGGGAGGGTCGCCCCATGCGAGCGCGGGAGAAATGTTCTTGCCCACGCATGCGTATTTTGCCGGGATGGATGCCCCGTTGGCGAATGCGTCGCTGGTGAGTTGAATCTGGTTGGACACAACAGCCTCCGTTGATTCAGCGGGTGATGAACAGGCTGAAACCAAAATTGCAAGCATCAAAAGGGAAAGCGAGCGTTTCATGGTTGCAAGTATATCCCGCCCTTCGATTTTTCATTGGTGTTATTCGTCCCCCGTTTTGGTGGTTATTGTAAGGGCGGGGTCACCCCGCTCTTACACAATCACAACTTCTTCATGAAATGCACGAGCCGGTCGACTTCGAAATACCCCGTTTTGCGGTGCGCTTCGATGCTGGCTTCGTTTTCCAACCACGTATCCGACCCCATTTCTGTGCAGCCCTTTTCCCGCGCCCAATTCTCGGCGGTGACGAGCATCTCGCGGCCCAGTTTCTGTCCGCGGATGTTCTCGTCCACGTACCACGCTTCGATGTAGCCGACAGGGTTGGTCTGGCATCCCTCCGCGTACTCGCGCAGGCTGGTCTCGACGAACGCAACCAGATTCCCGTCCGCGCCCGAGGCGACGAACACGGCGCGTTTTCGATCTCGAAGCATGGCATCCATGTCCGATTGGAGATAGTCGGCGGACAGGTGATTCCACAGCATCTGCCGCATTCGTAACCACTCGGGTTTATCAGCCGCGGTCGCGGGTCGAATCTCGAAGCCCATTATCTCTCCGCCGTATACAGGAACATCACAACGATGGTGATTATAGTCAATATCCAAACGCTGACAATGATTCCCGCCTCGTTTCGCGGGTGAGTCTGTCTCGCCGACCCGCCGCGTCACCCCAACTTCGGCAACCAGCGCGGCACTGTTTTGCAATACGCCTCATACGCCGCGCCGAATTGATTCCGCAGGATAGGCTCCTCCACAACGAGAATCAAAAAATGGAAGCCGAGGAAAAAGAAAACGGTGTAGAGGATCGACAACGACGAACCGGACCAGAGGATAAACCCGAACTGGACGATCAACGCGCCGAGATAGATCGGGTTGCGGACGTGGCGGTACCATCCCGCGATGACAAGTTCCTTCGGCGGGTCGAGGTGCGCCGGCGTGCCGCGTCCGCGACGGATGATGTCAACTGTGCATTGAACGATGATGAGCGCGCCGAATACCCAAAGGGGAAATGCAAGGTACCGAAAAAATCCAAGATCAAGGGTCGTAGTTTGCAGGGAAAGCTGATACGGGATGTATAACGTGAACAGTCCGTGCATAAAGCCCATGTAGAGGATGGTTTTGACAGCGTTCATTTCATTTTGTAGGGGCGGGGTCTCCCCGCCATCTGTGATATTCCAAATTGGGCGAGAGGACCTCGCCCCTACGGTTTGATTCGCGGAATCCAACGCGGGACGCGCTTGAGATACTCCTCATACGACGCGCCGAACTTCTTTTTCAACGTCGGTTCTTCGTATAACGTGACGAAGGTGTGCGTCGCCACAAAGAAAAAAATCGGCGCGACAAGCAGCGGAAGCGACGGCGACCACAATGCCCAGCCGATGAACGCGAGGATTCCCGAAACATACATCGGGTTGCGGACGAAGCGATACAGTCCCACTGCGACCAGTTCCTTCGGCGGGTCGATCGGTGCGGGAGTGCCCCTGCCATTGACAGTGAAATTCCAGAAGCACCAGAGCATCATTGCCGCACCGACGAGCCACAGCGGGAACGCGAGGTAACCGACTGCCCCGAGGGCAAACAATTCAGTGTCTGTGGTTGAGATCCAATACGGGAGATAGCCGAGGAACAGTCCCGGCACGAAGACGAGGAAGAAAAGGGATTTGAGCGCGGTCATTCGGAGACGTCTGTTTTCGTCCGGAGGTAAACGAGCACGGCGAGCGAGCCAGCGAACCATACCCCTCCGACCAAGCCGATCACCCAGCGTGGAATGCCCCAGCCTGAAATATCCACAGGAAACAAACCAAAGTAAATGAGCAGGACGATTCCGCTCAGAATCATATCCACTGCGCTGGCGAGGATGAAGACCGTGCGTTTGTTGGGTTGAGAATCCATATTTTTATTGCTCCGTATCTGTCGAAGGCCGATCAAGTTTCTTGAGAACATCATCCGTCACCATCTTCACGGTCTGGAAAAACAGGCGATTTCTTTCCGCGCGGCTCAATACGATGCTTTCTGTTGCCAACGCCTCTTCATAAGTCTTCTGCAAAATTTCAAGAATTCGGTCATGGAGATTCGCCGACCTGACTTTTTGGAGCACGCGCTCGTTCTGGTTGCGATACGAGTCGGGGATCGGTTGATCGCCAAAAGGGTTTTTCATATGATCTCGCTTTCTACGCCTGCTCCGTTGGTCGAGTAGACGGCGATGATCGTCCGCCGTCGTATCGAGACCAACGATGTTCAAGAGTTTTCTTGTAACAGGGATTGCTTTATAGCGCGGTGGTCTCGATACGTCCCGCGAAGAGCACGCGGGACTACTCGACCACCGGAATCATCTTTTCTTCTTCAACCACTTTAATAATTTATCCGTGGACCAGCAGTTGATCACCTCGTTCTTGGTCAGCCAGGCGCGGCGGGCGACCGCGACGCCATAGAAGCGCATGTCCATATCCTCTTCGGAGTGCGCGTCGGTGTTGATGCTGATCGGGATGCCCAACTCTTTTGCGCGGCGGGCGTACACGTCGTCCAGATCGAGGCGGTAGGGACTGGCATTGATCTCCATCGCCACGCCGGTCTCTGCCGCGGCTTGCAGGATGGCTTCCATATCCAAATCCGCGCCTTCGCGGTCGGGGATCAGCCGTCCCGTGGGGTGACCGATGATGTCCACGTGCGGGTTACGGATGGCTTTGATGACGCGCTCGGTCACTTTATCGCGCGGCTGACGCAACGAGGTGTGCATGGACGCAAGAACCAGATCGAGCGAGGCGAGAAACTCATCGGGGTAATCGAGCGAGCCGTCGGCTTTGATCTCGACTTCCGACGCGTGCAGGACAAGAATCTCATCGCCGAGTTGTTTTTGGATCTTCTTGATCTCGGCGGCTTGCTTCTTATGATCTTCCATCTTCAAGCCCTGCGTCACACCGAGACTCGCCGAATGGTCGGTGAACGCGATGACCTTCATGCCGCGCTTTGCCGCGGCGCGCGCCATTTCCAACATCGAAAGTTTTCCGTCGCTCCACGTGGAGTGCATTTGCAGGTCGGCTTTGAGGTCTTTGAGTTCGATCAACTTCGGCAGTTTGTTTGCCCTGGCGGCTTGCACCTCGCCTTTATCTTCGCGCAGTTCGGGAGGAATCCACGGCAAGCCGAGCGTTTTGTACACTTCTTCTTCCGTTGAACAAAATATTTCTTTTCCACCTTTTACTTTTTTGAACGAATGATCCGACAACGACAAACCCTTATCGAGCGCGATCTGTCTCAGTTGCACGTTGTGATCTTTCGAGCCGGTCGCGTATTGAAGCGCAGTGCCAAACTCCCGCGGCGGATGCACCCACACTTGCGCACGCACGCCGTCGCCAAACTCGATGCTCGATTTGAACTCGCCTTTCCCCAACACGCGGCTCACATTCGGCAGGTTCGTGAACGCCTCCATCACCGCGGCGGAATCTTTTGCCGCAACGAGGATGTCGAGGTCGCCGACAGTGGAACGCATCCTGCGCAGACTTCCGGCGGGTTCCGCGGCGACGACTCCCTTCACCTTTTTGAGCTGGGCGATGATGTTTTGCGCGAGCGGGTAGGCGCGCCCCAGCGGCATCCTGCCCGACCTGCGCGATAACGATGCAATGCCTTCGAGAATCGCACTCTCTGACTTGGCGCCCATGCCGGGCATGTCGCGCAACTTCCCCGCTTTGGCGGCAGACTCAAGCTCTGCAAGACTCGTGATTCCCAAGGTCTTCCAGATCATCCCCACTTTTTTCGGTCCCAGCGACGGCACAGCCAGCCACGAGGCGAGTTCTTCGGGAATTTCCTTTTTGATCTTTTCGAGAAATTCAAGTTTGCCGGTGCTCAACAACTCGTCGATCTTTTCCGCGATGGCTTTGCCCACGCCGGGGATTTCCTCGAGCTTGCCTTCCTTCCAGAATTCCGACGCGTCGCGCCCCAGCCCCATCAGGCTCTCAGACGCTTTGCGATAGGCGAGTGTTTTGTAAATGATCTCGCCCTTGATCTCGAGCAGGTTGGCGATGAGGGTGAAGGTGTCGGCAAGTTGTTTGTTGTTCATGGCGCCTCCGATGCGATTATACTCTTGCGCATGAATCACAACGACCATGTCAATTTATTGCGGCCTGCCAATCTGGCTCAAGGCGGCGCCTGGGCGGACTTCGGCGCGGGAAGCGGCGCGTTCACGCTCGCGTTGCGCGAGTTGGTGGGATTGGATGCAACAATTTATGCAGTAGATAAAGATAAATCCGCTCTTCGAGACTTGGAGGATTCTCACCGCGCCCGATTCAATTCGACCCTTCGACACGCTCAGGGCGACGCGGGAAATTTGATTCTGCTTAATAAAGATTTTTCCCGCCTGCTGGAAATTCCCCCGCTCGACGGCATTATCATGGCGAACTCACTGCACTTTTTCAAAGACAAGGAGAAGTTGTTGCGGCATGTTCGAGAATTTCTCAAACCGAACGGCGCGCTGCTGCTCGTCGAATACAACGTGGACAAAGGCAACCTCTGGGTGCCGCATCCGCTGACGGTTGAATCATTTCAAGCGCTCGCGCCTAAAGCGGGATTCACCGAGCCGCGGTTGCTGGCAAAGGTTCCATCACGGTTTTTGAAGGAATTCTATTCGGCACTAGCCTATCGGGCTTAAGCGCGAGATTCATTTCACCGTCAGCCAGACCCCGACAAGGACGACCGCCAACCCCAGGATGCGCGGCGCGTCGAACGCCCTGATCGAGGCGCCCAACAAGCCGAAGTGATCCAGCACCGCGCTGACGATCAACTGTCCCGCGACGATGCTGGTGATCGCGGCAGCCACCCCCACGCGCGGAATCATGTAACTGATCGACGCAATGACGAGCAAGCCAAAGGCGCCCGCGCCGAGCGCGTACCACGGCACGCTGCGCCATTGACCCAATTTGCTTCCATAGATCAACATCGGTATCACCGCAATGAGCGCGCCGCCGAGATGAACGATGAACACGCTTTCAAAGACGCCGAGCCGTTGCGAGATCATGCTCGCCATGGGACCTTGCAGTCCCACGGCGATGCCGCCGATCAGACCGATCAGGATGATGAGAAGTGTCGATTCCATGTTATTCATGCCTCACTGGTGGATGATCTTGCGGCGCGGCGTGCGAGCGCGCTGACGCCCGCGCCGAGGTACACGATGAGCAGACCTGAAACCGCCGGGAGGAAGGCAAGGGTGGCGAACAAGCCCGTGGCGAAGCCGGTCTCGTAGTCGTCCGCGCCGGTTTCGAGCACCCAGACCGACCCGTCGTCTTGAACCGCATAAAAGACGCGGACTTCGACTCCCATGTCTGAGTATTCAATGCCGCGCAGGTCCAGCACGGCTCCACGCGGGGGATTCGACCCGGGCGTCATTTGCGTTTCGGTCACGTCTTCGAGGCTGTTTTGAATTACGAATTCAGATCGCGGCTCGGCGTCCTGCCAGCAATCTTCGAGCGCGCTCTGCCACCAGCAATAATACGTCTGACCGGACCCCGCCTGCACGTAGACGGATGAATCGCCAGCCGCCGTCACCTCCTGCGCGGGTTCGGGAAGCGCAGGCAGTTCCTGCCAGCCTCTTGCCGGGAAGAGCGCGTTGCTGAAGAGAACGATGGCGAGGGCGGGCAGCGCGATGCACAGCGTGAACGGAGCCACGATATACGCGGCGAGCGAGGCAAGCCTGCGCGTGGACCGGTTCTGGATGCGCGCGAGGAAATGGTCTATGCCCGCGCCGAGCCACAAGGCGATGATGAACACGAGAGCGGACGGGACGCCCAGCGTGAGCGCGGAACCGAATTTTTCAGAGACGGTCGTTGCATCCGCCGAGAGCAGGAAGACGGCCGTGACGGCACCCAGACAAACGAGGATGGAGACGAGGGAAAGACTGAGCAGGGGAAGGCGGCGGTTGTTTTTCATCCGCCGATTGTAATAGGGAGGAAGATTTGGAGGAAGGAGAAGGGCAAACCCTTATTCCAAGTGCGCAGGAAATGATCTTCGCACGATGCTTCCAGCCATTGCATCCTGTATGATCTATCAAAACAAATATCTTTTTGGAAATTCAGCAAACCCCTCTCCCGTCTCCCCTAAAAGGGGAGAATCCTAAACCGCAAACCGAGTAGCCCCTCTCCTGTAGGAGAGGGGGCGGGGTGAGGTCGCTCAGCCCGGTGTTTGCTCGTTAATCCCGTTGAGCAACTTCACGATATCTTTTGCTCGTTCTTCAGCATCTTCCCAGTCGTCATAATTTGAACAAACACAAACTTCTCTTTGTTCATTCTTATCTACGACAACAAAAGTATTCTCATCAAACCGATTTACGATATATCTTTGCATGATTACTCGCCTGTCAATTTCATTCTATATCGACCACGTCCCACAAACTCAATCACACCCTTGTCCCTCAAAAACTGCAACTGCTGACGTATCTTCGCCCTCACATTGTGATTCTCAGGATGCTTGGCTTGCAAATATCCTTCAAAAGCATACACATCATCCAAAGAAAATTCCTGCTTCTTGATTCGCTCCACGCAAACAAGGACATCCAACAACCAGCCTTTGGCTTCGATATTCCCCGTGGACTTCACAAACTCGGTCTTGCTCCACTTCTCAAGGACTTCATCCTTGCTGTTAACAATGCCATTCTGCACAAAGAAGATTTTCCCCAACTCTGGGACATTGCTCACATCGATATTGCAACCAACCCAGCCCGCCCGCCTCGCCGTGGACGCAAGCGCCTTGCGTTTTTCAATGATCGCAGGAACAAAGAAATATTTGGGAATGGTCAGGAAATTCCGTATCCCCAGCGTGGACTTGTCATACGTCAAAAAGAAGAAATTTGGATTGTTCTCTGACCTGAGCCG
>CAZFDL010000119.1:0-8314 GCA_964517905.1 uncultured Anaerolinea sp. | reverse complement strand
TCGAAATGTCCCTGCGACCAGGCGCGCGGCAGGTGCGTTTCGGTGCGCACATTGAAGCCCGAAACAATGTATTTCACTTTGAGTTTATCGGCGAGGTCACCAAGCACCGCCCAGATGGCGTGATCGCTGGGAATTTCTGAATCAGGCGTGGAGGCTTTGAGGAACGCGACTTGCAAACTCTTGAATTCCTCCCAGTCCAGCACTTCGGTATGGAGGTCAATACCGAGGCGTTTGAGAGTCTCCTCGATGTTTTTCACCGCGAGTTCCGAATCCCAGCCGTTGTCCATGTGCACCGCGAGGGGGCGCAAACCCATCTTCTTGACGAGATATGCCACGTACGTGCTGTCCACGCCGCCGCTCACGCCGATGAGACAGTCATACGGCTTGCCGCGCCCGTCGCGCTTCATCCGCTCGACAAGTTTTTTTAAATACTCCTCGCCCGCCCTGCCTGTGATCACTTTTTGCTTCATCAGGCGGTCGTGGTCGTGGCAATGGTTGCATACGCCGTTTTCGTCGAAGACGATGTCGGGGTCGGTGGTGTCCATGAGGCAACGCGTGCAGATTCGATAGTCAGGCATTAGAACTCAACGAACTCCCTTAAGAAAGGAACGGCTCTCGCGTCCAAGATAATTGAGAAACCCTATCACCTCGGATTTTTCGACAAGTTTTACAAGCATGAAACCCA
Source organism: uncultured Anaerolinea sp. (assembly GCA_964517905.1). Taxonomy (GTDB): domain Bacteria; phylum Chloroflexota; class Anaerolineae; order Anaerolineales; family Villigracilaceae; genus Defluviilinea. Next base: position 7,629 of record CAZFDL010000119.1, on the reverse strand, counting down.
TCGCAGCAAAGCTCAGAAGAGCGATCTTCAGGATTACAATATTCCATCCGACACTCTTGAACGACAACCCGCCAACGATAACACATATCGAAATGATACTGCCCAAAAGAATCCTTCGCCACGGTACGGGAATGAAATATCGCTTCTGGCTGAAAACCATCGTGACGGCCAAATTGACAAGCATGGCAAGGCAGGTGGCGAGCGCTGCACCGGTCAGCCCGAGCATGGGAATTAATACAAAATTCAACCCGATATTCAGAATACCTGTACCGACATTGATGGCTGAGATCAACCAGGTTTCATTCGTTATGAACAACCCCGGTGTGAAAATATAAAATCCGGCCAACGCGGCAGAGACTGCGATATACGGGATAATATTAACCGCCGAATAATATTCGGCCGTCGTCATAAGGCGAAGGACTTCATTTGCGAACACCGAAAGCAGGAGGATGATCATCAAACAACCAGCTGTTACCAGGCGAAAGATCTGGGCAAGTGCGGCTGGAGTCTTCTCGGAACGATAGTGGCTGTAGATCAACGGGGTCAATGAACTGGAAAGGGAATTCATTACCATGTTCACCGGCGACGCGAGACGGTACGCCACCGCATACAAACCCACATCCCCCGCAGTCAAAAGGAAATTGAGAGCAAATCGGTTCATATAGAAGGTCAGGAAGTAACCAAGACTGGACGGCACAAGCGGCGCGGAAAAGCGAAGCAAAGACCTTAACTCCGGGAAATTAACTGACCTTGTGTAGTTTCCGCGGGCGTAATACAGTGCCAATCCAGCCGCGATGAGGTAACCGATGAGATTCCCAAGCAGAATTCCCGTAACCGCCAAATTAAAAACTATTACAAACAGAATTGTGCCAAGACTTGATACCGCCGCAAATGCAAAACTCGAAATACTGAAGTGAAGCGCCTGTAGTCGGGCACGCAACACCATGGTCGTCAGGTTGTACAAGCCATAGAAAAAGACGGTGATGATCGTAACAAGAACCGACAAGGAATATTCTATTGTTCCAAATAACATCTGCGAAATTTGGGTGGAAAACGGGGCAAGGCATGCGACGACAAGCAGGTGACCAAGGGCAATAAACCAGAAGGAGGAAGAGACTAGCGCGTCCTTGTCCGGCCCAACCCGAGCATCCGGAAAGAAACGCATTAACGCTTGCGAAATCTCCAGGGAAATCACAATGTCCACCAATGCGATAAGTGTCAGGAGAACATCGCTTATCCCAAACTCGGATGGGCTTAGAATGCGTGTGTAAACGGGAATAAGCAAGACATGTACACCGCGTGCGAGAAGCGTGGCCGCGCCATAAATCGCGCCATCCTTTATTACACGATCGAGCAGGGGAGTTGCATCACTCATGCCTGCCCTCCGCAGCATATTGCCGGTGAAACTCCGGGTAGAAGTCAAATTTTTTCACACCCTGCTCAACCCATTGGAGGATATCTCTTGCCACGCGGACATGGTCGTTGTTCGCCTTCACATAAACCGGTCCGGCCTCTGCAATCCTTCTTCGTAGCCCGCGATCAACGATTACCTCGCGAAGTTTCGGTAGTAATGTCTCTTTGGTCACATTGACCGCCGGGCAACCGAGGGGCACCTTGGCATACTCCGCCATATACCGCACCAGGGTTACGGCACCCGATGCCATGGCCTCCGATGAAAGGACAGCCACGGTCTCGGCATATAATTCATCCACGACAATATCGGCCTCGCTTAACAGATCGCGGATCTCGCGGTTCTGCATGTTCTCTATCAAACGGAACTCGAATTTCAACCCTTCCTGTTTCAGTCGATTTATCACGTCAAAGACAATCTCAGTTCCCTTGATTCCCCGGTTACTTGGCGCGTGAATAATCAGTGGCGCTTCCCGGTCCGGATAGTGATACTGATACTGAGACAAATCGAGAGGAATATTAAAGCGCATGTATGGACGGGTTTGCAACTGGGCATAACCCGGCTGAGAAAGAATCAGGTCGGCATATCGCTCCGCCATGTGGACAATTCGCTTCTTACTGGAATATTTTGATCGATACCGCGAATTCATCAAATAGATCAAGAAAGGGCGTACCTCATCAGCGGCTCCGAGAGACTCCATTTCTCGCAGGAAGGCATGCGAATGACGAATATCACTTCCAAGGAAAACCGAGATGATCGTCTTGCCGGCACGCTTTAGAATCGGAAAATCGATGTTCCACGGCAGGAACGAACCTCCCCACAGGAACAAGAATATATCGAACTGGTTCATCATACGGGGAAATGCATACGCCGTCCGAGCCCGTCGTGAAACCGCGGCTGGTAATTTGCGGATCCCTCGCGGCGGAGGAACTGTATCAAAATCAAAATCATAGATTTCATCTGTAAAGTATGGATCACGCCGCGCTATCACCGTCGCTGCTTCATGCCCCAGCGCACGGAATCCTTTGGTGTAGTTGGCAGCAATCCCCGCCACTTCCGTTATCCCAACCAGTATACGCACTGTTACTTTCCTTGGGCCGGATTCGGGAAGCAAAATTTGATGTAAAAGCTCTTGGGCACGCGGTCAAGCTTATACATCAGCCACCAGAACAGGCGCATTCGTTCAAACGTTACTTTGTAGGTTTCAAAATCACGATATGTCTTTCGCGGCAGCCGGATAACCTGCTCAAACTCCTCATCCGTAAAACCAAGCCGCTTCTTGACCATCTCAACCAGTTCAGGATCGAATTCCTGCGGTGTGCTCAGCATCTCCAACCCTTGCTCGCGGGAAATTTGACCGGAGCGAACCAAAGCAGCGTGTCCAAGCAGGCGCGTGTCAATGCCATAACGTTTGGGAAGAAAATAGGTGTGCCAGAAGGCGGTGAATCGATTCTCAAGGTGATGTCCGCCATACCACTCCCATCCCAACTCACGGGTCAGCATGCTCATGGCATCCTTCTTGACATAGTCTACAAAGTAAAGCGGGCGAATCTTTTTGATCTGAAGCAGCGCCGTCCATTTGATAAAACTGGGCATGAGCATATTTGGGTAGGTCTTCAGCGGGATGACGCCATATCGCCTCTGGACACTCTGGATATATTTGCCATCCATGTAGATCCAGCCCAATGGAGCGATACCCTCGGTGCGAAAGGAATGGCCTTCAAATATGTATTTGATCCCGTATTTTTCAGCCGCCATATTCAATACAGCAGCCAGCCCAATATCCGTTGGCGCCTCAGTATCAGGCACGCCTGCCTTCAGAAACGACCTGTAAATATCATCATATTCTTTGTTGTCCACCACATAGGTATAGAGGTCCACATCTAATTTATTAAGTACATCATGAATATTTTCGACGGCTACCGTTGAGTTCCATGTGTTATCGAAATGAACCGCCAGTGGACGCAGACCCAATTCCTTCGTTAAATAAACAAGGTAAGACGAGTCGGCTCCGCCGCTCACGCCTACGACCACATCATAGGGCTTGCCGCGTCCCTCCTTGCGAATTCGATCCGCGATCATCCCAAGCTTTTCTCTGCCCTCCGCGCCGGTGGGATACTCCTGATTCATCTGATCGTGGATATGGCAGTAACTACAAACTCCAGATTCGTCGAACGAAATACTCGGAATGGTTTCATCATATAAACAACGCGCACAACGTTTCATCAAAGCTCCGATCGTAAGATCTCTTCTATTTTGTCGCGCTCCGGAAAGGTAATCAGCACGGCACGATTACGGCCATAATACACCACCATGCTTCCAGTAGCGCAAGCAGAGGCTCCCGCGTCGTTTACTGCCGCGCGAAAATCGTCAAGCTTACCCGCGCCGCCGCAGGCAACCACAGGAACCGTGACGGCGTCCGTCACTTGTTTGATCAGTTCGATATCATAGCCTTCCTGCGTGCCGTCCCGGTCGACTGAGGTTAACAAGATCTCCCCTGCGCCCATCTTTTCCATGGTTGTAGCAAACTCCACTGGGTCGAGACCCGTGCTTTTGCGTCCGCCATGGATAAACACTTCGTAACGCCCAAACATTTTTTTTCGCACATCCATTGAAACGACAATGGTGGAACTTCCGAATCTATCCGCCGCAGCGCGTATGAATTCCGGGTTTTCAACAGCGTGACTGTTGACCGCGACCTTCTCGATGCCAAGGCTGAGTATCTGGCGGATTGTTTCGACATCACGTACGCCGCCACCATAGGTTACCGGCATGAAACACTCACTGGCGATCTCCGAAAGTACTTTATATGGCGGCGGGCGTTTTTCCACCGTCGCGGTGATATCCAGAAAGATCAATTCATCCACTTCCTTTTCGTTATAAATGCGGATCGCATTGATCGGGTCGCCAATGTAGCCGGGATTCTTGAATTTGACGGTCTTCACCAATGCGCCGTTCTTAAGTAGAAGACAAGGCATTATGCGCGGCATCAACATCAGGCATACTCCACGAAATTCTTATATACTTTCATGCCGAATTTATGGCTTTTTTCAGGATGGAACTGCGCAGCCATGACGTGACCGCGTTGGATGGCGGACACAAACTCATATCCATAGTCCGTGGTGGTCACCACGTCTGCCGGGTCGTGCGCCACGAAATGGAACGAATGCACGAAATAAAAACGAGCGCTTGAATACATATCGCGAAATAACGTTCCTTCCCGCTTGACATTGATCGTGTTCCAGCCCATGTGCGGAACTTTCAAGCCGGTCTGTTTCGAATCAAAACGGAAACGGATCGTCTCCGCGTCAAACCACCCCAAGCCGGGCAACTCACCCTCTTCGCTGATCTTTGCCATGAGCTGCATTCCCAAACACACGCCCAAGGTTGGGGTCTTCGCCCGCAGAACCTTTTCATTCAACAAGGGGATCAGACCGGTCTCGCGCAGGCGTTGGATGCCCGTATCAAATGCGCCTACACCGGGCAGAATCAATTTATCTGCCTGCTCGATCTCTTTCGGGTCGGAGGAAATTTTGGCGGGAGGCGCCCCGATCTTTTTGAGCATGTTCAGAATGGAACCAAGGTTTCCCATTCCGTAATCAACAATCACGATCATAAATGCCTTTCGCTTTCTAATTCAACCGTTGACCAAATTTAAGGAGTTCGGACGCCATTTGCTGCTCGCCATCCTCCGGTTGGACAGCGACTAGCGACAAACCTGTTCCCTCTCCGCATGTTACAACGACAGAATCGCCTGTCACCATTACAACCTGCCCGGGTGCTCCGAAATACGGATATTCAAAAAGTTTGGCAGACCAAACACGGATCAGTCTATCCTCGAAGTAAAAGAATGCGCCCGGGTAAGGATGCGTTTGAGCACGGATGAAATCATAGACCCGTATGGCAGGCTGACGCCAATCGATGCGTCCATCGGCGGAGTTGCGCAGGCTGACATATGTGGCTTTGCTGTGATCCTGTTGTACCCGAGGCGCTTTTCCCAATAGCAGGAGTGGATATACCTCACGAATCATATCCGTCGATTCCTGTTCCGTTCGACTTAATAGGTCGGCAATTGTATCTTGAGGCCCGATCGTGATCCGGCGCTGGGCAACAACATCCCCGGTATCCATCCCCTCATCAAAATAGAATAACGACAACCCAGTTTCCGATTCGCCGTTGATTAATGCCCAAACAAGCGGAGCGCCACCGCGATATTTTGGGAGAAGCGAGGCGTGGATACCGAGCCAGCCGTGAGGCACTGACCGCAAGATCTCCGGTTTCAGCACCCAATACCACCCAACAACCAGACAGAGTTCAGGTTGAAGTTCTTGTACGACTGAAGCCAACCCTGAACCGTTCTTTAATACCCGCAGGGGTTTTCCCGTCCGCTTTTCAAATTCCTCGAATTGGGGCAGAGCAGAACGCGCATCCGATGAATCATCGAACGTGACCAGGCCGGCTAGTGATTGAGGGGCAAGCGCATACACTGCATTTAAAACTTTCACACCCAGTGGCTTACTGCCAACAAAAACAACCTTAGCTATCGTCATGAGCAGATCAAAGGGAACGAACAACTCGATAAAGGGAATCAGCTATAGCATCGAGGTCCGAATGGTTCATCTGCGGATACAAAGGGAGAGTGACGGTGCGCGTGAACGCTGCGTGTGAATTGGGCAGCTGACCCGTACGATATCCAAACTCACGTTGAAAGATTGGCTGGTCATGCAGGGCATATGTGCCGAGGGTTGTCTCGATGCCGCGATCTTTCATGCCCTCTACGATCCTATCGCGGTTGAGTCCTTCATCCACAAGGATCACGTACGACTGGTAAATGTGCCCACCCCACTTCGGTTCCACTGGAACGCGAATACCCGGGATCTGCGCCAGCCGATCTGAGAGCGCTGCGGCAAGTTCGCGTTTTCTTTCGATCAGGTGGGGCAGTTTATCCATTTGCGCCACACCCATGGCACTCAAGACATCGCTAAGGCGGTAATTAAAGCCTGCCTCTTCATATTGGAACCAATTTCCCGCACGCACACCACCATGACTTCGCAATAATCTAATTCGGTCTGCGAGCTCAGCATCATTGGTTGTTATCATTCCTCCCTCACCCGTCGTGATCACTTTGCGAGGATGAAAGCTGAAACACCCAAGCGTCGTGAGGTTGCCGCAGAAGCGCTCATAGTATTTTGTACCAATGGAAGTGGCGGCATCTTCGATCACAGGCAGGTTATGTTCGCCGGCGACCGCATTGATCGGATCGTAATCTGCCGAGCATCCAAACGCATCCACAGGGATGATTGCCCGTGTTCGCGGTGTAACTTTTCGACGGAGATCATCCAAATTCATGGTCATGGTGTCTAGATCGATATCCACCAACACCGGCACTGCCCCCTGTTGCACTACCACGTTTGCAGTAGCGGGGAAGGTAAAATCGGATACCAGCACTTCGTCACCAGGTTTCACATCCAACACAACCAGTGAAAGATGCAGCGCTGTCGTGCAGGAGCTCATGGCGAAAGCGAATTTGCATCCGATGTACTCAGCCACCTTTTGCTCAAATTCAACCGTCTTGGGACCTTGTGTAAGATAACCGGTCGAAAGAACCTTAGAGATTTCCTCAAGTTCCCGCTCATCGGTAAAAGGAATATTCAACCGCATCATGATTGCATCACACTCCTGTACCATTCCACGGTTTCCGCCAGTGTTTCTGTCGATATCGTTCCAGCCTCGAACCCGGTGAATTCTTTCAGGCGGGTCACATCGCCACAATGACGCCGCACATCTCCCGGACGTGGCGCGGAATGTACCACAGGATGATCCGGCACTCCCATTACCGCTTTCAATTGAGCCACCAGGCTATTTACCGAAGTTTCTCTCCCGGACGCGATATTGATGACCATTCCACGCGTCCGGGTCTCCTCGTATATCTTCACCATCTCATTTGCTGTATCGCGCACGAAGACAAAATCGCGGGTCTGTTCGCCATCATCGAAAATCTCGATTGGCTCGTGATTGAGGATTTTACGGATGGCAATCGGGATGATACCTGCATAGCTTCCAGGATTTTGCCGCGGACCAAAGTTGTTGAAAGGCCTGACCACAACCGTATCAATACCATATGTCTCGCAATACGAAAGGACAATATGGTCACACGCCGCTTTGCTCGCCGCATAGGGTGTATATGGCATAAGCGGATGATTCTCATTCATGGGAAT
>CAZFDL010000118.1:0-8498 GCA_964517905.1 uncultured Anaerolinea sp. | reverse complement strand
CCGCGCTTCCTCGTCAGCGGTGACCACGCCTTGATGGCGGCAGTGATCAACAATAATACCTCCGGCAAGTTGAACGTAACTGTGTCACTGCAAAGTGAAGGGTTTGTCCTCGACAAACCCGATAAAGCCACCCAACAAGTTGAAGTCCCGGCGAACGGACGCGTGCGAGTCGAATGGTGGGGCACGGCATCACTGGCGAAATCCGCTGACCTGATCTTCACCGCGACAACCATCGGCGCGCCTGCTTTGCAGGATTCCACCCGTCCCGTGTGGGGAACGCTCCCCATTTTGCAATACACATCGCCGCAGGCGTTCGTCACGGGTGGAGCCTTGCGCGGCGCAAGCACACAACAGGAAGTGATCTCGCTTCCACGCACGTTCACACCCACGAGCGGCGGCTTGGAGGTGGAGTTGAGTCCGTCGCTGGCGGGCAGTCTCACGTCCGCGTTGGAGGCGATGCCGGAACCGAATGAGAACAGCGCGGAAGAGATCATTTCGTTCATCCTGCCGAATATCGAAGTCTATCGCGCGTTGAGCGTGGCTGGCTTGAACGACCCGAAACTCGTAGACCGCGTCGATGCGAATCTCAATTCGAGCGTGAGCCGTCTCTTTTATTTGCAGAACCCGGATGGCGGTTGGAACTGGTGGGGCAGATCATCTTCACTTTACGGCGAAACGGGTGAGGGATCGGACCCGGTCATTTCAGCGTATGTATTTTTCGGCTTGTTGCGCGCGCGTGAAGCAGGCGCCATCATCAATGACGAGGCGCTGCAACGTGCCGGCGCGTATCTGCGCGACCGCAAAGCGCCCGCCACAAACGACCCCGATGCCGGGTATCTCGATAACCGGGCATTCATCCAATTTGCACTCTCGCAGGCAGGCACCTTCAATGAGGAGGTGATCAACGGACTCTTCGACGCTCGTGACCGCATGAGTCCGGCTGGCAAGGCGTGGCTCGCGTTCACCATCAACAAATTAAACCCGGCAGATGCACGCGCCGGCGACCTGATCTCCAATGTCGAATCTTCCGCCGTTTTTAGTTCCTCCAGCGCGCACTGGGAATCGACTGGAGCAGATTTCTTCACGCGCGATTCGACCATCCACACAACGTCAACGGTTGTGTATGTACTCTCGCAACTCGACGCCGCGAATCCGATCCTGCCCAACGCGGTTCGTTATCTCGCCGCGCACCGCAATGCCAGCAAATTATGGAACATCGGTCATGATAACGCGTGGGCGATCCTCGCGCTCAACGCCGCAATGGTCGGCATGGGCGAAGTACGCGCCGATTTCGCGTTCGACGCCGCGCTCAACGGAAATCCGCTCACGAGCGGCGATATCGCGGGCATTCAAGTCACGCCGATCACGGCAACAGTCCCGCTTGAATTCCTCTCTCCAAACTCGCCGAATCTCCTGACCATCAACCGCGAAGACGGACTTGGCAGGCTTTACTACAACGCAACACTGCAACTCAACCGGCCGGTGGAGGATGTTCAACCGCTGGATAAAGGTATGCAAATCGAACGCGCCTACTGCGCCATCACCCTGAGCGGACCTCTGGCAAAGTCCAAGCGCTGCTCGCCTCTTGCCTCCATCCGAGCGGATTCCAATCGGCAATTCACCGCGCAATTGACGCTGACCCTGCCTCACGACGCGTACTACGTCATGGTCGAAGACTTCATCCCCGCCGGGACGGAGATCCTCGACCAGACCCTCGAGACGAGCCAGCAATCGTTTGAAGCCACCGACGTGCAGGTGCAATTCGAAGAGGAAGACCCATTTGCCGATGGCTGGGGTTGGTGGCTGTTCAACCCGCCTCAGATCCGCGATGACCGCATCCTCTTCACCGCCGATTACCTCCCCGCGGGCACGTACGTGTTGACCTACACGCTTACTCCGTTACAAGCAGGCGAATATCGCGTTCTGCCCGCACACGCGTGGCAGGCATTCTTCCCTGAAGTGCAAGGCACATCCGCGGGAACGGTGTTTGAGATTCAGCCGTAATGAAATCAGTATTTCTCAAAATAGCCATTTCACCTCCCCCATTTTATCGAACGCATCCGGCGCGACGATCTCGAACACGCCCAGCCACCTTTCGGCTGAGCAACCTCCAACGCCTAATTCTGCACTCCTCTCAAATTCTCACGTATCAATTACGTCCTACCTCACCATCCCCCACACCGCCAGCGCACCAAAGATGACCGCGGTCACGATGGCGCCGTTGAACACATCGCGGGATTCGCGCCGGTCTACAAGTTGCAACGTGGGTGGAATCCCTTCCACATCCCACAGCGGACCGGCGAACGAGGTGAACATCAACCCGCCGACCAGCCCGCCGATGTGACCCCAATTGTCGATGGTGGGGGCGAGACCTAAAAACAAATTAACGAAAATGATGAACAGTACGTTGCCGATCGCACTCTGGAATTGATGCGCGAACAATTTCCGATTCTGTACTAGAAAAATCAACTCCGCGCCGATCAAGCCGAAGACCGCCGTGGACGCGCCGACCGAGACCGCATCCGTGAACAGGAACGACATCACATTCCCTGCGAACGCGCCGAGCAGGTACAGCAGAAGAAAACGCCAGCCGCCAAACGTCCGTTCGAGCCCGGTGCCGAATACAAGCAGGGCATACATGTTAAAGCCGATGTGCCCGATACCCCCGTGCACGAGCGCGGGCGTGAACAAACGCCACAGTTGCCCATTGCGGATCAGTTCATTGTCTTTTGCCAGCAGACCGACCGGCAGATCGAATTGCAGGAGCACCTGACTCACCAACTGCAACACATAAACAAACACGGTGAGTCCGATGATCGAATAGGTCACGTACGACGCGGACTGCGGCAGCGAAACACGGATGGCTTGTGGAGGCGGGGCAGCTTCGGGCGTAGACGGAGGTGTATCGTAATTCACAGCGTCACCTTTCTGGGCTTTACGCGGTGGTGTTCCGCATCGATGATCGCGCGGATGGTATCCACCGTTTTATCCAATTGAAAATCGCGGTTGACGATCACGTAGTCGAACGCCTCCACGCGTTTGAGTTCCTTGCGCGCCGTGGCAATGCGGATGGCAAGCGAATCGGCAGTTTCCGTCTTGCGCGTTTCGAGGCGCTGCACGAGCTCCTCTTCGTTCTGCGTGGTGATGAAGATCATCAACGCGTCAGGCGCCATCTTGCGCACGGTCTCCGCGCCTTGCACATCGAGCCGCATGATCACGTCTTTGCCGCTGGCGAGCGCCTCGCGCACCTGTTGCTTCGGGATGCCCTTGTAATCGCCATAGACGATGGCATGTTCGATCAACTCGTCTTGATCGATCATCCGCGCGAACTCCTCGCTCGAGACGAAAAGATAATCGCGTCCGTGCAGTTCACCGGTGCGTTTGGGTCGCGTGGTGGCTGTGACGACAAAATGGAACGGCAGTCCGCGCTCTTGCATGCGCTGCATCACGGTATCTTTCCCCGCCCCGGAAGGTCCCGAGATGACGATAAGCAGCGGTTGAGGGTTGTGGAGATTGAATTCGGACATGGAGGAATTTTACCAGACGGCGACTCACGCTCCCCTCCACAGCTTTGCCTGATTCCGTTAAAATAGATTTATACCTGCCTGAGGAGTTGTCATTCTGAGCGAACGAAGTGAGCGAAGGATCTCCAATACGACTAACGAGACTCTTCGCTGCGCTCAGAGTGCCGCGAGACGACATATGCCCACCTACGATTTTATCTGCAACAACTGCAACCAGCGCTTCGACGTGTTCATGTCCTTCGCAGAATACGGCAAAAAGCCGGTGACCTGCACGCACTGCAACAGCAAGGATGTGCGCCGCCGCATGACGAAAGTGCGCATTGCGAAATCAGACGATACCCGCCTGGATTCGATGACGGATGATCTCAGCGGCTTCGAGGGCCTGGAAAACGACCCTCAAGCGATGGGACGGATGATGCGCAAGATGGGAAAGGAAATGGGCGAAGAGCTGCCCCCCGAATTCGACGAAGTGGTCGACAGGCTTGAATCAGGTCAAAGTCCCGAAGAGATCGAGCAGGCTGTCCCCGATCTGGGCGCGGGAGCTGACGGCGAGGAATAAGTCGGTGCGGCAGTTCGATTTGCTCGGCAAATCGTGTCACACCAACAACGCATCAACACAATACAAAAAGACTGTCACTTGAGGTGACAGTCTTTTTGATTTCCACTGATCTTATCCGACGGCCCCCCCGCCTCCGGTGCCGCCTCCGCTGCTTTCGCTCATGGTTTTCCGTGTTTGCTCTGTGAGATTCTTGAGGTTACGCACGCGTCCCAGCATATCGTGCCAGAACGAACTGCCGGCGCTCGCGGCCAGACCGGTGGCTAACATCCCGCCGATATGGCCAAAAGGCGTATTCAGGCTGGCGATCACATCCTCGGGGAACAACACGCCGAGGATCTGGAACGAGTTGATCTGCATCGTAAACGCGATGAAAATGCCGATCAACGCCGATACAACCCGCAGCGTGGTAATTCGGCTCTTTTCGGTGCTGGCGTGTTTTTGTCGCAACGTTGCCAGTTTCAACGCAATATCCTTTTGAACCGTATCCACCTGGGCTTCCAGGCCCATGTCGGTGAGAGCCGAGATGGCGTCATCGCGCAAGGTTCGCACGATCTTATCCACCTGGTCCATTTTCGTCTTGGTTTGTGAGACATAAGCCTGAATCGCAATCACCTTGACCGCCTCTTCCGAACCTTCGGGCAGCCACTCCTGCACCGATTTCAACACATCATCAGGGCTGGCTTGTTTGCGCAACCCGCGGAACCAGCTGAACGGTTCGAGCAGGGTTTCCACGCTCACCGAGAGAACCAACAGGATCGCGAAATACGCGCCCAGCACGCCCAAAACGATCGTAAAACCATCGAGACTCATAACCAACTCCTCCTGTGCAAGATTTTCAACAGTATAGCACCAATTGAAACCTAGAACATCTCTTCGATCGTCGCGCGATGTTCCGCGAAATGTTCTGCAGTATCACCCAACACCCACAACAGTATCGGGCGTTTTTCGGGGTCGTCGACATGGCGGGGTTTGAGCAACTCTTCAAACGGCATGGCATCCAACTTCCGCACCAACTCCGCATACACGCGCCGCAATTCATTCAACACATCTTCCACAGGCTGGTTGCGGTTCCTTTCAAATAGGACAGGGTTGATCACCTCCATGTCCCAACCCTTCACCACCTCGGGCTCAACCCGCAGCACTTCGTGAGCCGGGCGTTTATCCATGTGATAACCCATAAGGATGTTCATCCACTCGGCGAGATGAGCGAGATTATCTTTTGGGCTCCACCCGCCGTCATCGGGCGTTGTCAACTTGTTCGCCTTTTGAAGTTTTTCGACCACATCCATCAGGGATTTCCACTCGCGCTCGATGGCGGTCATCAATTCGGACTTGCTTCCGGGAACCCATTGCTCTTCGTCGGTCATTCTCGCCTCTTTTCTTACGGGACGATTGTCTCGCCCGCTTCACGTGTTACCTTCCTTGAAGTTTTCCCACAATCACCCTCCTCAACTCCTCCTGCACCGACTCCCACTCCCGCCCCGCGTCTACAACCACCCAGCGATTCGGTTCCTGCTTGACCATCTCCAAATACCCCGCGCGGACACGTTGATGGAATTCAACCGTATACGCGTCCAGCCGATTCCATTCGTTGTCTTTCCTCTTTCGTTTCAATCCCTCTTCAATATCCACATCCAACAGTACAGTTAGATCAGGTGTTAATCCGCCTGTCGCATATTTCACCAACTGGCGGACTTGTTCCAAATCCTGTTGATGCCCATAACCCTGATAGGCAATCGTTGAGTCGTAGTATCTATCTGAAATCACAATCTCACCATTGGCGAGTCGCGGCTTAATGACCTGTTCCACGATCTGGGCGCGCGCGGCTTGGTAGAGCAACGTCTCGGTGCGCGGATGCATCTCCACATTCTTCAAATCGTGGATGACTTCGCGTATCTGTTCGCCAATGGACGTGCCGCCCGGCTCGCGCGTGGGGAAGACGACATGTCGCTTCTCGCGGAGGTACTCCACTAGCGGCGGGATGTGAGATGTCTTGCCAGAGCCTTCGGGTCCTTCGAGGGTGATGAACATGGAAGGAAGTATAAAGTAAACAAGTAGACAAGTAAACAGGGAACGATATCTATCGATCCCAATCGAAATGAAGTTCAGCGCGGATGTGAAGACGCCAACATGCCAAGCCTGTATGCGAAACGCGGAGGACATTTCCCATTCGTTTTGCTTGAGTTTTGAAATCAGTATGCTTGAGCAAGCGGCGAATAAAGATTGCGGCTTCAGATTTTTCCACATCGAGATAAATCAGGCTATAACGAGCGTGACATAATATCGGTTTGAAAAAGCCATCATCGCGAGTGAAGAAAGTTGGGCGTCTCAAACCTTGTAGGAAAGGGATTATCTCGCTATCTTTCATGCCACTACGCCCGGTATTAATTCCAATCTGTTTAATAGAAATACGCCAACTTTCGAGAAGTTGGCGTTGGCTTTTGGAGATATTTTCGTCCAGGATGTTCATGCGGTGAGCGGTTCCAGCACAAATTCATCTGCATGTTTGATGAACGCCTGGCTGGCTAACTGAATCGCTTCCTGAATGGCTTCTTTGGTGATGCTGTCGTTCCATTCTTCAATGATGCTTTCCCACGCCATTCCGCTGGCGACCTGATCCAACACATCTGAGACCAGAACCCGCGTGCCGCGAAAGGTTGGTTTGCCGTGAGAAATGTCAGGGTCGGTAACGATAAAGCGCCCCATGAATTGACTGGTGGGTGTGGTACTCATTGGTATTTCTCCTTGCTGCGAAGCGATTATATCATTCTCTGAAAACAGGGATGTGCAATGTCGGATCGATCAGTTTGAAAAATAGAAAGAAAGTGCAACACCCACGATGACGCCGATCATGATATTCACTATCACCTGCCAGCTAAACTTGCCCAGCAACCGCAGTTCGCTTTGATCGCTGACGATGAGCGCAGAATCATCCCCATCCATGACGCGGGTTCCTGTCTTGGAGAAGGTTTTTCCGATCAGGTAGACCTGATCGCCCTGTTGGATATATCGTTCCTGAATGCGTAAAGACCGGTTCATGTTCAAAAAACCTTTTGTGTTCACGCCCATCCCGCTCAACGTGGCTTGGGTTTCCTCATCCAGAGAAGTGAATAGCCCGGATGACTTTTTCACGTCATCCCGCAGATGGAGTTCCACCGCCCGGCCGGGATGCACCCGCACCCGCCCGGTCCCATCGGAAACATCAAACGGCGCATCTGAGGTACTACTGTGCACAACGATCCAACGGGAGCTTTTGCCTGAACTGCGTCTTTCGGACACCACCACATGCCACAGCACGCAGGGAGTCTTTGTGATGGGACTTTGCAGACCCGCGCTACCATCCGCCGTGCCGACGATCTCGACCTGCTCATCCGCAGGGAGAGAGGCAATCTCTCCAGTGGAGGTTCGAAGCATCCGAAGGATTTTTCCCACGTACCGGTACGATAACAGCAATCCGAGAAAAGCCCCCACAGCGCCACCTAGAATAACCAGCTGGTTGTTTTTCAATAAATCAAGCAGGGTGTCCATTGAATTTCTCCAATTTGGATGTGCGAGGTTTTGCCTGAACTTCAGGTTCTTTCGATGGTGATGAATAAAATGTGAAGTATACAAGCAACTATGAATAGAAAGTAGGGACACGATATATCGTGTCCCTACTTTCTATTCACGGAAAATCCTCACATGCCTGCGCGGCTCTTTGCCATACGAATGACTCACCAACTCGGCGCTGCGCGCCATTTCGTGTTGCAGGCGTCGAACCAGTGACGGACCTGGAGGCAAATCCACCCAGCGTTCGCCGTTGAGAACGGCAGAGATCGCCTGTTGTGTTTCACTGCGGATGTCGTCCATGCTATCGCGCATCGGCGCGGCGCTCAGGTTATACAGATCGCCGAGAAATTGCTCAACTTGCGCGACGGTGTTGGCGCGCAGGACATAGATCGGCATGCCGCGTTGCTCGGCTTCCATCACGGTCTGCTGGCGGTTGCGATAATACGTCCGCAGGGTCACCAGCGCGTCGGCTTCAGACACATCGCGCACAACGACGGCAGGCACGCCGAGTCGCTTGGCGGCTTGTTGCAGTCGGTTCTTGGCAACGCCATACGCGTACACACGCACGGTTTGCAGTGCCGCTCCGACGGAGGTTGCCACCGGCTTTGGTGCCGCAGCCGGCGCTTCGGAAGCCGAAGCAGTCCGAAGTCCGCGGCGAGGCGTTTTTACATCCGCTTTTGTTTTTGCCGGTGGCGCTGATTTCTCGATCTGGATCTTTCCTTCCGCGTCGCGCATCCGCACTTCGGGAGGCATGGCCGCGTCGCGCAACAGCGAATCCACTGCCGACATGATATCGGTGTGGACCGCAAACCGGTCGCGGGGGTCGATCTCGATGAGCACATCGAACGTGGGCGGAGCGCGTCTTT
>CAZFDL010000117.1:0-8626 GCA_964517905.1 uncultured Anaerolinea sp. | reverse complement strand
TGAGACCAAATCCAAGTCCGGGAAACCGAAGCGCATTGAGGATCGAGTCGAAGGGATGGAATTTTTCGTTGTAGTACATCACCGTCAACGGGCGGGGAAAAATGACCTTATCCTGCAAGCCGAGTTCTCGGATCAACCCCAGCATCGAACGGTCCGATTGGAACCAGTGGTGATAGAACTTCTCGACCGACCAATCCCAATGCGGTTCTTTGAATCCGCTTGCGAGCCCGCCGACATAATTCGCCGATTCAAAAATAATTACTTCGTGCCCCGCTAGTTTCAGGTCATAGGCGGCCGCCATGCCGCCGAACCCCGCGCCGATGATCGCGATTTTCATGTACTCTCCGTAGAACGTCCCGCTGGTTTGGGCGAATCAATCTTGTTTTGCAGCCAAACCGCGGGACGAAATTTATTTCAAGCTGACAGTCACTTGTTGTTTTTCTGCTCGAGTATTCCTGCAAGGACTTTGAGTCTGTCCCATTTTTGCCGCACCACGTAGATCATGGCGAGGGTCTGCAGCCAACGCGGGTCACATTGCGGATTCGCCGCCAGTTGCTCGAACACTTCCATGGCCTGATCGTCCGTGCGGCGCGTCTTCGCATATTCGGTTGCCAATTGAACAAGATATGCCTCGCGTTGTTTGCGAACCTGCGTATCCTGCAAAATTCGTTGCTGGGTCTGTTCCACGCGCAAGCGCACATTGGCAATGGCTTCCTCGAGTTCGTCCCCGGTAAACGGCTTGACGAGATATTCCTGCACGCCGACCGAGATCGCGGTGCGAAATGTTTCCGCGTCCTTTTCTGCCGAGATGATGATGCACCCTGTTTCCGGATGAACCTTTGCGATCTCGCGGTAGGCGGTCAACCCGTCCATCTCGGGCATGTTGATATCGAGCAAAACGATATCGGGACGCTGTTCCCTGGCGAATTGCACCGCCTGCAAGCCGTTCGAGGCGATGGCGACCACTTCGACATCGTCAATGGTGGCGAGCATCAGGCGCGTGTTACGCCGCGTCTCCTGGACATCGTCAGCGATCAACACCCTCAATTTTTTTCGGGCATGGAAATCGGGTTGCGCCATTGCGGGCACCTTGCCTTTATGTGTTTTGCTCCTCAGGCGATCAGGTTTCTAGTATAACTCAACGAGACGCGCAGATTCACAGCTTTTCTGTTTCCGTCCGGAGCGAATCGCTCCATTTGATACCCTCTTTTGCCAGAAAATATGCACCCAGCAAAGTAACGGGGAGCCACAACGCAACATGCAAGGTGAGCGTGTACCCGGCGGCTACGGCTTGATCCACACCATAGGCGGTGAGCACTGCAATACCCGGCGCGTCGAAGGTGCCGATGTAGCCTGGCGCAGACGGGATGGTCGTCGCCAGGTTGACGATTCCGTTCATCAGCATCAGCGCGAAAAACGAAACAGTGAAATCGAAGGCGTGCATCACGAACCAGTACTTCCCCGTTTCCAACAACCAGATCATGACCGATGTGAAAAAGACCATCAAGACGTTCCACGGCGAGCGCAGGGATGCCAGCCCATCCAGAAATTTCATGGAAATGTTGAGGAGACGCTGGTGAAAGCGTTGAGGTGTGAAATGGGTCAACAGCCAAAGCGCAACTTTCATCGTCGCTTGCGGGAACATCGCCGCGATCAGGAAGGCGATCAACGCGCCCATGAAGAATCCCGTGCCGAAGACCGCCGCCTGCTGAATGTTGCCGACGAATCCCGAAGCGCTTGTGAGTTTTGCCAATTCAGGCAGGTTGACGAATACGAATGCCAGCATCACCACGCCGTCGAAGATCCGTTCCACAATAATCGTAGCCAACGATGCGGAAACCGGTACACCCTCCCTTCGCCTGAGGATCACCGAGCGCAATACTTCACCGGCCCGTGCGGGATAGATATTGTTACCCATGTATCCGATTGTTGTGATGGGGAACATGGTGGCGGTAGGAATCTCTTTGAGGGGTTTGAGCAGGTAGTGCCACCTCCACGCCCGAATCCAGACACCGACGAAGTACACCGCGATGCCGGGAATCAACCACCAGTAATTAGCTTCCTGTACAGCGTTCCAGAAATCGTCCAGTTGCAAACCGCGCAGGGCAAGCCAGATAAAGAGTATGCTGATGAACACCCCGAGCCAGAGTTGCCATTTTTTCATGTGGAGGATTTTATCATGCAGGTGCGGGGTCTCCCGGCCCATGAACGGGGGGAGATGACCTCGCCCCTACGATATAATCTCAATATGGAATTAAACCAACCTGCTCCCGATTTTGAATTGCCCGATCTGCGGGGCACCGTACACAAATTGAGTGAGTATCGCGGAGTGATCGTCATTGTCAATTTTTGGTCGGCGGAATGTCCGTATTCGGTGCGGACCGACGAGTTGCTGGTGAGCTGGCTGACGCGCTGGGGGAGCGGCGTGACGGCGCTTTCGATCGCGATGAATCGGAACGAATCCGCTGAATTGGTGGAAGCGGCGGCTATGGCACGCGGCATCCCCACCGTCCTCAACGATGCGGAGCTGGTCGCCACCGATTTGTATGGCGTGGAAATCACCCCACACGTCCATGTGGTGGATCGCGAAGGCATCCTGCGGTATCGCGGCGCGGTGGACGATGTTACGTTCCGTCAAAAAACGGCGACCCATTTCTTCCTGGAAGCGGCTGTTGAAGCGTTGCTCGAAGGTCGCCTGCCGGAATTAAACGAAACGCCCGCCTATGGCTGTGCCATCGTACGCGAAGTTTGATAGAATAAAACCATGCCCATCGAACTTTCAGCGCGCATTGCGTTCCTGAGGAAAATCCACCTCTTCTACGGGTTGGATGATGTTGCGCTTAAGGACCTGGCAGAGGCGATCGAGGAATATCCCGTTCCCAGAGACGGTGTAGTGGTCAAGCAGGATAGCCCCGCGGATAGTTTTTATATGATCTTTGGCGGGAGCGTGCGCATCGTGCGCCGGCAGGATGGAAAAGATATTCAACTCGCCCGCCTGGTGAAGAACGATTACTTTGGCGAACTGGCGCTGGTCTCGAATCGCCGCCGTTCGGCAACCGTGACCGCGTTGGAAGATACCACCTTGCTTGTGCTTTCGCGCGATGATTTCAAGAAACTATTCCGGGAACATCGCGACCTTGAATATAACCTCGAAGTAGCGGTACGAAGCCGTCAACTGGCGCGTCAACTCCGCTTCAAATGGCTCGCACCCGATGAGGTGGTGTATTTTTTGGCGCGCAAACACTGGGTGGCGCTTTACCCGAAGATTCTGGCTCCCCTCGGGCTGATGATCGTTCCCGTTTTCTTTGCCTATGCTTATTTCGCCATCTTGAACCATCCCATCGTGTCGGCGGCGGCGTGGGGATCGTTCCTCGCCGCGGCGTTGTGGTTTATATGGCTGCTCCTCGATTGGAGCAACGATTATTACGTTGTCACCAATGAACGCGTGGTGTGGCTCGAAAAGGTGATCGGCATCTACGATAGCCGCCAGGAATCGCCCCTGCGCATGATCGTCTCGGTCGGTGTGGAGGTGAATCAGTTTGGGCGCTGGCTTGATTATGGCAATGTCATTGTCCGGACCTTCGTAGGCCGCATCGATTTCGCCATCGTGAATCATCCGAAGCAAGCCGCAAAAATGATCGAGGAATACTGGGAGAGGACGAAGCAAGCGGCAGTCGCGACCGAGAAGGAAGCCATGAAGGATGCGATCCGCTCGCGGTTGGGGATCGCGGTTCCTCCCAAAGTTCAGTCTGCTTCATCCCAGCCGACCACCTCGCTCCCCAGGCAGGCCGGCGCGGGGTTGTTGAAAATGCTCGGTGCCAACACGCTCAAGTTGCGTTATGAAACCGGCGAGAGCGTGATCTATCGGAAGCATTGGGTGGTGTTGATCTTGAACTCGTGGATGCCGCTGGCAGGATTCTTTGCAACGGTTGGGTTGTTCCTCTCGCGGCTGTATCAGTTATATTTCGATACAAACAATGCCTTTATCTCCCTTGCCACCGGTTTGGACGTTGATGTATGGGCATTGATCACCATCGGGATCATGCTTTTGTTCATCGGCTGGTTAATCTATCTGGTCGTGGACTGGAGCAACGATGTGTTCGAAGTGACCTCCGACCAGATCGTCGATATCGACCGCACACCGTTCGGCACCGAAACGCGCAATGCCGCACAGCTTGAAAATATTTTAGGGACCAAGTATGAGCGCAGAGGGGTGCTGGGAAACCTGTTCAACTTTGGGCACGTCTACATCACGGTGGGCGGAAACAAACTCACCTTCGAGGATGTCATAGACCCCGCCAGTGTTCAATCGGATATCGACCGCCGCCGCGATGCGCGCGTGGTGAAGAAGAATCAAGCCGCGGTTGCCGCGGAGCGCGACCGCATGGCGGAATGGCTGGTGACCTATCACCACAACGCCGACGAATTTAAGAATCAACAGGAAGATAACAAGAGGAACCCACAGAATGGCTCTGCGTAGAATCGTCACACTCCCCGACCCCGTCTTGAAACGCAAAGCTCGTCCGGTGACAAATTTCGATAAAGACTTGCATACCCTTATCACAGACATGGTGGAGACCATGCGCGAGGCGCCGGGCGTCGGTCTTGCTGCGCCGCAGATCGGGCTCTCGGAACGCATCATCGTGGTTGAATATTTCGAGAAGCAGGAGGACGAGGAGCAGGAAGACGCGCCGAAGAAAGTCTGGGCGCTGGTCAATCCGGAGATCGTCAAAATATCCGACGAAACATTGATGGGTGTGGAAGGTTGTCTCTCGATCCCCGGTTTGATCGGAGAGGTGGAGCGCCATGCGGAAGTGCACGTGAAGGCGTTGAACCGTCACGGCAAGCCCGTAAAGATCAAGGCGACGGGCTGGCTGGCGCGCATCTTCCAACACGAGATCGATCACTTGAACGGCGTTCTGTTCACCGAGCGGGCGGTACGTGTCTGGCAACCCGAACAGGAAGTGGATGCAGAGCAGGAAGTTTAATGACTTCCAATGTGCGGCGCTTGACATCCGAAGATCTACCCCGCCTGCGCCGGTTCTGGGTTGAGCACTGGGCGGGCGAGTTCATCGTTTCGCACGACATGATCCATCACCCCGAAGATGTGGAAGGATTCGTGGTTGACGATTCAGGCGACTGGATTGGTTTGATCACCTTTAGGATAGCCAACGAAGAATGTGAAGTGGTTTCGATCGATGGGTTGCGGGAAGGGCAGGGGATCGGGACGATGTTGTTGAGAAAAGCGATCGAAGAGGCACGCACCAGAAAATGCAGACGGGTTTTTCTCGTCACCACGAACGATAACTTGTACGCGCTCGGCTTTTACCAACGACGCGATTTTGAACTCGTTGCTGTTCATCGCGGCGCTGTGAATGAAACTCGAAAGGTCAAACCAGCAATTCCGATCATCGGACAGAATCACATTCCCCTGCGCGACGAGATCGAATTGGAAATGAACTTGTAGGGGCGCGATATATCGTGCCCCTACCCACAACATGTTTCTCAAACACCTCTCCCTGACTAACTTTCGCAAGTTCACGCGGCTCGATATGGGTCTCCCGACGCGCGCGGTCTTGCTCACCGGCGCGAACGCGCAGGGCAAGACCACTGTGCTCGAAGCCATCTATTTCCTCGCGGCGTTCACGTCGTTTCAAACCCATACCGACCGCCAACTCATCAACTTCGTCGAAGCCGATAAGAAGGATTCACCCGCCGTGGCGCGGCTGGTCGCAGATTATCAGCGCGGCAAGAGCAAACATCGGATCGAGGCGCGGCTCATCCTTGAACCTGTCGGCGTGGTGAATGGTCAGCGCCTGCGCAAGGAAGTGCTGCTGGACGGCGTGAAAAAACCCATCAACGATGCCATCGGTCAATTCAACGCAGTCATCTTTGTCCCGCAAATGTCGCAGATCATCGAGGGCGCGCCCGAAGAACGGCGCCGCTATTTGAATCTTGCGCTGGCGCAGTCCACGCCGGCGTATGCGCGCGTGCTCGGCGAATACAATCAGGCGCTCACGCAGCGCAACGCCCTGCTCAAAGCGTTGAGCGAGAACGGGGGAAGCCGCGACCAGCTCGACGTATGGGATGACGCGTTGGCGCGTCTAGGAGCGCAGATCATCCAGTGGAGGATCGAAGCCGTCCAGCAGATCCAGCGGCTCGCTTCGCGCGTCCATTTTGAGTTGACTCACGGAAATGAAACTCTGCGCCTCGCGTACGAGCCCGCGTATGATCCGCTTCCGCAGCCGAACGGACAGTTGGGCTTGAAGATCGAAACAGAGGTGGACCGGTCAGGCTTGAATTTGAATGAGATCGAACATGGATTCCGCGCCCGTTTGCGCGAGTTGCGCACGGACGAGATCGCCCGCGGTGTGACAACGATCGGTCCGCATCGTGATGAGTTGCGTTTCATCGCCGACAAAGTGGACCTTGGCGATTACGGTTCGCGTGGGCAGGTCCGTACCGCCTTGCTGGCGCTCAAACTCGCCGAAGTGAACTGGATGAAGGAGCGGACCGGCGAGTGGCCCGTGATCCTGCTGGACGAAGTCATGGCAGAACTCGACGCGCAGCGCCGCGCCGATCTACTGAACTTTCTGGGTGGAAGCGAACAGGTATTATTTACGACAACAGATCTGAAATTGTTCGCTCCTGAATTTGTGCAACAGGCAGACGTGTGGAAGGTGGAAGGTGGAAAAATTGAGCAATCGTAGACACAGAACGTTGCGTGAAAACAGGGAAAAACATAGATTCACTGCGGTCTCCGCGGCTGAAAACGGTTTCCGATGACCCTGTCTGATAATCTCATCCAATCTGTTCTCAAAAAGATCGATTCCGGCGATGTCATCGGTGTGGGCATCACGGGCAGTTACGCGCGCGGACAAGAATCGAAATACAGCGATGTGGATTTCGACATCTATGCCAGTGCGCTGCCTGTGAGCGTGCCTGACCGCTACCGGTTGATCTACTGGGACCACAAACTTATCAGCCTCAAATACACATTGCTCGAAGACGAACGCGCCGCGTTGACGAATCCGCGCCGCGCGATCTGGGCGGTACCCGGCTTGAGCGGGATGAGGATCGTGTTGGATAAGGACGGCTCGCTGGCAAGATTGCAAAAACAAGCACAGGAATTTGATTTTTCCCCGTTGCAGCCAGCCGCGAACGAATATGCCGCGGGACAAGTGATACATTGCGCCGAGGAAGTCCACAAGGTGTTGAGCGGTCTTGCACGTGGTCACGAATCAACGGTGTTGTATTCGGTCTGGGGCTTGGTCAAACATTTGCCCGAAGCGGTGATCGTGCAAAGAGGGGTGATGATAACCAGTGAGAATAAATTCTTTGATCTGATCCAGGAAACCGTCGGGCGGGATACGAAGTGGGTGAGCGCCTTCCGCAAGGCGTGGGGACTCGACCCGAACGCGTCGCAATATCAATCGCGCGGCGCGGCAGCGCTGACGTTGTACCGGCTCACCGCGGCGATGTTCGATGACTGGATCCCCGACAAACACCGCGACGTGGTGGACAACACCCTCCGGCTCATCAAGGAGGCTGGTTACTCGTGAACCCACTTGCGAAGCGCGCGATTCGCATCCACGAAAAATTACTTGAGTTCTATGGCGAGCCTGTATGGCGCAACCCACTGCCTGCCATCGATGAACTGGTCTCGACCATCCTTTCGCAGAACACGAACGATGTGAACCGCGACCGCGCGTTCGACGCGCTGCGCGCGAAATTCCCGACCTGGGAATCCGTCCGCGACGCGAAGACAAAAGATGTGGTCAATGCGATCATAGTTGCTGGGCTGGCGAATCAAAAAGGTCCGCGCATTCAACAGGTGTTGAAAGCCATCACGAAGGAACGTGGAAATCTGGATTTGTCGTTCCTCAAGGAAATGTCTGTGGACGACGCGCGCAACTGGCTGACCAAGTTCAACGGCGTGGGACCGAAGACCGCCGCCATCGTGTTGTGCTTTTCATTGGATTTGCCCGCCTTCCCCGTGGACACGCACGTCTATCGCGTGACGGGCCGCATCGGACTCCGCCCTGAAAAGATGACCGTTGAGCAGGCGCATCCGCATTTGGAAGGCTTGTTCCCGCCTGAGACGTATTACGCCGCGCACTTGAACATCATCCGCCTCGGACGCGAGATCTGCACCGCGCGCAAGGCGATGTGTGAAGCTTGCCCACTTAGTGGTTTATGTGATTATGGCAAAGCTAAAAAGAATTAACATGTCGTTGCGAGGAGCGTTCTTGGCGACGAAGCAATCTCCTCGCGAACAGAAGATTGCTTCGCTCCCCATGGTCGGTCGCAACGACATATAGCTTACCGATTATCCCCATCCCCTCGGATCTTTCCCCTTTCCAATCTATCCAGCAACTTTGAAATATTCGCCTCCGCGATCTCGTCCAGTGACAAGTCCAATTCAGTCGCAACCTGCGAGATGTACCACAACACGTCGCCGAGTTCGGCTTTGAGCGCTTCGCGCGTCTCCGTGCTGATGTCGCCATCTTTGTCGCGGAACACTTTCTTGATCTTGCCCGCCACTTCCCCCGCTTCGTTGACCAGCCCCAACGTGGGGTAGATCACTCCATGCCCGATGACGGGGTATTTGGCTGTGGCGCGTGAT
>CAZFDL010000116.1:1262-8633 GCA_964517905.1 uncultured Anaerolinea sp. | reverse complement strand
ATTTTAAAATAATCGGCGTAATCAGCGAAATCTGCGGATTTTTATCATGTTCAACCCAAGTCCATTCTGGATGACAAACCGACTCTCGCTCTTCCCCGAAGCGACTCGCGTGCGCGGCGACTCGCTCTCCATCGCGGGACATTCCCTCGCCTCCCTCGCGGACGAGTATGGGACTCCGCTTTACCTCTACGACCGCACCACCCTAGACCTCGCAGTCGCGGAATACCGATCCGCACTACAAACGTATTATCCGGGTGAGTCACACATCACTTACGCAGGGAAAGCATTTCTGTGCAAAGCCATCGCCGCCTGGACTCAAACTCATGCCCTTCATGTGGATTGCACCGGCGAAGGCGAGATCGGTATCGCGGTCGCAGGCGGGGTGCCGCGTGAGAAGATTGTCGTTCATGGGGTGAATAAATCGGCGGCGGACTTGAAGTCCGCGTTCCGTCACGCTGGCACGGTCGTTGTTGATAATCTCACCGAACTCAAAAACATCCGTGTCATTCTGAGGGAGCGAAGCGAACGAAGAATCTCGCTTCACGATGAGGAGACTCTTCGCTTCGCTCAGAGTGACATGTCCTTTTGGCTCCGCCTCCTCCCGGGCGTCGCGGTCAGTACACACCACGCCCACACACAAACCGGTCAACACGACAGCAAATTTGGAATGACCCGTGCTGAAATCCTCGAAGCGGCAAAACTCTGTAAAGAAATTGATCTTCCACTCAAAGGGATTCACTTCCACCAAGGCTCGAACTTCCGCGACCCCGAGCCATTGATCCCCGCAATCGACCTCGCTCTCGACATCGCCAAAGAAATTGGTTTCAGTGGCGAGTGGCATTTCTGTCCCGGCGGCGGTTGGGGCGTGGCATATCACGAAGACGAATTGCCAAATCCGTCCATTGAAAGTTATGTGCGCGGGATTGCCGAAGCGGTGATCGAGGGTTGCAGGTCACACGGACTCAACCTCCCTGTTTTGCATCTCGAACCCGGGCGTAGTTTGGTAGCGCGGGCAGGAGTCGCGATCTACCGCGTCGGCGCGATCAAACGTCGTGGTGACAAAACATGGATCCTCACCGATGGCGGCATGGCGGATAACCCGCGCCATGCATTGTACGGGGCGAGATATTCCTGTTTACCCGTCTCAGGAGTTAATCGGGAAATCAATGCAAGGGTCTCGATTGCAGGTCCGTACTGCGAATCGGGCGATGTGGTCATCGAAGATCTGCCGATGCCAAAGTTGATAGAGGGCGAGTTCATTGCCATCCCTGTGGCGGGCGCGTATCATTTGAGCATGTCGTCCAATTACAACGGCGCGCGCCGCCCATGCGCGCTCATGGTGGAGGACGGCAGGGTGGAGGTGATGTTGAGGAGGGAAACCACCGAAGAATTGCTTCGCCGCGATGCAACGCTCGCCTGACGTACATCTATGCTACACTCTACATAATGAACGCAAACGCCGGGATCCTCCTCAAACGCTTACACTCCTTTGAGTTTCTGCGTGGGGTGGACGAGGGCGCGCTGACTCGGCTGGCTGAAAGCGCGGTGTGGAAGATCTATCCGCCCGACGCGGTCGTTTTTTGGGAGGGGGAGGTTGAATCGAATTTGTATTTTCTGCAATACGGTTCGCTGAAAGTTTTGAAGTCTTCGCCGAATGGGCGCGAACAGGTCTTGCGTTTCATCGCCGCCGGCGAGGTCTTTAACGAGATCGGCGTGCTTGCGAAGAAACCGAATCCGGCCACTGCCCTCGCCTTGGAGGAATCGGGCATCTGGCTCATCCCTCGCCACGCGCTGGATGGAATTGTGATGGAGTATCCGCATGTGGCCATGCAGATCATCGAAAACATGGCAGACAAGATCATCGGGCTGGTCACTCTCGCCGCGGACTTGTCGCTGAAAACGGTGGAGGCGCGCTTCGCCAAGTTGTTGCTGGAGTCTGCCGAAGGGGATTTCATTGAACGCCGCCGCTGGACGAACCAGACCGAACTCGCGGCGCGACTCGGCACCGTCCCCGATGTGTTGAGCCGGGTTATTCGTGAGTTGACGAAGGCGGGACTCATCGAGATGGACAAACAGCAAATTCGAATTCTGGATCCCGTCGCCCTCTCCGCGCGAGCGCAAGGGGATGAAAAACCTTGACCACAAAGGGCACCAAGTACATGAAGAAAGCGGACCATTTCTACCGTCTGCACATTGTTTTCAGATAAGCCAAACGCATTGGAAAAACCCGACAAAAGTCGGTGCGTGAAGCAGTGGTGAGGAGTACAGTGGGGGCATAAAAGGAGTTCCCATGCCCGACGTTTATTTTCCCGAAACGAAATCGAAGGCGGTTTTCGCCGCTGATGGACCTAAGCCGCAGTTCCTGTTCGATACGCCGCAGTTCAAAGCGCTCGTCGTCGGTCTCGAAGCAGGCGGACACATCCCCGTTCACCCCGGCGAAGCAGCCATGTATCACTTCCTCGAAGGCGAGGGGCTGATGATCGTCGACGAGGAAGCCTTCGCCATCCACCCGGGTGTGACGGTCGTCGCACCCAGCGGAGTCAAGCGCGGCATCAACGCAAAGACGCGTGTCATCTTCCTCGGCTCGAAGGGAGCGTCGTAGTACCGCAAAATTCATTTTGCGCCCGTGCATAGTTGCGTTTTCTAACGCCAATCGTCGCGCTGGAGAACGCGCTCTACGCAATATAAACAAAAACCACCAAAGGATAACCCCATGCCCATTCCCTACCTTCTCACCACCCTGCTCTACATCTTCGTCGCACTGTTCGCCGCGTTGGACGCCTCGCTCATCAGCCTTAATCTCGCCAGCGCCTTCCCCGCGCTTCGCTGGGTGCGCGTCCACTTCATCACGCTCGGCATTCTCTCGCAGGTCATCTTTGGCTTGCTTCCCGTCCTCGTTGCGTCGCTCACGAAAAAAAATAAACCCGCTTTCCGCTGGGATATCTGGCTGACTCTCAACACCGGTCTCGTCGCGCTCATCGCGGGCATGGCAAGCGTCAACCAGCCGATGATCTTCGCAGGCGGCACGCTTATCTTCATTTCGGCAACGCTGTTTCTCCTTCAACTCTGGAATGTGCGCGGCGGCGAAGCTCCCGCCTCGCTCAAGTTTTACATCACGGGCATTTTCTACCTACTCGTTGGCATCATCATTGGCACGGGTCTCTGGCTCAACTGGAGCGAAGCGCTCTACATCAAAGTCCCGCTCGAAGCGCACATCCACGCCAACTCGTGGGGCTTCATGTCGCTTGTCTTCGCGGGTCTGCTCGTGGACTTCATCCCGATGATTACGGGTCGTCCGCTCGGCACAAACAAAAACGTTTCGCTGATTTACTGGGGCATGACGCTCGGAGCGTTCGGTCTCGTGCTCGGACCCTGGCTCGGCGGCTCGCTTCCACCCACCGTTTCAGGTTTGGTTTTGCATTTGAGTGCAACGATCTGGATGGTGATCTTGATGATCCGCGCCTTCAAAGGGAGCGGCAGCTTGAAGGGCGCAGGCGCATGGCATTTGGTTTCATCCTATCTTTGGATTATTGCACCTATCTCAATGGCTCCGTTTATTTTGCTCGGCGTCTTTGAAGCAGGTCCCATCGAACAAACCGCGCCTCAAGCCTTAATCTACGGCTGGGTGCTGCAATTTGGTATCGCCCTCATCCCGTACATTGCCCGCCGCTTCTTCCTCAAAGAGGAATCTCCCAAACTCGGCGGAAACTGGCTCAGCCTCTCGGGTGTGACTCTCGGCAGCATCTTCGTCTGGGTCAGCATCTTCATCGTCCCTGCGCGCGGCGTGTTGTACGGGATCGGCTTCGCGCTCTACACGCTGGCGATGATTCCTCCAGTCAAGGAATTGTTCGAGATCGTCCGCGAGGGTTTCAATAAAATCGAGTCGGTGTAATTCTTGTCCACGGATTTCACGGAGATGCCAAAGATCCGTGAAATCCGTGGACGGAGAAAATAATCATTCCGCTCGCCATCCACCGGGCATAAATTGCCATTTCATTGCCCTATCAGATATGTTATCTGACAGAAATGTTATCTCCTGCCATGGACCATGTTCGTATAATGGGGTTTGAAGAAATAAATGCGAGGATGGAAAATCCATGTTCGATTTTGAAGCGGATGACTTCGGAGAAAATCAGGTAAAGAACGAAAGAGACGATTCTGCGGTTCTGAAATGTGTTCATTGTTCAAAGCCGATCGACCCTCAGTCCACGACCTGCCCCCATTGTGGGAAGTCAACCGAGGTAATGATCAACGTGGAATTGAACCGGCATGTTCTGAATCGTCCTCTCCGCCGGATGTTCCATCCACGCAACGTTTTTCTGGTGCTCGCGACCATGGCATTTGTGTTGGGGGTATACGGTTTCTTCGTCGTACAGCGCTTGTCGAGCGACTACTACATTTCCGCCGGGGATCGCGTGATGGCGCAAGGGGATTTTGCCTCGGCAGTGGAATATTACCGGCAAGCCGTCCAGGTCGGCTCGCAAGACCCCCATACCTACGAAAAACTCGGCTGGGCAGAGTATCAGCTTGCCCGTGACGCGGAAGCGCTTGCACATTTTGAATCCGCCCTCGCATTGGAACCAGATCGCATGTCGAGTCTGTTCGGCGCCGGACTGTCTGCGTACCAGTTGCGCGAGTACCGCATCGCCGTGGCACACCTGAGTCGCGCGGTCAAAGTCTCACCTGAACATGCCGGGGCTTATCAATACCTGGGATTGGCTGAATATCGCCTTGGCGACTTTGACACCGCCTACGAACATCTCACCGAGGCGTGGGTGTACAACCCGAAGAACGCGACAACTCTATACTATCTCGCCCGCATCCTCGACCAGCGTGGAGATGCAGGGTCAGCCATCGAAAAATACAACGAGGCGGAGGCGGCAGGGTTCGACGTCGGCTCCATCGCCTATGCGCGCGGTCTCGCACAAATGCAAGTGGGAGATTTCGAATCG
Organism: uncultured Anaerolinea sp.; assembly: GCA_964517905.1. Classification (GTDB taxonomy): domain Bacteria; phylum Chloroflexota; class Anaerolineae; order Anaerolineales; family Villigracilaceae; genus Defluviilinea. The sequence goes on along the minus strand of CAZFDL010000116.1, from coordinate 3,681 downwards.
GCGCGCGAAGATCTGCAAAAAGCTTTGTCCGCCTACCCAACGCGCTCGGAGATTCCGTTGTCGCTGGCGAAGGCTTCCTACCTGCTTGGAGATTACGCCTCGGCAAGAGATCAATTGACAACCATCCAGACGACCCTCCCGCCTGACCTTCATCTGGATTACCTCATTGTATCGGGCTGGGTCGCGCTGCGCGAAGGTCGCTTCGAAGCCGCACGCGAAACCTTCAAATCATGGCTTGATTTGAAACCGGGCAGTACAGAGGCGTTGAACGCAATGGGTTGGGCATTGTATTACGACGGCGATTGCCAGACAGCGAAACCTTATTTTCAAAGCGCCGCGTCCAGCCTGACGGGTGAATGGATGCACGCATTCGACTCTTTCTCCGCACCCGAGGAAACCCCGCACGCCGGGCTGGAGCAACAATGCCAGTAGAAAAGGATTAAACCAATGGGCAATTCACTTATTCATTTCTTCTCACGACACCGTTCGTATGCCGCGCGCGGACAGGGCCTGGTGGAATACGCCCTCCTGCTCGGGATCATTGCACTAGCCACGATCTCCGCCTTGACGCTCACCGGCGGATCGGTCGAACGAGGCTTTGTAAAAGTATGTGCGGAAATGGGAAACAAGGATTGTGAGGAAGCACAGGAAGAACCTGTGGTTGCAGCAACTTCGACACCGACAGCCATATTCACCTCGCCCCCTCCCACTCCCACAGCCACTCTAGTATTGACTGACCCTGATCCTACCCGCCCGCCTGATGTGGAGATCATTATCGTTGAACCCACGGTCACGCTTACCATCCCCATCGAAGAGTTGGTTACAATGCGGATTAAAGTCTCAGTCTCGGGCAAAGATTCGTCCTCAGGGATTCGAGTTGTCCTCTATGATGCATCCGGCGAGTACGTGACCCAAGGCGTGACTGACGAGAAAGGAAACCTATCCTTTTCAGTTCCCATGGGAACATACATTGCCACCACATTCTTTAACGACGAATGGCAAAAACACGGCCCGTTCGATGTGAAGAACTCCAAGGAAAATGTCATCAAACTCGGAAAATAAATCCGCTGCAGGGATGAGGCTAAATATAAAGTACTTGCTGAGTCAATAGTTCCGTCGGCACTACATTCGTATGCGATACGTTGCTGGCAGCGATCTTCCCATCCTTCATCACGAACCGCAAACTCTTTTTATCCGCGAGAGCGCGTAGATCCTCCAGCGGATTCTTTTCGTGCACGATCAGATCGGCGACCTTGCCCACTTCGAGCGTGCCCAACCACGCATCCCAGCCCAAGGCTTTTGCCGCGTTGCCTGTCGCCGCGACGATGGCATCCATTTTCGATAAGCCTGCCTGTTCCATCCAAAACACTTCCAACGCGTTCTCGCCGTGATAGTTCAACGGTGTGCCAACGTCGGAACCCATCGCGATGCGCACGCCTGCTTCGTATGCCATCTTCAAACTCATGGCTGCTTCACCCTGCGTGGCTTTATTCTTTTCCATGATCCACAAGGGAATAGCCGATTTCTCCGCGAGAATAATATCCCAGCCCACTTTCAACGTCGGCACGAGGAAAACACCCCGCTCCGCCATGAGCTGAATCACCCCCGGATCGCGGAATAAATACGTGCCGTGCTCCAGTGTGGTCACGCCCGCCTCCACAGCCTTGCGGATACCGTCGATCCCATGTGCGTGCATCGCCACGGGCTTGCCGAATTTTTTCGCTTCATCCACCAGCGCTTGAATTTCATCCGAGTTGAAGTGTGTCGCGCCGGGCACGCCGCTCTCCACCAACACCGCGCCGGTCACGCCCATCTTGATCACGTCCGCGCCGTGCTTCACCTGCTCGCGCACTGCCTTGCGTACTTCGTCCACACCGTCTGCCACGCGATACATGCCGACGTAGTAATCCGCGCCAGCTTCGGTGATGGAAATGAATCTTCCCGCCAGGCACAGGCGCGGACCGGGAAAGTCACCGCGTTGGATGGAACGCCGCACATCGAATTCCAACTCGCTCCATCCGCCGAGATCGCGCACAGTTGTGACTCCCGCCGCGAGATTCTTCTGCGCGTTCGATAGGATCTTCAACGCCATCTGCCCCGCCGGCGCGTAGAATTGACTGTCCGCTTCGCCCGAGCCCGACAAGTGGACATGCGCGTCGATCAGCCCCGGCAGGACATACATTCCGTGCAAATCAAGCGTGATGAATTCTCCACCCGCTTCATACCATGTGGAGGCTGGTCCGGCGTAGGAGATCTTTCCTTCGCGGATGGCAATGACCGCATCCGCGAAGGGTTCGCGCCCGGTGCCGTCGACGAGGGTGAAGTTTTTCAAAAGGGTATCCATACGACGCCTATTGTATCCGTTGTGTGAAAAGAGGGGTATAAATTGAAGAAACGTACCCCCTCTCCCTGAGGGAGA
>CAZFDL010000116.1:0-1162 GCA_964517905.1 uncultured Anaerolinea sp. | reverse complement strand
TGAGGGAGAATGTCGCGGAGGCACAAATGCTTCCTGAAGCCGAATCAACCCTCCCGCATCGTGAAGCGTCCGTCAGTCGAAAGAGGAATCATCATGGCAGTCAAATCATCCAAGGCAAAAAAGAAAGCAAAGCCGGAAATCCCTGAAGAGCCGGTCTGGACGTATCGAGGATACAGCCTGAAAACCAGCGAATTCGTCACGGCGATGGTGCATTTCTTTCGCGCAGAGATCCAACGCGCGAACGTGTGGCGGCAGCGACTCGATACCACGACCAACTGGGCGGTGGTCGCCACCGGTGCGACGTTGTCCATCGCGTTCAGTCAGGCGACCGTGCATCACGGGATCATCATCCTGAACACGTTGCTCGTGCTGTGGTTTTTGTTCATCGAAGCGCGGCGGTATCGTTATTACGAGTTGTGGAGTTACCGCGTGCGACTGATGGAGACGGATTTTTACGCGGCGATGCTCGTGCCGCCGTTCCACCCCTCGCCGGAGTGGGCGGAAAGTCTTGCCGAGAATCTTCTTGCGCCGAGTTTTCCCATTTCGATGTGGGAGGCGTTCGGCAGACGGTTGCGCCGGAATTATTTCTGGATCTTCTTGATCCTCTACGCTTCGTGGGTGGCGAAGATCTGGCTATTCCCGGAGCCCGCCAGCGGCTGGAGCGACTTCATTAGCCGAAGCGCGGTCGGACCGGTAGCCGGCGAAGTGATGATCGTGTTGGGGCTCTTGTTCTATACCTCGCTGGCGCTCATCGCGATCGCCACCGTCACCATGACGCGCGCCACCGGCGAAGTACTGCCGCGCTTCGGCGATGAGAGCGCCACCGCCGCGCCGTCTGCGCAGGGAAAACCCCAGGGCTTGCGCGCGTTTCTCGCGCCGCGTCATCGTCGCAAGCAATTACTGGCGTTGATCATCACCAGCAAAGCCGAGCCGGTCTCGAAGCGGATTCTGTCGGACCTTGGGCGCGGCGTGACCGCCATGCAAGGCAAGGGGATGTATACAGGACACGATCGTTCGATCTTGATATGCGCGCTCACCGTCACCGAGGCTCACAACTTGAAGGCCGCGGTCGCCAAAGAAGACCCGCAGGCGTTTGTGATCGTCTCGCCCGCGCAGGAAATTCTGGGCCGCGGGTTCAATCCGTTGGAGGAGAAATAATGCT
>CAZFDL010000115.1:0-8716 GCA_964517905.1 uncultured Anaerolinea sp. | reverse complement strand
GGCGCGGACGTGTGGCTGGTCCTCCGCTTTTACGAAATGCGCCTGCTCGACCAACTCGGCTTCCGCCCGCAATTGTTCGAGTGTGTCAACTGCCGGCGCGAGATCCAAGCCGAAGACCAGTTCTTCTCGTTCAGCGCCGGCGGCGTAATCTGTCCACGCTGCGGGCAGGGATTGAAACACCTGCATCCGATTTCGGTCGAGGCGTTGAAGTATCTGCGTCATATGCAACGGAGCAGTTACTCCGATGCGGCCCGGGCGCGCCCCGATGCGGATGTGGAACACGAAACCGAATCCTTGATGCAGGGCTACTTCACCTACCTGCTCGAACGCGAATTAAAAACACCGGGGTTTTTGAAACAGATCAAAGGGTAATATCCCATCTCCCGCTGGGAAATCGCGCAACGCCCGGAAGGGGTGGTTAGCGCGAGGGCGTGGACGGCATTCTCTTCCCCCAATTCAACACGAACAACCACGCGATCAAAACGACAAGAGGCTTCAACAGCCTCCATAGGAGGAGTTGAAACCACGCCCACTTGAGAGGATAGACGATCTGCGCGATGAACCAGCGTACAAACAAGGTATGACCCAGCCCGCTTTGCATCACCCTCCGTTTGTATCTGCCGAATGAAAAATCTTTGCGCTCGAATGCGTTGTGAATCTCGCGTGCGGCGAGCGCGCCATACCCCAAAGCCATGCTGATGCCCTCACCCAGGAGCGGATCCGCACCGGCGGCATCCCCCACCAGCAACACACGCGGGGCAGACATGGGATTCTCCGGGCTGAACCAGCGAATGGGATATCCTTTGATTTCGTACTCATTCATGTTGAAACCGAAACGAGACATTTCCTCCGCTAGCGCTTCTTTCAATTGGGGACGCGTTTCGTTGGCAAGTAGATTGGTATCGTAGATTCCCCAGCATCTCATCGGCTCGCCTTTCACTTGAGTTGGAAAGTCCCAGATGTAACCGGCGATGTTGGATGGGACCGGGGAGAATTCGAAATACGCAACCCTCGACCCCCTCCCAGCCTCCCTCAAATCCGACGATGAAGATTTTGTATGCAGATTCAACCTATGCATCGTCGGATTTGAGGGAGGTGCCGCTTTAGCGGCGGAGAGGGTAATCACCTCCAACACCCGCGCGGTGTGAACTGGCGCGTTGGGGAAAATACAGCGGCGCGTGATTCCGTTCGAGCCATCCGCGCCGACGACGACTTGTGCCCGGAAATTCCCCTGATCGGTTTCGATGGTCGCGCCTTCGTTATCGGGAATGATGTTCTTTACAATAATTCCCTCTCTAATCTCTACTCCTCTGCTCGCCACTTTCTTTGCCAGCCAGTTATCGAACTCGTCGCGGCGGATGATGCGCAGCGCGTGTTGGCGCGGCACACGGATGACCAGGCCGCTGCCCTTGAATTCAAAATTGATCTGTTGCGAATCAACATGCGGAACTTCTGTCACATCCAAGCCCAGACGTTGGAGGAGGATCTCCGCGTCGAGGACGAGCCCGCCCGCGCACAACTTGAAGCGCGGATAATGCTCCCGCTCGAGGATCAAGATCCTATCGGAAAGATGCGGGGCGATCTGTTGTAGGTGCAGCGCGGTGGAGAGTCCCGCCGGTCCGCCGCCGATAATGACGATGTCGTATGTCATTCTGGAAAATTATGCGTAGGCGCCGGTCCAGGTTTCGAAGCGGCGCTCGTCGTGCTCCTCGTCCCTGTAAAAGGTGATGTACGTGATCGCTTTGTACGGCACGAATCGTTTTTGACGCGGGTTGTTGCGCGCGAGGTCGAAGTAGGTGTGCCAGGTGCCGGAATTGAAAAAGACCTGGTTGCCGAGCACGTCATCGTGTTCGAGCGCGACGGTTTCCTGATGGTGTGTGTGACCGTAGATAAAGTATCGAGCCGATTTATCGAGGAAGGCCGGTTCGAGCAGAGCATGCTGGGTGAACGAACGGTCGCCGCGCTTCTTTCCTCCCTGCAGGCGCAGGGTGAGTTTATCAATGGTCTCGAAGGAGACGAGTTTGGAAAGTTTGATGCCGGCTTGCAGGGCGTCCACCACGTCGAATTCGAAGGATTTGTCTGCCTGTGTGACGAAATCGAGTTGGAGGAATTCATCGGCGAGATGGTCCCATACTTTTTTCAGTTCGTTTTCGCCGCCGCGCTTGAGTTGGTTTTGTTTTGCCAGCGCGGTAAGTTGCGCGTTCACCCACAGCGGGGTGGCGAACGCCGGGCGCACGTTGGTGATCTGGCGCAGGTTATTCACGAGGGCCGGCTCGAAACCCTGGTGCCAGAGAGTTTCAGGGAATTTGTTGATGACTTCCATGGCGAGCGCGTCGCCGAGCGTGGCATGGGCGCGCCCCTTCTCGCGGTTGAAGTTGAACGAGTCGAACAGGTCGCCGTGGCGCGCAAAGACCTTGTATTGCTCGAAAAGTCTGCGAAGTTCCGGCGCGTCATCCTCCTCCCACGGAAATTCAGGATTGTACTTTCTAAGATCGAATGGAAAGGGCGACGGTGCGTTGCTTAAGCCCATTGCCTGTATGATCTCGCGGCGGATCGCGTCGAACGCCTCGCCTTTCAAGTGGTAATACCAGTCGTGGTTGCCGACCATGTAATGAAAGCGAACCTTGAGCGGAATCTTCGCGGCGTTTCGGTCGCGTTCCCCATTTTGGCTGGGCGCATCGAATTCGATGAGCTCGCCGCTGGCGAGTTTTCGCAGGACTTTGAACGACGGCTCGTTCTCTTTCAATATGGCGCGGGTGACCTCCAGCAGTTTCGGCGCGTACTTCGGGTCGTTCGGGTCGCTCCACGGGCGGATGTAGTCCGCCTCGCCGGGCTTGGTCATGCGGGCGGAGGTATCGTCGTCTACGGGATAAAACCATTTTGTGGAATGGATCGGGTCGAGGATGTCGCCCAACAGCAACACATCGAGTTCCTCGATGGGGCTGTATCTCCCCCGATGGAGTGAGGCGAAGTGCGCGTCCTGCCTTAATCGCTTTGCAAAGAGATAGAACGCGCTCGGCGGGATGGAGGATGCCGTGGTGCCGTCGCCAAGGTGCAGGTCGCTGATGATGATGAACATGGGCTTCTCCTCGAAGGGATTGTTCTGATCAAGCCTCACAGGTCTCCAGGACCTGTAAGGTCTCTTGATTATAGTACCGAAGCAAGACAAGGCGTGTATAATTTTCGCGGGAGATCGGAGACACCATGCCTCGCAAAATATTTTCATGGACATTGATCGTACTCAGCGCCTCATTTTTGTTATTGAGCGCGGTCGGAATCATCGCGGCGTTGGCGCTCAATGGGCCGTTGACGCGCGAAGCCCTGGACCGGCTGAACGAGGTTGATTCAGAACTCCGTCAGGGTGAAGCGGCGTTGGCGAAGTCGCATGACGAACTCGAGCGCGCCTTGCGAATCCTTGATTCCACCGAAGCGGCGTTGAATCAGTTCACCCAGAACGATCCGCAGGCGTTTTTCGAGGATGTGCGCACAACGCTCAAGGATGAACTGCTCCCCGAGTTGGCGACCGCACAGGAACGATTGATCTCGGCGCGCGACACATTGCAGAATGTGCGCGTGGTGGTGTTCGGTCTCAACATTGTGCCGTTCATCAGCGTCAATATCCCCGACCAGATGCTTACCGACCTGATCGATTCTGCCGACGCGCTCGAAGCGCAGATCTCGGATGTGGGCGATCTTGCCGAGCAGGCATCGGTGTTGCTGGAGGACGCGTCGCAACTCTTCGGCGGCGACCTTGAGGGATCGCGCGAAAGTTTGGAGGGATTCCTCGAGGATGTGGAGGCGTATCAGGAAAAGGTGCAGGGTTGGCGCGGGCAAGTTGCATACGTGAAAGAGTCGCTGCCCTTGTGGCTGGACCTCGCCTCGATCTTTCTGACGATCTTCCTCCTTTGGTTCGGTCTTTCGCAGGTCAGCCTGCTCCTGCATGGACGCGCGATCCTGCGTGGGGAGAATCCGTGGTGGGGGTGGAGGGGTCAAAGAAATGAAGAGCGGGGTTAGTGCCACTTGACATCGAACATATGTTCTAGTAAACTTTTTTCATGCCTACTCCGCGAAAAAGTAAATCTTCACGGAAAGACCAGGAGCAGAAAATTCAATACCCTTGGAACCTTGGCGAACCGTTACGCCTTGTAGACCGAAGAGACCCAAACGCTCAGGAAAAACCCTCATCGGGTGATCCCGATAGCAGATTGCTCGCACGTGGTCGCCGTTCAACTGATATTCACGTCCTTGGCCTTCTCGATAAATGGGAAAAACTTTCCTCGCGCGAGAAGGAACTTACCTATCTGGTTTGCAAGCGCAAGCGAAACAACGAAATTGCCGCCGACATGGGGGTCACTGTGGGAACCGTCAATTCGTATCTGAACAACATTTACAATAAACTTGACCTTCGCGGCAAAATGGACTTGTTCCACATGTTTTACAATTTCGATTTCAGGAACCACCCACCCTATTAGTAGGACCTTGCCTGTCGGAAAACCCATATCTGCCGCCATAAAAATATTACTACGGCAGAATAGTTTTTTTATTGTTTGAGATGCGGTATCTTGGGGGCATGAACAACCTGTTAGACCTGCGTCCTGCACAATGGAATTTAATACTCTCCCCGCCGAACGAAAGATTGTTGACGGCCATCGCGCATCTGGCGCAGACTGCCAGGCTGATCGTATTGGATTGCGGCAGAAGATTTGATTCGTCCATTGTGGCACGCGCTGCACGCGGACGGAGCGAAGTAATTGATCGAATCAAAATTCAACGCGCGTTTACGTGTTTCGAAGCCGCAAAACTGGTCGAGAAATTGCCGAACGGAAAAACGCCGATCGTCATCCTTGACTTTCTCTCGACGTTCTATGACGAGAACGTAAAAGCACAAAGCCGCAAGTTTTTGCTCGAAACATCAATCCGTCACTTTCAAAGGTTAAGTGATGGGGCAGGCCTGGCGGTCAGTGTTTATTTCCCATCCGCTTCCCCGGATTCGGCGTACCTGTTTGAGCGTTTACAAACCGCCGCGCCGGGTATTTCCAACTACACCACACGCGAGAATGAAAGCCGGCAGTTGGAGTTATTCCAATGGGAAATGTAACCCCCACCATCACAGATATCCTGCATAGGGAGGAAGCGAACCTTGCCAGGTTCCGCCGCGCCCTGCGCCGTGAAGACCAGATCGTTTTTGACGATTTATGCACTGCCGCGTACAAACACCGGGCCGCCGCCGCGTATGCAGGGCATCTTTTACCGTTTGAAACTTTCCTGCTTGCCATGCAGATCGAAGACCACAAGGAAGTAATGCGCCTGCGCGAAGAGATCAAGTTGTTGCGTGAACAACTCACGCAAGCTTTGGCAAAACAAAATGAATGAATGTACGGGCTGGCTTCTTGACCTATACCCGCACTTCGAGCGCGGGATTGTCCTCTGGCTGATCTGCGACGACGGTCAGCGGCGGTATTTGCGGCAGGATTTTCCCGTTACCTTTTATGCCGCTGGACCATCCCGCCGATTACGCGATTTATGGAAGTTCCTGGCAGACCAGCCAATCAGAGTTGAATTGTCACGCACTGAGCGAAGGGACTTATTCACCGGCGCAACCGTTGTATTAGCCGCCAGGCTCGCATCCCCTTCCGCACTGCCGTTGTTGTTCCAAACATTGACCAGACTATTTCCCGACCTGACTTTTTACGACGCTGATTTGCATATTTCGCTTCGCCACGCGGCAAAGTATGGAACTTTTCCGCTGGCGCGTTGTCAGGTTCTCGCCGATGAGAATAATTTTATCCGTGAGATCGATGTGATCGATTCCAAATGGGATATTGACCACGCCGCCGCGCCGCTGGACATCCTCACCATCGAGACCGATGTGGACCCCATGCACGACAGGCCAAAGAAGATACATTTTCGAACAAAGCGGAATTCCATCACGCTCGATCTGGAAAAGGCAGACCTGAATTTGGGGTTTATCGGCTATCTGCTCAAACAAGATGACCCCGACCTGATACTTACCTCACATGGCGACACGTGGCTTCTGCCGTTGCTGCTGAAAGCATCGGAAGGGTTGGACCAGCCGTTGCCGTTCAACCGCGATCCACGCGCGGAAATTCGCCACAAAGCGGAACGCAGTTATTTTGCCTACAATCAGGTTATCTATCGCGGGCAGCAATTCCACCTGGCGGGAAGAATACACATTGACACCACCAATACGGTGATGTACGGCGATTACGGAATTAACGGTGTGCTGGAAATGGCGCGGGTAACGTCCCTGCCGATTCAAACCGCTGCGCGGGTTTCACCCGGAACGGGCATTTCAGCCATGCAGATCGTTACCGCGTTGGAAAACGAGATCCTTGTTCCACTTCGTAAAGAACAAACGGAAAAGCCTAAAACCACGTCGGAGTTATTCCACGACGACATGGGCGGGACGGTGTACGACCCGATCATCGGATTGCATGCGAACGTGGCGGAAGTTGATTTTTTCTCGATGTATCCGAGCATCATGATGAAATTCAACATCTCCCCTGAAACTGTGGGCACCGTCAAACCAACCGCCGATCTAGTGGCCCAACTGGAAACCATGACCCGGGACAGGGAACTTGGTTTGATTCCGCAAACGCTTGCGCCGCTGCTCGAAAAACGGTACAAGCTCAAAACACTTTTGTTGACCCTTTTGCGTTGGGACTGCAGGGTCAAGGAGTATACGGCGCGAGCCGCCGCGCATAAATGGTTACTGGTAACCTGCTTTGGGTATCTCGGATATAAAAATGCGCGCTTCGGGAGGATCGAAGCGCACGAAGCCGTGACCGCCTACGGGCGCGAGGTGCTTCTACGCGCCAAAGAAGCCGCCGAAGACCTGGGTTTCCGCGTGTTGCATTTATACGTTGACGGGATGTGGGCGGAAAAGCCGGGGTGCGAAAAGGCGCAGGATTTTGAACCCCTCCTGCATGAAATCCAGAAGCGGACCGGCCTCCCGATTGCGCTGGATGGCATTTACAAATGGGTTGCGTTTTTGTCCTCCCGCCAGAATAAAAAGATCGCCGTGCCCAACCGGTATTTTGGCGTGTTCCAAAACGGAGAAATCAAGACGCGCGGCATTGAAACGCGCCGCCACGATACACCTGCATTTATCCGGGATGCACAGATGGAAATCCTGGAAATGTTGGCGAAAGCTCCAGACCGTGACGGCCTGCAGGATTGCCTGCCTGATATACGCCTGTTGATTCTCGAAAAACAAAAAGAGCTGCGCCTCGGCATGGTGCCGCCTGAAAAATTGATCGTTCGCCAGACGGTTGCCAGACACTTGCAAGAGTATCGCGCCGCTGCGCCCGCGTTCAGTGCGTTGGATCAACTCGAACGTGCAGGGAAAACCCTTCGTCTGGGGCAGACCATTCGATTGATCTATACCCTCGGGTTGCCGCGCGCACGCGCCTGGGATGCAGGGACGGATTTCGACCCGCGGACGGTGAATATTTCCCGCTATCGTCGTTTGCTTGATCGTGCCGCAACTGCCGTGCTGGAACCGATCTTGGATGGGAACATGGCGCCCTGGCTTGCCCAGGTCTGCCAATTGGAATTTTGATCGGGCGTGGAAAGTAAATCGGCAACCGAGGAGGCGCAGTCGGGACGGGCTGAGGCGTTACAAACGATTTGGTTACATCTGGTCATGCAATTTCATTCCGAGAACCGAATATGATCCTTTCACCTGGCATTTGCATGGAACAACAACATGTCGAAATCGAAACGGTCGATCTGGGTATTCCTGTGTCACGCGCATAGCGACCGGGACGCTGTTCACAAACTGCATCAACGCTTGAGAAAGCAGGGGATCGAGGCGTGGTTGGACGCGGAAAACCTGCAACCCGGGCAGGATTGGCAAAGTGAGATCAGCGAGGCGATCCTCAACAGCGACGCGGTCGTCGTCTGCCTGTCGCGCCGATTCAACAAGAAACGCGGATTCCGCCATGAGGAATTGAAGATCGCGCTCCGAAAGGCGAACTCGCTTCCTGCCGGTCAGGTCTTCATCATCCCCGTGCGGCTGGAGGACTGTGACATGCCTGAATCTCTGCAGCATCTGCACCGCGTGGACCTGTTCAAGGCGGGAGGCTACAAGAAGTTGGTGAGGGCGTTGAAGGGCGGGGCGTGAATCGCCATATAATTGAGGTGTGAAATTCGATCCGCAAAAGCATCATCGGCGTTCGGTTCGTTTGCAAGGGTACGATTATTCACAAGCAGGCGCGTATTTCGTGACCATTGTTGCCTGGCAGCGTGAAATGTTGTTTGGTGAAATTGTGAACGGGGAGGTGATTTCGAATGAAATTGGTGAAATTGTGCATGAGGAATGGGAAAGAACGGTAATTGTTCGGTCCAATGTGGAATTGGGTGAATATATCGTCATGCCGAATCATTTTCATGGAATATTGGTTTTTGTTGATGATGTCGTAGGGGCGACCCGTCGGGTCGCCCCTACAAAAACCACGTTGAAATCGGGTTCGTTGGGCGCAGTGATGGCACAATTCAAATCCATCGTTACAAAACGGATCAATCGTCTGCGGAATGTAACAGGATTGCCCGTCTGGCAAAGAAATTATTACGAGCATATCATCCGCAACGAACGCGAATTGGACAACATCACCCGTTACATCGAATCCAACCCATCCATGTGGGCGGAGGATGACGAAAACCCCATGAAATCCAAACCGTAGGGGCGGGTCTG
>CAZFDL010000114.1:0-8724 GCA_964517905.1 uncultured Anaerolinea sp. | reverse complement strand
TCGATGTTCGACATCGCGCAGATCGACACGCGCACCATGCAGCCGCATCTTGTCCCTGTGGATACTGCCGCGTTGATTCGCGAGGTGAGCGCAGGCATCGAGAAACCACTGAATGAGCGGCAACAAACTCTCACTCTAGACATCCCCACCCTGCCCATGGTCAAAACCGACCCGAACCTGTTGAAAAAACTATTCCAGCACTTATTGAACAACGCGGTCAAATTCACGCCCGATCAGGGCAAGATCAAAGTGGAGGCGCGCCAGGTCACGGCGAGTAACTCTGATTTTCCGAATGGCGGCTTGGAGATCATCATCAGCGACACCGGCGTAGGCGTGGACCCCGCTTCGCGCGAGATCATTTTCAGCAAGTTCTACCAGCCCGGTGAGGTCAACAAACATTCCACCAGCAAGACGCGCTTCAAAGGGAGCGGCGCCGGGCTGGGGCTGGCGTTATCCAAGGGAATTGTGGAAGCGCACGGTGGGCGCATCTGGGTGGAAAGCCCCGGCTACGACGAGGAAAAATTCCCGGGCAGTCAATTTCACGTGATGCTGCCGCTGGGAGTCTTCGATCAAGGCGAAAAGACCGTGATGATGGGAAACGAAATGAAGTTGGAGTTGGGGTAGCAGGCGAAGAGCCGGAGGCACAGTGCCTCCGGCTCTCTTTTACAATGTATTTCCCGGTTTATGGCAACAAGGTGATGGTGTCACCGGATTTCTCGAAGTGAACTTGCTCGGCATTGGCGCGGATCTGACATTCCAGACCGACCGATCCGGGATTGAAGCCTTCAGAAAACGAGATCACATCGAACGAATAGAATCCATCAGGCAGTTCAGAAAGCGACTGTCCAAAGTCATTCCCGTCCGGGGCGCCCGGCGCGCCGCCATTGAAGGTTGCGAGTGGAATGATATGAGACGGAGACTGTATTAAATTGGCTCCGTACCCAAATCCACCGCCGCCATCGGGGTAGAGTTCGATCTGATAGAAACCGATCAGGTTCGATGGATCAAAGCCGGGAGCCGGTGCAACAGCATCCCATGTAACGTGCAATCCATCCACATCCATGATCGCAGAGACGTTGCGCGGCGCGTCCATTGTGCAGGCATACCAAATGTCGGTCTGGGTCGTTCCGGGGATCGGATTCCCAAACACATCGAGGAGCGTGAAGGTGTATGTTTCGCCGACGACCGGTAGATCCGCATAAACTTCCAAAAAGCGGAATTCGTTGATGAAATCCACAGTCGGTGAGAACAAGTCGGTATAGAACGGAACGACCACCGACCCGCCACCGGGCAACTCGACCAGCATGCCTGACGACACAATGTTCGAGGAGCCATCCAGAATATTTTGCTCGAAGCGCGACACATCCGGGTTGACGTTGACTATCGCATTGACGCTCGAATAGAAATATAGTTCGCCGCCGACCACAACATCCGGACATTTAGGATTCCGCCGGTCGTGATGAACTGCTGACCAATCACCTTCTTCTGCAGATGTCTGCCACGCGCCGTCAGCCGAATCATCTTTCACCGAGGCGCCGCGCGTTTCGATCAAACCGGTCAACTTGATCACAGAGCCATTGGCTGTGCCAAACAGTATGAGATCGTATTGTTCATTGCCCAGCATAACCACACGAGCAGAAACCGGCGCGTATTGACCATCTGCGCCGACCGCCATACAGCCGTTATACAGCGCGGCTTGCGCATCGTTGGGGTCAAGCTGAGATTCATCCAATAACAATTGAAATGGCTGGTCTTCACCAAAGAGACCGTAAAGGATTCCATCCCAACGACCGCGCAGGTGATCCACACCATTGGGCGGCGCGGCATACGCGGCTGACGATGACCCTAACACTGCCAGCACAATCGTGAAGGCAATGACCAGATTGAGAAAACTCTTGTTATTCATCGTTAAACTCCTTTACTTATTATTGAAATCCATGTACGACCGTGTTGTCGTTCTCTATGAGATTACATCAATCGAGAAGCGAATTCAAGCAGTCAAATCCATTAAAAGGTTACAGAATATTTACCGTTAGGACCGGATTTGTATCATTCACGCTCATATACCGAACAGTAAACATTCAACTCACCTCCCAAATCCGAACACCACGGCGAGAAAATCAAGGATGCTCTGACCGATGTCTGCGGGCGCTTTGTCGTCACGGATAAGTTGCATACCGCGTCCATCGCCGGGGAAGTTGATCCACTTGTTGTGGCTTCCGGTCAGCGAACTGCAAGTAGCGACATCCGAACCAGCGGAGTTCTGAGTGGAGAAACACCAAACAACTTTTCCCTCTGCATCCAATTTTCCTGCGTTGGTTTTAGTGTCCAAACCGGCGTAACCGCCAGCGGATAGCGCCAGCACACCGAGACAATCCTCACACGCCGCGACGGACGCGTCCGCACCGTTGTTCGCGCCAATGATGGCGATGTGGCTCGCATCCACGCCCGGAATGGATTTGATTTGTTCCACCGCCGCCTTTACATCCATCACCCACCCCGCGCCCCACACGTTGAATTCTTCATCAGAGAGATTGTTTGGAATGGCAGGACCGCTCTCGCCAAAGCCGCGCAGATCGAGGGTGAACACCGCGAACGACTGGTCAACAGGCATAACGGGGAAGAGACCGTGCGCCGTGCTGTCGGGGGGCCAGTTTTGCAACCAGGCCACCATGCCGTAATCAAACCAATTGTTTTGTGGAAGTCCATACTGATGCACAAGCAGGATAACCGGCGCGTTTTTCTGCCACGAGGGATAGAAATATCCGACAAGCGCCTGCCCGTCTTCGGAGGCGAATTCCACGCGAGTGGGCGAAGGTACAGGTACGGCGTATGCTGGCGGGGCAGGTTCCAGTTCATCCACAACTTTTACTCGTAGTTCGAAGACCGAGTCGCCTACCGAACCCCCAAGATCAATTTGAACGTTGAAAGAAATAATTTTATTGTTCTCTAATAGCGTCAACGGGAATTTCACCTCGACGGCTTCATCCTGCGCTGTTGTAATGGAATCACTAGGGCTCGCGCCGCCTCCGACGCCGCTGGTATAAACATTTCTTTCCTCATGGGGCCATACGGTCACGAAATAGTCCGGCGGATTCCCTCCGCTCGTTTCAAAACCGAGATCGAATTTGCCGGTGATGCCGGGTTCAGTCAATTCGATAAGCACATATACATATTGGTCATTGAGAATGGCGGACACTTTCGTGATATCCGGTGTGCCTTCGGGAGCGTCTCCCTCCGGGTCAACTCCTGCAACTGCATGCCCACTCCAATCTGCAACAGTTCCATCAATCATTATATTCGTTTCTTTCGGAGGCTCCGGTGTTGAGACCAATGTTGGCACGGAAGCCACCGGCAAGGCGTCGGTTTCGTTCAGATAAGCGATTCGGGTCGGGTCGGTCTCATCCACATTCACCCAATTCGCTTCACAACATTCGCCGTCCATCACACGTACGCGGAGAGTATTGATCGGTGTATCGCCGAAGAGGTCGAGCGGAAAGCGCAATTCAAACGCATGTCCTTGCGCCACTTCCCCGATTGTGTTTTGAAGATGATTGAATTGTTGATTTTCGATCTTTGCAACATGAGGGATGAAATCCTGATTGTTCGGATACGCGTTCGCCATGTAATCGGGCCAGCCATCGGAGCCCGGATTGAAATCCACATCCAACTGCACATAGGAACCGATCTCGCCTTCCACTTCAACTAGCAGGTACAGGAATCTGTCATTGGTAAAAGTGCGGATGCTCTTCACATCTACATTCCCCGTACTGTCACCCACTGAATCCTCCACCACAACCGGATATCGCTCCCAGTCAGACGGGTTGCCGTCGATAGTGATATCTGTCACACCCGGAGACGCATCTGTCGCCGGTGCGACTGGCTCTTCCGTAGGAGGTTGAGTCGACGCCGACCCGCCGCAACCGGATATCAAGATGACGAGCATCACTGTGCATATCAAAATTTTTGTTCTCATGGTCTTCTCCTTGGTCAACTGAATCCTACACCAATAAATCCTTTTGGCGAAGAGCCGGAGGCGAAGTTCCTCCGGCGCTTCGTTTCCAATGTATTTCCCACTCCTGCCTTACTTATCGCAAGGAAGTCCGATACTGAGTGATTTTTGGAAAAACGGTTTTCAAGGTGAGACCGTTACTGTACTTGATGGCGACGACACGCCCGGCGGCAACGTGTACACCACTCCGCCAGTCTGAAATTTAAAAGTTGAGTTTGATGGAATGGCGAAATATGCCGCGCGACCTGAAAACGTGAGAGAAGCGGGGAGCGCCGAAGCCGGCAGTGCGCTGGCTGGCAACGCCGAGGCAGGAAGGGCTGAAGCAGGCAATGCCGAGGCAGGCAATGCTGAATTTCCCGGGCTGAAAAATACGCTTCGAACCGATTTGTCGGGCCAGGTTATCGAAATGAAGTAACCATTCTCACACGTATTAACATCGTTGAACGTCACTAACAGAGTGTTATTTTTCTTTTTAACGGTCAAGCCGGTTGGCGGAGCAATGTTACAGGTTGCGACTGTAGCATGATTCGACCACTCAGAATGGCTTGAATCGATCTTTGCCTTTACCTTGAACGTATAACTCTTACCCGTAACCAGATCGTTCGCGACATATTCCTGCTTGGCTTTCGGCGAAAAGCAGGACTCGATGACCCTCCAGTCGCCGCCAGCAGGTTTCTTTTGTATTTCGATGCATTTCGCGTCACGGGCATTGTTCGTCCAGGTTAAATAGGCGCTCTTTGAGCCAATCACATACGCCTTCATATTGGTCGGCGTATTCGGCTTGCTAGGTGGGCCAGCCTGCACTAAACCGGGCGCACCAAGTGCGAGAATGAGCACAAAGGCAGCGATCCCGAAGAGGGCAAAGCTTCTTGAAAATTGTTTTTGAAACATGGTAGCTCCTTTATCGGATAATTGGATCGTCGCATTAAGACATATCAAAATGACTCATGCACCTCCTGCAGTTCATTTCTTGTTTTTGATTGCCCGCAGGACAATTCTGCCTGCCTGTGCAATGGAGTGGAAATATTTTGTTTCGCCGCTGGCGACATCAGTCAATGAACCGCGCCAAATGGGACGGTTTGACCCAGACTGTTCCTTCCACAAATGCAAGATGAACGAAAAGATCTTCAAGCCAGTTCCCTTTCCATGGGGCGGATCGGTTTGAGACATATTCCATCCAAAAAGAATACTCTGCTGTCGGTTTCGACAACAGAGTATCAAAAGGCTATCTCAAAACTATCTCAAATAAAACCTATGGCAGTCGGGTTTTTGAGATAGCAAGGTTCAATGGAACGCGGCGGAGATAACTCCTCCGCAATTTGGGAGGGAGAGTCGCCGCGCGCAAGCAGAGTAGTTCCCTCGCACGTCGGAGGAAGGAAGCGGCATTTTCATCCCCCGCCTGCTGAATGATGAGGTGATGATAGAAGTAGACAAAAGGCTCCGGCAGGAAGTTCTTGCGGATCGCATCTTCAAAGATTTCGATTGCACGCCGAGATTCTTGAAGGGCTTCGGGCAGTCGCTTCGCCGAAAGATGGACTTGAGAAAGATAGGAACGCGCCAACCCCTCCGAATCCGCCGCGCCGAGCGAACGGCTCTCGGAAATGACTTCCTGCAATAATGTTTCTGCATGGTTCGCTTGCTCCAAACTCTCGAACCAAACGAGCGCTCTTGCAATGGCAAGTTTGATCGCAAGCGCGTCTGTTTTGGAGTCGAACTGCGCGCAAAGGTCAGCCGCGCGGCGAAATTGGGTCAGGGCATCGGCGAGGTTGCCCATGCCCGCATCGCTGGAGGCAAGACAAACCAGCGCGCGCATTTCACCGTAGCGATAATTGGAGAGGCGCGAGACGCGTAACGACTCCTGCGCCAGTTCAAAGGCATGTTCGTATTCGCCGATCTCGCAATACACGCGTGAGAGCGCGCGCTGGACGGAACGGATCAACAGTATTTCGATCCCGCGTTGACGCCCGTATTCCAGAATCCGTTCACCGAGTTCGATCGCCCCGCCGGGATTCCCCGCGCGCCAAAGCGCGCCGACACTTTCACTGCCAAGATCAATCACCAATTCGAGCGCGTCCTTCTGCATGGCTGTCTTGATGATCTTCCTACCCTCCATCGCTTGTTCAGCGGGAGCCGCAGTAAACTCGAGAATATCCCAGCGCGCTCGCCCCTCCATGCGGAAATCGCCGAGGCGCTGGGCAAGTTTCAATCCTTCCTTTGCGTGCAATAACATCTCATTGTTTTGCAACAAATGACCATAGATATTGGCGAGTTCGAGGTGGGCTTTCATCTCCATTTCCGACACGCCGCCCTCTATGGAATATTGCAGGGATTGGTTCAAGTGACTGCGCCCACGATCCCATTCTCCCCGGCTAACGAAGTTGGTGCCGAGATAAAAATGCACTCGCGCCAGATCATCCAACTTTCCTGTCTGTTCCGCATCTTTCAGCGCTTGCTCCAGAATCCTGTGCATTTTTTCATGGTCGGACTCAATCGTCCATAGGCAGAGATACAACTTCATTCGCAATTCAAACAGTCTGCTCGAATCACTGCAGAGCGAGGCTGCCGACTCGAAGTGAGTCGCTCCGACCCTGTACGCGTGCAAGTTCATTGCCTGCACCCCAGCCTGTTGGAAAAATTCCAACGCCTTTTCATGATCCCCACCCTGATGGAAATGATATGCCAATTGCTCGAGAGATTTGCCCGCGTCTTTCGCTTCAAGATAATGGGCGATTTGAAGATGAAGAGCCTGCCGTTTCATCTCGTTCATCGAAGCGAGCAGGACTTCCTGAATTTTTACGTGACCGAAATCGAATCGTTCCGATGGGGAAACTGCGCGGACCAACCCATAGCGGAGCAACCCACCGACCGCGTCCTGAACCGCAAGATCGTCCATCCCGGTGACCGAACGGAGGATCTCCGCATCAAATTCCCGGCCGATCACTGCCGCAAGCGCGAGCAGTTCGCGTTGATCGGGGTTCAATCGTTCCACCCGTTTCATGATCGTCTGCCGCAAGTTGAGCGACATTGGCAAGCGCGACAAGTCCGAAATCGGGCGGTCGAGCGAGATCGTCCAAATCCCATCCGCGTTCGTGGAAAGGTATCCGCTGTCGAACAATCCGCGCAGGGATTCAACGACAAAAAGCGGATTGCCCTCCGTCTCGGCATGGACGCGCTCGGCAAATGCCTGCGGCGCATCGGGCAGGTGTCCCATCTTGCGGATCATGTCCGCGACTTCGAGCCGCGAGAGTGGATTCAACGATAGCGAAGCGGATTCCAAAACCTTGATCCGCGCATCGCGATCCCCCACCACCGCCAGCGGATCGGGGCGATGCGTGGCGATGAACAACAGCGGCGCATCATCCCCATATGTGAGCATGGCGCGCACCACATCCATCGTTTCGTCGTCCGCCCATTGCAAATCGTCCAAAAAGACGATGGGTGGTTTCTCCGGCGAAGACCAGGCGCGCAATCCCATCGTCAGTGCGTTGACTAGCCGTTCGTGTGCTTGTGCAGGTGTGAGCGCGGCGGGTTCGCTCTTGCGAGAATCAAGGCGCAAATCCGGTATCAACCTGCTGATCTCACTTAGCGCAATTGTGGGCAAACTCTTTAACTCACTATCACCATATTCCTGAATAGCGGCGCGGAACATCTCTATAATTGGATGGAATGGGACGCGCCGATCCACTTCGTAGCAATCACCGCGCAGAATCACACCGCGATGCTTCACACCCTCCAGCCAATGCTCCAGCAGTCGAGTTTTACCGATTCCCGATTCACCTGTGACAATGGCAGATTGCACCCGCCCTTGAAGAACCTCCGCCCATTTGACATCCAACTCGCGTAACGAATCTTTCCTTCCGACGAAAACCTTTTCAGGCTGGACAACCGGACTTGGCTGACCAGAGCCATCCTGTGATTCCTTCACGATTCGCTGAAATAACGCATCGGTTTCGGGCATCGGTTTCAAGCCGAGTTCTCGTTCGAGCATCTCCGCGCACTGACGGTATTGCTGGATCGCCGAGGGATAGTCTCCTGCCTGCGCGAACAGGCGCATCAACCGTTGATGGCTTTCCTCGTGAAGAGGGTTATACGACAGGATTCTTCGGACACATTCAATCGCTTTACGCGGCGATGAATTCGACTGATAGTGCCGCGCACACTGATCCAGATATTGCATCAGGCGGTCTTGATAGAATTCCCGCTTCACCAGCACCCAATCCTCGTAGTAGCCCGCGAGAAAATCGCCGTGATAACTTGCGATTGCCTTCTCCAACTCCCCGATGGAGGCATCTGGCGCGACGGATTCGAATGAGCGCACGTCCACGAAACAATCCGCCTCAGGGAGGAACTGTAAAGATTTCGCATCCGCGACGATGGTTTCGCCCAGCGCCTGCCGAAGACGCCAGACCTCGGTATTCAAATTGCGGCGAGCGCGCACCTCAGAGACATCGGGCCACAAGTCGAAAGCCAGCGCGTTGCGATCCAGCGGCTTGGAGGGATTCAACACCAGACGCGCCAACAACAACACGCTTTTCCGTGTAGGGATTTTCGATTGGAGTTTCCCATCCACGACCACCTGCGGAGAACCGAAGAGATGAATCTCGAGCATCAGCAACTCACAGGCATGACGGGGAATACCCTATTCGAGTTTCTTTTTATACACGCGGTGATTTTTATATTCCACACCGTTGAGATTCTTCAAGTCCGCGCGC
>CAZFDL010000113.1:1375-8812 GCA_964517905.1 uncultured Anaerolinea sp. | reverse complement strand
GCAGTTGAGACAAACGGGCTGACTGAACCGACGCGTGCGCGGCAAAACATCGGAGGCGTAATTAACGAAGAGCCCGCTGACCCAGCCCAGCACAAGTGATATGACAAGCGATACATCCATGTTCCAAATTATAGCCGAATAAGAATCTCGAGATCGGTTACCACGGGCATGTAATTCAACTGTAATGTCATTTCGCTTCGCAGCCCGGCACGCCGAAGCTGGCATTGGGCTTCTTGCCGAAGCCTGTAATCTGCCTTACAATCTCCGCGAGTTATTAGGAGACCCACATGGATAAATTTATCATCGAAGGCGGCGCGCCACTCAGGGGCGAAGTGACTCCCGCCGGGAACAAGAATGCCGCGTTGCCCTTGCTCGCTGCATGTTTGCTTACCGATGAGCCGGTACTCTTGCGTAACATTCCGCAAATACAAGACGTGAAAGTGATGAGAAAGTTAATCGAAAGCGCGGGCGCGCAGGTGGAGGAATTGGATGCCACATCGTGGCGCATCGTTTCGCGGAATTTACAGCCGGCTCACATTGACCCCGACCTTTGCCGCCGCATCCGCGCCTCCATTTTGGTTGCCGGCCCGCTGGCGGCGCGAGTGGGCGAATTCAAACTGCCTCCGCCGGGCGGCGACGTGATCGGCCGCCGTCGACTCGATACACACATCCTCTCGCTGCGCGCGCTCGGCGTCGAAGTGAACTATGATCGCGGCTTTTCCTTTCGATCGGGAGGGTTGCGCGGCGCGAGCATCCTCATGGACGAAGCCAGCGTCACCGCCACCGAGAACGCGATCATGGCGGCGGTGACAGCCAAGGGCGCGACCGTCATCCACAATGCGGCTTCCGAACCGCACGTGCAGGAGCTATGTAATTTTCTTAATGTGCTCGGGGCGCACATCGAAGAGATCGGCTCGAACACCCTTCATATTCAAGGCGTGCCGGCACTTCGCGGCGGCGAGTTCACGATCGGACCGGACTATTTGGAAGTGATCAGTTTCGTCGGAGCGGCGGCGGTCACACGGGGAAGCCTGCGAGTGAAGAACGCCGGCGCAGCTGACTTGAAAATGATCGCGCACGTATTTGAGCGCATGGGCGTGCGCTGGCAAGTGGACGGAGATGACCTCATCGTCACGGAGAATCAAGAATTGAAAGTAATTCCGGATCTCGACGGTGCGATACCGGAGATCAAAACCAATGTGTGGCCTGCTTTTCCCACCGACCTCATCAGCATTGCCATTACGGTCGCAACCCAGGCGAGCGGTTCGATCATGTTCCACGACTGGATGTTCTCCGGGCGCATGTATTTCACCGACAAATTGGTTGGCATGGGTGCGAAGATCATTCTGTGCGACCCGTACCGTTGTTTGATTCAAGGACCGAACCAACTTTACGGCGAGAACCTTGAAAGTCCGGACATCCGCGCGGGGATGGCGATGTTGCTTGCCGCGCTTGCCGCAAAAGGACAATCCACGATTCGCAATATCAGCCAGATCGAACGCGGGTACGAAAATGTGGATGGAAAATTACGCGCGCTCGGCGCGAAGATCGAGAGGGTGGAGGAATGATCAGAGCTGACCGGCCCGGAGTGAAACTCAAAGGATAACTGATGCTGATACAATGCTCACGGTAAAGAAAGCATGTTAGGCAGCGTCTTGATGACAGACGGAAAATAAAGCGAGGAATTTGGATAAAGAATGTCTTCAACAAATGGTAAGGCGAAGCACGTAAAGGTATTAATTCTTGGGTCGGGTCCCACCGGATATTCTGCCGCGCTGTATGCCGCGCGTGCGGAACTGCAGCCGGTGGTGTTGACCGGTATGCAATTGGGCGGGCAGGCCGCGCTGACGTACACCATCGAAAATTATCCCGGTTTCCCGGAAGGAGTCGGAGGCGCACAGTTGGGCGAGTTGTTCCAGAAGCAGGCGGAACATTTCGGCGCCATCACCGAATTCGCCTCCGCCAATTCTGTGGATTTGTCAAAACGCCCATTCAAGGTTGAGTCGGATAGCGGCGATTATCTTGCGGAGGTGTTAATAGTCGGCACGGGCGCGAGCCCGAATCACCTTGAAATCCCCGGTGAAGTGGAGTTGACCGGGCGGGGCGTATCGTACTGCGCCACCTGCGACGGCTGGTTCTTCAAGGATAAGAAAGTTGTCATCGTCGGCGGCGGGGATAGCGCGCTGGAGGAAGGCTTGTTCATCACGCGCTACGCGTCGTCCGTGACGATCATCCACCGACGTGAAGAATTCCGCGCCAGCACGATTTTGCAAAAACGCGCACAAGAACATCCCAAGGTCGATTTTATTCTGAACACCGTGGTGACCGAAGTGATCGGGTCGGGCAAACTCGAAGCGTTGCGGATTAAGAATGTGAAGACCGGCGATGAAACCATCTACGAGACCGATGGCCTCTTTATTTTCATCGGTCATACGCCGAACACTGCCATGTTCAAGAATCAACTCGAGATGAGCGACCTCGGTTACATCAGGGTCAACGACAAAATGGAGACGAATGTGCCGGGAGTCTTCGCCGCGGGGGAGGCGGCGGATCCGCATTTCAGGCAGGTGGTCACCTCCGCGGGAATGGGCGCGGCGGCCGCGATTCAGGCGACGCGCTTCCTCGAAGCGGCTGAATCAGATTCCAGTTGAGTGTGAAACGAGCAGGACTTCCGTCGGTTTGGAAGTCCTGCATTTTTATCCGAATTCTTCTGCTTTCGTATTCAATATTCCCGAATTTTCGGATAGAATTGCAGCGACAATTAAATTTGGAGGATCAATGAATAAAGTCTCGATCATCGGGGCGGGAATGACGGGCTCGACCACCGCGCACTGGCTGGCGGAACGCGAGTTTGCCGACGTGGTGTTGATCGACGTGGTGGAGGGGATGCCGCAGGGCAAAGGGTTGGATATGCTGGAGGCGATGCCGATCATCGGCAAGGACGTTTCCATCGTCGGTTCGAACGATTACGCAGCGACAAAAAATTCAGACGTGGTCATCATCACGGCAGGGATCGCGCGCAAGCCCGGCATGAGCCGCGACGATCTGTTGAAGACGAATTCCGAGATCGTCGGCAATGCCGCGGTTGAATCGCTCAAACATTCGCCCGAGGCAATATTCATCATCCTGACGAATCCCCTCGACACGATGGCATACCTTGCGATGAAGAAGACCGGCTTGCCGCGTGAGCGTGTGATCGGGCAGGCAGGCGTGCTGGATTCGGCGCGTATGCGCGCCTTTGTTGCGATGGAGACCGGCGTGAGCGTGGAAAATATCGATTGTTACGTGTTGGGCGGCCATGGAGATGAAATGGTGCCGCTCACGCGTCATTCGAACATCGCCGGCGTGCCTCTACAGGAGTATCTGCCGGCGGATAAATTGAACGCCATCGTCGAACGGACGCGCAAGGGCGGCGGCGAGATCGTCAACCTGCTGAAGACCGGCTCCGCGTTCTATGCGCCCTCTGCCGCGTGTGCGCAAATGGCGGAGGCAATTCTCAAGGACAAGCATTTGATCGTCCCGGCGGCGGCGTACATGAACGGCGAATACGGTTTGAACGATATGTATTTTGGCGTGCCTGTCCAACTGGGGCGCGGCGGGCTGGAACGAATCATCGAGTATTCACTGGATGCCGGAGAAAAGGCAATGCTCGAGAAATCTGCCGCGGCGGTGAAAGAAACTCACGACGCGCTGAAGAAACTGGTTAATCTCTAACGTCTTGCGACGTACGGGTTTGGAGGAACAATGATCCTGCATGAAAAGATCGAAGCGCAACTGCCGCAATGGAGGGAGCGCATACGCGTGCTCGCCAAGGAACATGCCGATGTGGTTGTCGATACCGTGACCATCGGCGAGGTCATCGGCGGCATGCGCGATATCAAAGGTTTGTATACTGATATTTCATCCGTGGATCCCGGCGAGGGGATTCGTCTGCGCGGCATGACAGTTCCGGAAACGCTCAAGGCTCTGCCAAAGGGGCGCGGCAACAAGATGCCGATGGTCGGGGGGTTGTTCTACCTGCTGATGGTGGGCGACGTTCCCACGAAGGAACAGGCACTGGAAGTGGAAGCAGAATGGGCGAAGCGCGCCGAACTGCCCGACCACGTATTGAAAGTAATCCGCGCGATGCCGAAGGACACGCACCCCATGACGCTTCTTTCACAGGCGGTCCTGGCGATGCAAACCGAATCGGTTTTCGCTAAAAAATATCATGAAGTGAAAAAGGATCAATACTGGGTTGCCGCGCTCGAGGATAGTCTTAACCTCACCGCGAGACTTCCGTTGGCTGCGGCCTATATCTATCGCCTGAAATATTTCGGCGAAACAAAGAAACCAAAATACAATTCCAAACTGGATTACGGTGCGAATTTTGCGCGCATGTTGAAAGTGGACGATAAAAAGGGGTATGCCGAACTCGCCCGCCTGTATTTCATCATCCATTCGGATCACGAATCGGGGAACGCCTCGGCTCATGCCATGCATCTGGCTGGTTCCACACTTTCAGACGCCTACTACTCCTTTTCCGCGTGCTTGAACGCGCTCGCCGGTCCGCTTCACGGGTTGGCGAATCAAGAAAGCCTCAGTTGGCTGTTGGATGTGCGAAAACGGTTCAACGGCCTGCCCGCGCGCGACGAGTTGTACAAGTTCGCCTGGGATACGCTCAACGCCGGTCACGTAATTCCCGGATACGGCCATGGCGTGTTGCGCGTGATCGATCCGCGCTTCATCGCGCAGTTGGAATTTGCCAAGGCGCGCTTCGCTGATTTCGATCTGCTTAAACTCGCCGAAATGGTTTTGGATGTTGTGCCGAGCGTACTCAAAGAGCAGGGCAAAGCCAAAAGCCCCGCGCCCAATGTGGATGCGATATCGGGCACCCTGCAGTATTACTACGGCGTGCGCGAATTCGAGTTCTATACCGTGCTCTTTGGGGTCGGCCGCGCATTAGGCGTGACCGCCAATTACGTGTGGGCGCGCGCGCTGGGACAGCCCATCGAAAGACCGAAGTCACTGACCACCAAGATGCTTGAAGAACTGGCGGCGAAGCCGGCGCAGCCCCAACCCGCATGAGCCGTGCCCGGAAAGTTCCAGAACAACGCGCTGCGCACGGATCGTAGATCGTACCGAGTGCGAATCGAAAAGCGACGCTGTCGAGGCGTCGCTTTTATTGTTAAATGGTCTTTTTTGTGTGAGGCTTTGTCGACTCAAACTTTTCCAGTTTTACGACCCGCGCCTTGTTGCGTATATTCCACGGGACAACTTGCTTCGCGTGTTCCTTGCTGTCCGTTTCGATGATCGCCCAGCCGCAGTGTGCGCCGTCGTGGCAGCCCCATTCGAAGTAGTGCAAATACCCCGCCGCGTGGATCTCCTTGATGATCGCATCGCAATCGTCGGCTTCGTGGGGTGATTCGATCAAGTATCTGTCCATATCCATGACTCCTTGTCTGTTATTCCGTCAGTGTTGCGGAATTATATACCCTGCGCTCCTTTGCTTTCAAGAGGAGATCGACCCGCCTGCAACGCGTCGATCAGGAACGCGTATTCGAAAGCCACCTCCTTCATAAAATCGTACCGACCCGATGACCCTGCGTGACCAGCGTGGAAGTTCGTCTTGAGCAGGAGTAAATTGTCGTCCGTTTTCAGTTCGCGCAGTTTGGCTGCGAATTTGGCGGGCTCCCAATATGGCACGCGCGGATCGTTCAATCCGCCGGTGAGCAGCAGGTTAGGGTATGCCGTTGCACGGATATTTTCGTACGGCGCGTACGACTTGATGTACTCATAATGTTCTTGGATGTTGGCCGGGTTTCCCCATTCATTGTATTCGAGGGTGGTCAAGGGAATGGTTGGGTCGCTGATCGAATTGATCGCATCCACAAACGGGACTTTGGCGATCACCGCCCGGAACAAATCGGGCCGCATCGTCATACTGGCAGTGACCAGCAACCCGCCCGCAGAAACACCGTAGACGGCAAGTTTCTCCTTCGATGTGAAACCCAGTTCGATCAAATGCTCGGCGCAGGCGATGAAATCGGTGAACGAATTCTTCTTGTTCAGGACCCTGCCTTGTTCATACCACGCGCGTCCCAGGTCGGAACCGCCGCGAACATGCCCTATGGCGTACACGAATCCACGGTCCAGAAGACTGACGCGGTTGGGTGAAAATTCCGCATCGAGGTTCGACCCGTAGGCACCGTAACCGTGCAGGAGCGCGGGATTGTTCCCATCCCGTTTGAGGGACCTTTTGTAGGCGATCGACATGGGAATCTGGGTGCCATCAGGAGCCGTGGCGAAGACGCGCTCAATGGAATAGTCATCTTTGTTATACCCGCGGATCTCATCCTGCTTACGCACTTCCCATGTGCCGCTGTCCATGTGGTAATCGACGACACTGTGCGGCGTAACGAGTGACGAATACTTGAAACGCAGGATGTTCGTTTTGAACACGGAATTGTCTTCGAACTCGATGTGGTAGACGGGCTCAGGGAATTGCACATCGCGCGCGTTGTGCAGGTTACCCGGGTTGCAAACCCGCAGTTGTTGCAAGCCTTCCTTGCGCTCGCGGATGACGACGTGATCTTCGAAGGTGGAGATGCCCTCAACCAATACATCCTCGCGGTGGGGGATAAGTTCTTTCCAGTTTTCTTTGCCGGGGCTTTCCACGGGCGCCACGCTGACCTTGAAATTTCGTGCATTTTCATTGTTCGAGATGAAGAACAACCCTTTGTGATGCGCGGCGTAATACTCCAACCCTGCAACGCGCGGCTGCACAATGCGCAGTTCTCCGTAGGCGTCGTCAGCAGGCAGGTATCGCATTTCGCGCGTTGTCGTATTGTAGTGATACGTCATAATGAATTCTTCATCGCGCGTTTTGTGCATCCAGAGGAAGAAAGTTTCATCGGTTTCGTGGAGGAGCAACGCGTCGCCGGCGGGATCCGTGCCGATCTCGTGACGATACAGTTTGTCGGGGCGGAGCGCTGCGTCGAGGGTGACGTAGAATATGTGTTTGTTGTCGTTCGCCCACTCCACGCCGCCGAGTTCGTACACACTGCCGGACGTGTTGGGAATGGACTCCTCGTAGAGTCGGCCTGTGACGAGATCGCGGATGCGGATCGTGTACACCTCGTTCCCCTCGAAATCGAAGGTATAGGCGAGAGTGTTTCCATCGGGGCTCACGCTCACCGCGCCGACGCTGCAAAACGCCTCACCTTCGCCGAGCGAATTCTGGTCGAGAAGGATCTCCTCGGGATTTTCCAGTGACTGTTTTTTACGACAATAGATCGGATATTGTTTGCCCGCCTCGGTGCGACTGTAATACCAATACCCGCCTCTCTGCTCAGGGACGGATGAATCAGTTTCCTGAATCCTTCCCTTCATTTCTTCGAAGAGCGACTCTTGTAAGGGTTTGGTGTGACCCATCACCTCTTCGAGATAATCCATCTG
>CAZFDL010000113.1:0-1275 GCA_964517905.1 uncultured Anaerolinea sp. | reverse complement strand
GCGTCGCTCTGGTTGCCGCCGAGACAGATCACATAGTTGCCAACCTCCCCGAGGTAAAACGAAACGTGGGCGAAGCCGTCATCCCACAGGAAGGTGATCACACATCCCCGGCGAGGGACGGTCGCGGCGACTCCCCACTTCGTCCACGGATGCACGAGCGCGGAATTTGTGGAAGGCACATTTGCCTTTTCGATGCACCAGTTCACAAACGAGGCGCACCACTCCACTTCATCGGGCAGGTAATTGTATTTTTGGGCGAGATCGGTGCTTTTGTGGTATTCCACGATGCGCGGATTATTCTTCGTGCCGCGGATCTCACGCACGCCGAACTCCTCGAACGCGATGGGAAGCCACGGAAACTCCTCGTCCGGCTGCGGCATCGCGACCGAGCCGAGCGCGGCGAGGCGCTCCACCGGATACCACCCGGTTTCGCCGTAGGAGTTGTTGCAGTGTTTCCATTTGCCGTCTGCAGAAATCTCATCGATATAAACAACTTTGTTGAACCTCATATCCGCCACCGGCGGATGCTCCTCTCCGGGACCTGCGCGCATGGGAATCGAGTCGCTCAACGCGCGGTGGAATCCCACGAGCGGATGGTCCTGCGGGGTAGCAATCGCTTCGGGGAGTTCGAGCAGGTATTTCGAGGAACACCAGCCGACTTTGTTTTGATCCGTCTTGATCTTTACCCATTTCCAATCCGGTGTGTTGCCGACATAGGTGACCAGCGCGCCGCGTGTGAGCTGCCCCTCGATTGCATTGGTCGTACCGGGACCTGAACGGATATTCAACAGGTCGGTGGTGACGGTCATCAAAATATCGGTCGTGTTTCCGGGAGGAGGAACCGGCACTTTCACCAAATATTTGAGCGAAGCCCAGCCGCTGAGCGCGTTGGGCTTTCGGATCTGCGCCCATTGTCCGTCGGACGAAACAGCCAGCCCGTCGACCGAATCGCCTTTGGTCAGCCATCCGATCACCGCGTAGTTCAAACCGGGTCCCGCCCGCACGTTCAACGTCCCGGTGTTGACGCGGTAATGGGTTTCTGCCGGACTCGGCGGCGAGGGCTCGATCAGTTCAAGATAGCCGCGATGACACCACCCGATTTTGTTGTCGAGGGTGGTGACGTGGATCCAATCGTTTTCAACCTGACCGCCCTGCACGATATGATCCCGATATAGCGCGCTGACCGCCGGGAAGTTCGTCCCCGGCCCCGAGCGGAGCCATAATGAAGTAGCAGTGACGCGGTAGTTCGGCATGTGTTTTCTGGTGTTGGCGCGC
>CAZFDL010000112.1:0-8819 GCA_964517905.1 uncultured Anaerolinea sp. | reverse complement strand
GTGGCTTCGACGGTCATGTTGCCAGGCACGGTCAAAGCTGGCTGGGTGAGATCGATATTGATTCCGCTCGCTGTGGCAGGGCTGCTCACGTTGCCGGCGAAATCGGTACAATCACCGGATGCCGACTGACCCATCCCTTCACTGGAAAGCACAACATCAGCATCACATGAAGCCACGCCTGATGTTGCGTCTATCGCGTTGAAACTCACTGTGACCGCAGTGTTATTCCAGCCATTTGCGTTCGGCGCCGGAGATGCGGTGGCAGTAGTTACAGGCGCGTTCTTGTCGATATCAATACCGGATAACGTGGCAGATGCACTGATGTTGCCGGCGTTGTCAGTGCAGGTTCCGGATGCAGACTGGTTTGCGCCATCCGTGCCGAGGACTACTGCCGCGGAACAGGCTGCAACACCGGAACGGTCATCTGTTCCTGAGAAGGATACCGTGACGTCAGTGTTATTCCAACCATTTACATTTGGCCCTGGCGACGCGCTTGCCGATGCAAAGGGTGCGGTCTTATCTATGTTGATGCCGGACTGGGTATTCGAAACTGTAAGTCCTGCCCGATTGGTACAAGTTCCGGTTGCAGATTGACCTGATCCTTCACTGGTTACAGTCACATTTGCAGTGGGAGAAACCACGCCAGAACCAGCATCGGTACAGGACCACGTCACAGTAACATCCGTATTGTTCCAACCTGCTCCATTGGCGGGCGTGCGGCTAACGAATGCAATTGTCGGTGGCGTAAGATCCAAGGTGCCCGGAGTGTTAGTGCAGCCTCCGTCATTGGAGAGACAGACCGGAATTGTTCCAGCAAACAACGAACTGTTGTAATACTCGATGCCATATCGTTGATTACCGCTAAAGTTTCCGCCGACCACTGAAATGAAGGAACCGGGATTCCCGTTGATCAGAATGCCGGAACCGAGATTGTTAGTGAACCCCGTGGGTGAGATATCGGTTCCGTTGCTTGTAGCATTTACGTTATTGAGCGTGACTTGATTGGCGTTTGAAATAGAGATTCCATTCAGGTCGTTACCATTTGCCGATACATAGGTGAGGGTAACCACAGGCGCGCTCAGGTTTGCGCCGTTGTAGTTCGTGCCAGTACCTGAGCCAACCGCGTCGGTAAACGTAATACGATTGGTGCTGGTACCGGTGATGGTGATCGAACCTGTCGACGTGCCGGCATAGAATCCCTGATTGTTGCCTGCGCCGTCAAATGAGCTTCCATTGGTCACGGTGATGTCGCCGGATGATGAAGTGAGATATGCCGTGTGTTGACCATCAGCCTGTTCATCTACATCTACATCGCTTAAAGTGATATCTCCGGTGGTGGTGTAAATTGACACGCTTGGTCCGTTTACAGGTCCCGGTCCGCCATCGTTATCCTGCACCGTGATATCCTGGATAGTTACGTTGCCAACCCAAGGATTTGTGCTAGAGCCAACACGTACCACAGCATTGTTATTGTTATCAAAAACTGATGATTGGGTGCTGCTAAGCGTGCTGGTTGCACCTCCGTTCCATCCGCCTTGTAGCGTGATATTGTAATTACTGATCGTTGTGTACGAAGCTCCTAAACTGGTGGGAGAGTCGTCGAGGATGAAGGATGTTGTGTACGTAGTCAAACCGGAACGTTCGAAGTAGATTACGCCGTTGGTAGAAAATTGTCCGCCGGCATTTGTCTGCATGAGCGCCAACAGCGCTGAGACGGTCAGGTTAGTCGTGCAACCGGGGCCATTTGGTAGCACGCCTTGCGGACACCACATCGGATCGGCTTCAACAACAATCTCAGCAGCTTCTTGTAACGCGAGCGGAACCGCATTGCCATTTTCGTCCAACACTACTAGTTCTGTATTTTCCGGCATCTCAGCTAGGACATCATTGATTTCCGATGAACCATCAGTTTGTGCCTGATCATTCGTAACTGGCGCGGAGTTCGTGTCTTCCTGTGTTGTTTCCGGCGAAGGAGTGGCAGTTGACTCCTCTACGGGGGGCGCTACAGGCGGTTCGGCCGGCTCTTCAGTCGGTGGTGGGGGAGGGGTGCTGTCATCCGCAAAGGCAATGTTTACGTTCAGCATGTTCACAACGAGCGCCAAGATCACTACGATGGTCCAAACGAAATGGCGATTAGTGCGTAACATAATTTGTCTCCTATCATTTCACTTGTGTTGACTGACCGCATGACGCATGGTCTCTAAGTTAGTTACACAACTTGAAAGCGAATTAGTTACACGCTATAAAAAATCTACGCAAAAATCGTTTCAGCTTCGCGTAGGCATTCATCGCTATCTATCTGGTTTATTTATTGTGCTAGCCAACGCCTCCTTGACCTGCTGTGTGTGAGATCCCAAATGGAAATCTGGTTGAAGCAATCCGGATCCAAATCGGTAATAACTGCCTTTGTTGTTCGTCGCAAACTCTTCGGGGATCAACGCAGTGAATTCCAACACTTCCTCAACGCTGCGACGGAGCAAAATCAACATTAATGCAACCGATGGATTCGCTTTCACGGTCGCCTCGACTTGCGGGGTGATATTCGTGCCGAATCCGTCCGTCGTCAATTCATAACCATCGATCAAACTGGCGAGGAACGCGGAATTGTTGCGTTCATTTTGAACAAGGTGAGCCACGATCTCGAGTGCGCTCCATTCCCCCGGTTGGGGTCGTTGCATGGCTTGTTCATCGCTGACGCCTTCGAAACAACTTTCCAATTCAGAGAGAGCGGGTATAACGATATCCCGCGCTCTCTTTGCAAGTTCCGCAGGGCGAGACGGTACCTCGGGCATGGGGCGTTTGCTCAATTCCATGATGACGGTTTTCTTTTCTGCACCGCGATAGAAAACGACCTCGATGGTTTCACCGCCTTTCTTACCGGAGATGGCGAGAGGCAGTGTATTGAAATCGTTGTTGATCGGATGACCGTTCATCCCGACGATGACATCATCTTTTTGCAAGCCGGCTCTTTCCGCGCCCATACCTGATACCATTCCATCGAGCCTCAAGCCCTCCTTCACAGGGACACCGAGCGCGACTGCCTGTTCGGTAGTGAAATCGCCGGGCGCGATACCCAGCATGGGACGGTTCGCGATGCGCAGATCGATTCCCGTCTCCAGCACCGACTTGAGATTCTCGAAACTCTCGACCCAGTTTTCGCGGAAGGTTTCACCCATCTTTGCCCAGGATTTATCATCGGGGATTTGGTGATCCAAACGGACGAGCGTGCCGCCATCTTTCTCCGCGAAGTGGACCGTCACTTCTGTGGGGGCTGGGTCAATATTTGCAAACCAGCGGAACTTCACGCGTTTGTTTTCCTCCAGCTCAAGATAGTGACCACTGGAATAGAAATCGCCGCGCCACCAAAGGTACATGCGTCCCTTCGGGTGCGGCTCGACAGTCACCACATCACACAACCACTCGCGCAGGGACGTGGAATTGGTGAACGCACGATACGCCGCCTTCACCGGGGCGTTGACAAAGGTCTCATTCGATACGGTTGCCATGATATTCTCCTCTTTCAAGTTTGGGGTGATTGTAATTCAAGAGGATTAGCCAGACACCCTACGGAAGGATGGAAAAGAAAAAGCCGCCTTGTGGTTCGCGGCTTTTTCACAGATTGGGTACTCGTTATTTACTGGTGGTCCAAACCATAGTGACTGCCTCTGGCGTGACAGCGACAGACCTGAGTGTGCTGTTCAGGCTTTTCGACGCGAGATTCGAAATTCGGTTGGCGATGGTTGTGTTCCAAAGATCAAGACGATTCTGTTCGATGGTGAAGCCATCGAATTGTGCATCGGAAATCGTGGAGGTGAGTTGACTGTCTCTCACGCCCAGATCAAGGCGGAACGATAGATTATCTTTATTGGTCGGTTCGTTTAAGCGTTCGCGCATCCCCGAAACAAGGATATAGCCTGAATGAAGAGTGACGGTCATTTCTTTGATGAGCGGGTCGGCAATGGACGCATTGATGATCTCCTGCAGTTCCTGCTGGGTGATGACCGTTTTCACATCAACTGAGCCGTCATCGTTGCGTGAGATGTTTCTCTCGCACGCGCTGAGAAGAAGGGTGAGGACAAGCAGTGCAACCATAAAGTGTTTTGTTGTTTTCATCTTTTCTCCTAAATCTAGCGAGCAGTATAAATACAATATGTAAAACGGATAAGTTGCGCGTGTAATCAAATTGTAAAATCATTTTGTTCGAAATAATAATCGGATGTCTAGTGACATCCGATTATTTATGATTTACTTCCCCAACCTCGCCCGTTCGTCCTCAACCACGCTTTCCTCCATCTTCTTGAACAACGGACCCGGCTGATTCAATTTCTGCCCCGGCTTCAATTCGCCGGGTTTCCATTGAATTCCCTCAACGCCGCGATACCGTAATCCGTTATGCGTGCCAAGAGAATCTTTAATTTCCTCGATGTATTGCTCTCCGAACAGTGGGGTCTCATAACCGAAGAATCCATGCAATTTCTCTGATGTGAACGGCAGGAAGGGAGAGAACATCACTTTGAGCGAGTCGATCGCTTTGAGTGCGGTGAAGACCGTCAACGCAGCGGATGCTTTGTCTGTTTTTATGGCTGTCCATGGCGCGTTGACGTCGAGATATTGATTGACCGCAGTGGCGAGTTTCATCGTCTCGCCCAACGCGGAACGCAGGCGAACGGTTTCAAGTTCCGCTCCTACAGAGTTGAATCCTTTTGAGATGAGGGCGAGCAGGTCGAGGTCCGCGGGGCGAAGCGCCTTTTCATCCACATCAGGCACGTGTCCATCCCAATGTTTATAACAAAATGCCAGCACGCGATTCGCGAGGTTGCCCCAGGTTGCCACGAGTTCGTTGTTGTTGCGCGCCACGAATTCCGCCCAATCCCAATCGCTGTCTTTCGATTCGGGCATGTTGACAGTGAGGTAATATCGTATCGCATCGGGGTCGTAGCGCGTCAACGCGTCGCGACCCCACACCGCCCAGTTGCGCGAACCGCTGATCTTTTTGCCTTCGAGATTCATGAATTGATTCGCAGGCACGTCATGAGGAAGCGTGAGCGGTTCCTCCTCCTCCCCAAAAAATTTCATAAACTGACTCCCCGCGCCCATGAGTTGCGCCGGCCACCACGCGGCGTGGAAGAAAATGTTGTCCTTGCCGATGAAGTAAAACTGTTTCGCGTTTGGATTCAGCCACCAATCGCGCCACGCCTCCTTCTCGTGTATGAGTTGACTCCACTCGATGGCGGCGGAGAGGTAGCCGATGACCGCCTCGAACCAGACGTAGATTCGTTTGCCCGCTTCCGTCCAGCCTTCGACGGGAATATCCACGCCCCAATCGAGATCGCGTGTAATTGGTCGCGGCTTGAGTCCCTCAGCTTCGATCTTGTGCAGCGACTCGCCGATGACCGTATCGCGCCAATACGATTGACGCTTCTTGAGAAACTCCTTCACGTTCGGTTCGAGTTTCGAAAGATCGAGATAGAAATGCTCGGTCTCGCGCAGATCGAGCGCGCCGCCTTCTTTCGAGCGTGGGTTTTTCAACTTCTCCGGTTCGAGGACATTTCCGCAGTTGTCGCATTGATCAGAGCGTGCGCCTTCATAGCCGCAAATGTAGCAAGTCCCTTCCACGTATCTATCCGGGAGGAATCGTTTTGTGGACGGCGAATACCACTGCATGGATTTGTCGGTATAGAGAAAGCCGTTCTCCTTCAAGGCAAGGAAAATGGCTTGCGTGACTTTGAAGTGATTCTCGGTATGCGTCGTTGTGAACAGGTCGTATGTGATGCCATAGCCCTGAAATAACTCGAGGAAGCTATTGTGATATTTCTTGTACACTTCCTCGACCTGCTTGCCTTCCTTGTCCGCCGCGAGCGTGACAGGTGTACCATGCGAATCTGTGCCGCTGACCATGAGCACGTGATTCCCTTTGAGCCGATGGTAGCGCGCTGCGATGTCACCGGGCAGGTGCGAGCCAGTGATGTTGCCGACATGGATCTCAGCATTGGCGTAGGGCCAGGCAATGGCGATGAGGATGTTTTCGGGCATGACGGAACTCCGTTCCTTTATGTTCGATATTGGATATTCGAGGTTCGATTATCGAATATCGGCTTTTGTAAACAAAAAGGGCTGTCCCAAACATGGACAGCCCGTTACTCGTTAGACGTGACGATCTAACGCGCTCTCCATTCGGTTCTGATTCGCATTTCCATAGGCATCGACATGTCCCTTGGATGTTTTGTGTTCATTGGGTTATTTTACAACAATTTCTTCAAAACCGAAAATGGCGAATCGTCCGTGTGCTGGCTGTGACCGCAATCTTTCACGTTCAGATCCTGCCCGCACTCGATGCACAGACCTTTGCACTCAGGATTGTGGATGGGGTTGATTGGCACTTCAAGCAGAGCGTACTCGCGCAATACCGGCGCAAGGTCGATCTGGTTGTCTTCGGGGACCATCAACCCGGTTTCGCTGACTGAATTCTTGTTGAAGGCGTATAGCTCGGTGATCTCCCATTCCAGCCTGTCGGTGAATGTGTTCAAGCAACGGACACATTCGAGCTGGGTCTCGGCTGAAAATTGTCCCTGCACGATCAGTCCTTGCGGGGTGCGGCCTATCTGGACCGAACCCGAGAAGTTCGACACCTCGAAATCTTCAAGCTTCGTCTTTTGAAATTCAAAGGGAATCTCGTGACTGTAACCGACTTCCTCGTGGACGATGAAGCCGACGTTAATGCGGAAAGGTTTTCGGGGATTGGTCATAGCGATCGTTGAGGATGCAGTTGGACTGCATCCTCAACCCTGGGATTAAATTTTTCTGTCAACAATAAACTTCGCCAAGTCTTCCAGCGCATCTTTCTCCGGGCAGGTCGGCGCGATTTCCAGTGCGGCGAGTGCGCGGCTGACGGCGCTCCGCGCCTCCTCAAGCGATTGCTCGACCGCGCGGCTCTGTCGGATCGCATCCACAAGACGCTGAACGCGGGCGGTATCTTTCCATCCCCCCTCCGGGAGAGACAAAATGTCATCATCGTACCGATAGGCTTCAGCAAAGTAGATCGCAGGCAGTGTGATCAATCCGTTGAGCAAGTCTGAACCGATCGGCTTTCCGACCGTGGATTGATCGCCGGTAAAATCGAGGATATCGTCCACGATCTGGAACGCCATGCCGACCTCGTACCCAAATGCCTTCATGGCTGAGCGGACGTCTTCATCGTCGGTTGCGACCATCGAAGCCGCCAGCGCTGACATTTCGAAGAGTGATGCGGTCTTCGCGTAAATGCGGTTGTAGTAATTGTCTCTATCGATCACACCGCGGGCAGAAAACATCTGCACCAATTCGCCGTTGACGATGGTTGCAAGCGTATCGGCGAACAGTTTCATGAGCGGGAGGTAGTCAGTCTCTGCCGCGAGTTTTGCGGCGCGCGCGAACAGAAAGTCACCCGTGAGGACGGTCGCGGCTGGGGACCAGCGCGCGTTCAAAGTAGGCATTCCGCGCCGGAGCAGCGCACCATCGATCAGATCGTCGTGGACAAGCGTCGCGGTGTGGAGCAATTCTACGGAGGCGCCCAGGGTGATCAACTTTTCTTCGGGCGCGCCAAGCATATTTCCGACGAGCAAGCCGAGGGTCGGTCTGATGCGTTTGCCTCCCGCAGCGAGCAAATGTTCCAGCGCTGAGCGCAAGTCCGGATGTTGTTCATCGCCAGCCTGTTCGCGCATCCGCTGTTCGACGAATTGGAGTTGGTCTTGCACCGAGGTGAAGAAGGTGGTTGTGCTCACGGTTGCGCCTCCCATGCGAACAGGCGGTTTGCATTTGCCGTGGTTGCCTGGGCAACTGCTTCACGCGTTATCCGATGGATTTCTGCAATTTTATCAGCAATGAGTCCCACGTTCGCGGGCTCGTTGCGTTTGCCGCGGTGGGGGATAGGGGTTTGAAACGGCGAATCGGTTTCGATGAGGATACGTCCCAATGGCAGTTGCCGGGCGAGGTCGCGCTGTGCATCGTTTTTCTTGAAGGTGACCGGGCCTGTGATGCCGATGAAATAGTTCAACTCCAGCGCGCGTTTTGCCGAATCAAGATTCCCATTGAACGAGTGGAACACACCGGGTTTGAACCGCAGTGGATGATTATTTTGAATCAGTTCCTCATGCCGGGCTTCCAGGATCTCAAATAGATCGTTCGTCGCATCACCTGTTTCCGCATCGTTCTCCTCCCGCAAATGAAGAACGACCGGCTTGTTTACTTTGATGGCAAGAGTTAAGTGAGGTATTAGATTATGTCTTTGTACCATTCGCCGGTCGATCTCCTTCACCCAATAGTAATCGAGACCGATTTCTCCGATTGCGACAACCCTTGGGTGAAAAGCAAGTTCTTCGAGCCTTTCAAAGCTCTGCGGCATGATTTTTTCAGTTTCGGTGGGATGAAATCCCACTGCCGCGAAAACATTTGGGTACGTCTCCGCCAACTTTACCGCAGCATAGCTGGATTCCAGATCCATTCCGGGCACCAGCATCTTTTCAACACCCGCATCTGTCGCCCTTTGAATCACCTTATGAATATCCCCGGCGAATTGTTCAAGGTACAGGTGGCAGTGGGTGTCTGTGAGCATATTCAGACTTTGTTTGTGAAAATTATAACATATATAGCTTTTGATGACGACAAAAAGTCCCGCCGGGGTCGGCGAGACTTTTCGCGTAACCTACCAAGCCCGAGAGGGGATTATTTGATCCCCGCCACTTTCAAACCATCATCGAGAATCGCTTTCACCTTATCGCCGTGAGTTGTTTCGCAATACACGCGCATTATCGGTTCCGTGCCGCTGAAGCGGATCAGCAGCC
>CAZFDL010000111.1:0-8842 GCA_964517905.1 uncultured Anaerolinea sp. | reverse complement strand
GTTGAAGCAGGAAGTAGATCGCCACTCCGAGCAACCCCAGGATGACCACTGCGCCTACGATGACAGCCATCATCAGGCGCTTCATCTGTTTCTCCTGCTCGATCTGTTCAGGGGTGCGCGGCGTCGGTTCGGGGTTCATCGGCGGTACAGTCATGGTTCGATTATAGCATTATTAATCATGGACATTTGTCATGACATTCCAAGAAGTTTTATTTCATGGCGTACAGTTTCCGTCCAGCCCTGGCGGGTAGGGTGGGGATTGAAACCAAGTTCGCGCCGGTTCCAATATCTTTAATCTCACTGTTCCGCAAGGTTGGAATGCGCCTTACCGCTATTTTAACCGACCTTGACACCCGACCCACCCTCCGCTATGATGGACCAAACCGACCGTTCGGTAGGGAGCAACCATGACGCGTGACGAAATCATCGAGACCGCCGCACAGGTCTTTCGGCAAAAGGGTTATCACGGCGCGTCCATGGCGGATATTGCCGCCGCCGTGAACTTGCGAAAGGCGAGTCTCTATCATCACTTCTCGTCCAAGCAGGAAATCCTGCTCGAAATCCTCGACCGCGCCTTGCAATTGCTCCTCGAACAAATTTCTGCCATCACCGTACAAGACATTTCCGCTGACAAGAAATTGCGGTTGATGATCCGGCAATATTTGCAAATCCTTGCAGAGAATGTGGATCTCGCCGCAGTTTTGCTTTTTGAGCACCGCGCGCTCGAACGCAGGCAACATGCGCGGCATATTCCCAACCGGGATAAATTCGAAACCCTTTGGAAGGATGTCATTTCCGAGGGTGTGAGTAAAAAGATATTCAGGTGCGACGATCCGCCGATGGTTGTACGCGCATTGCTGGGGCAGATGAATTGGACCATCACGTGGTATTCGCCTGACGGAAAAAATACAATCGAGGAAATCGCTGATGGTTATTCCAATTTGTTATTGAACGGTTTGCTGAAATGACTGCATCGTTTGCCACATTTAACTCCGCAGGCAGCGCGAAGATCTCGCGTCTTCCGCTACAGGTATTTCCAAAATTCTGGGCATACGCGTATCTTGTTCAACATCACGAAGGTACGATTCTTATCGATACAGGCTCTGGGACCGACACCTCTCACCATGACCTGTTACACGGACTCGAACAC
Organism: uncultured Anaerolinea sp.; assembly: GCA_964517905.1. Lineage (GTDB taxonomy): Bacteria > Chloroflexota > Anaerolineae > Anaerolineales > Villigracilaceae > Defluviilinea. The sequence continues at coordinate 7,692 of CAZFDL010000111.1, read as the reverse complement.
GCGAATCTTTCTCCCCGCGATCTGACGCACGTCCTTTTGACTCATGCGCACATTGACCATTACGGGGGGCTCTCCAGGCTCAAACCTCTTACCAATGCAAAGATCGGATGTCACGGACTGGATGTACAAACCGTCGCGCACCATGAGGTGATGTTTGCTTTTATGTGTAAGCGCATAGCCGCCTATCTTGCCGAGACAGGGCTTGATGAGCAGAGGCGTGATTCGCTCCTCGGTATGTATCGCTTCACAAAGAGCCTTTACCATTCCGTTCCCATTGATTTCACCTATCGCTCACAAGACACGCAGCCTGGACCGTTTGAGATAATCCACCTGCCCGGGCATTGTCCGGGTCATGTTGCGATCCGCCTGGACGACATTGTCTTCTGCGGCGATATGATCGTGGAGGGGGTCACCCCACATCTTACGCCAGAATCCATTCAGCCCACTAGCGGACTCGAACATTACCTCGACCCTCTACGCAAGTTTCAAACCTGGGCAAAAGATGCTCGGCTTGTATTGAACGGTCACGATGCGCCCGTTGTCGAACTACCCGCACATATAGCTGCCGCCCGTAAAAATATCCTGCGTCGCATGCGTCAAGTCGTGGAATGTGTAGGGGAACCGCGCACGATCATCGAAGTGTGTAACTTCGTTTACGAGTACCCGGGCGGATACAACATGTTATTAACCCTCGAAAAGACTGGCGCATACATCGAATACCTTTACGAGCGAGGCATGATCGAAATTAACAATGCGGGAGAGATGGAACAGGGATCTCCTGCTCGTTATCGCCGATCGCGCGAAGTGGATGTGTTGCTGGAAGAACTGGAACAAAGTGTAAATGCAGAAAGTTTGGAGTTGGACGCGTAGGCAGATAGTCACGTTCGCACTTGACTCTTCGTTGCTTGCCTGCTCCCGAAAGGAAATACATGTACTCATTCGACCCCACAGAGGAACAACAAATGCTGGTAGACGCGGTGAAAAAATACGCCGTGCATGATCTGCGTTCCGCTGCCCGTAATGCCGAAGAGACCGGAGAATTACCGAAGAGCATCATCGCCAAGGGCTGGGATCTTGGCTTGTTGCAAGCCTCGATCCCAGAACTCTACGGCGGTTTCGGCGAGCGGAGTGCAATTACGAGCGCACTGGCGCTCGAAGAGATGGCGTTCGGGGATCTGGCAGGGACGCTCGCGGTCATGGCACCGAGTCTCTTTGCCACGCCGATCTTGTTGGCGGGCACTGCGGAGCAGAAAAAAGAATATTTGCCGGCGGTCGTCGAAGGCGATTGGAAGCCATACACGGCCGCGCTCATTGAATTTTCTTTTGATTTCGACCCCAACGAGTTGCGGACCACTGCAACACCAAAAGGTGACGAATATATTCTCAATGGTGAGAAGGCGTTTGTGCCGTTTGCACGAGATGCACAGATCATTCTGGTGTACGCGAATCTTGATGGTCAGAGTCAGGCTTTCATCGTTGGGAAGGATACGGCAGGAGTATCAATCGGCGGGGAGCGCGAAAAATTAATGGGTTTGAACGCCCTCCCGTTATATCGTGTCAAATTGGAGAATGTCAAAGTTCCTGTTGCGAATCGACTCGGTGGCGTGTACGGTCATGACTTTGATCAGATCCTGGCTTCGATGCGCATTGCCAACGCGGTGACAGCCGTAGGTGTGGCGAATGCCGCTTTTGAATACGCCATGAGTTATGCCAAAGAGCGCGAAGCGTTCGGCGTGAAGATCGCACAGAAACAAGCTATTGCCTTCATGCTTGCCGAAATGCGGACGGAGATCGAAGCCATCCGCCTGCTCACATGGGAGGCCGCATGGAAGCTGGATTCACATCGTGAAGATGCCTGCAATGCGGCTTATCTTGCCGCGATCGGCGCGACGGACATGGCTATGATGGTCACTGACCGTGCAGTACAAGTTTTGGGGGGGCATGGGTATATTCGCGAACACCCCGTCGAGCTGTGGATGAGGAATGGGAGAGGTTTTGCGATGTTTACAGGTTTATCAATCGTATAGTAACTTTTGTCGATTCTCTTTCTGAATCTAAATGAAAGAAGAAAGACGAAAGGTGGCTACATCAGGAGTTCGCCATGCCAATCGAATTTGAAACGCCAAAACCGATCACCCAAGCACAGTTCGTGTTGAAGACAGTCGCCGAGGAAATGATGCGGCCGAAGTCGCGTTATTTTGATGAGCATGAACACGAAGTCCCCTGGGATTACATCGAATTTATGCACTCCGCCATGAAAGCGATGGGCGGCAATTCACTTGCCCCGCGTGAGAGCGGCAATGGCAAGGAGAAGGAATCTGAAAAAGAAAAACGGCCACCCATCGGCTATCAATTGATCGCGGCGCAATTGGAGGCGTTGTCGTGGGGTGATGTCGGAATGTATCACTGCCTGCCCGGTGGTGGATTAGGTGCGGCAGCGGTCTATTCTACGGGGACGCCTGAGCAGCGGGCGAAATTTCTTTCACGCTTCAACGGAGTCAAGCCCACCTTTGCGGCCATGTGCATTACCGAGGCTGGTGCAGGTTCTGATAACTCTGCCATCCGCACGCGCGCAGTGTTGGATGAAACCACCAATGAATGGATCATTAACGGCGAAAAGATCTTCGTCACGGGTGGCGATAAATCTTTCACCGACTATGAAAAACTCGGTAGGGGTTTTATCGTTGTTTGGGCATCCATTGACCCCTCCGCGGGGCGCGCAGGGATGCGGGCGTTCGTGGTGGAGGGCGGCACGCCCGGTGTGAAGGTTACAAAACTTGAATACAAGATGGGCATCCGCGTCAGTGACACCGCCGCGATCTCGCTTGTGGACGCGCGCGTGCCGTTCGAAAATATACTTGGCAGCCCTACCGTGGAAACCAATACGGCTGGATTCAAGAGAGCGATGGCCACCTTCGATGCGACGCGGCCTCTGGTTGCGGCAACAGGCGTCGGCGTTGCAAGAGCGGCTTTGGAGTTCCTGAAAGAGAAGCTGGCGGAGAATGGGGTCAAAATTCGCTATGGCTTGCCGCGCCAGAAGTTGACCAATATCGAACGCGAAGTGATCGATATGGATATCCTGCTGCGGTCCGCGTGGCTTATGGTGATCAAGGCGGTGTGGATGGCGGATAACCAGAAGCCGAACGCGCTCGAGTCGTCCATGAGCAAGGTCAAGGCAGGTGACGTATCGACAAGAATCACACAGAAAGTGGTCGAGATTCTGGGTCCGCTTGGCTACAGCCGTGAGTTCCTGGCGGAGAAATGGATGCGCGATGCGAAGATCACGGACATTTATGAGGGTACGGGACAGATCAATCGGCTCGTAGTGGCGAGGCAGATCCTAGGGTATTCGGGTTCGGAGTTGAGATGATTCTCTGGTGGTCGAGTAGGGCTGAGCGTTCGTTGCGAAGCCTGTATCGAGACCACTGATAACAAGTAGACATATTCTTGCAAGTGGTGGTCTCGATACGCCCCGACAAACACGGGGCTACTCGACCACCGAGGAGAATTGATATGAAATATCAAATACACAAAGCAGTCGTCATCGGTTCCGGGACAATGGGTGCGGCGATCGCGGCGCATTTGGCGAACGCGGGTGTGCCTGTGACGCTGCTTGACATCCCCTCGAAGGATGGCGACAAGAATAAGATCGTGAAGGAGGGTTGGGATCGCTGTTTGAAAGCCAGGCCCGCCAATTTGATGGCGGACGAATTGCAATCGTTGATTAAACTCGGGAATCTTGAAGACGACTTCGGTGCTGTTGGTGAGGCGGATTGGATCGTCGAAGCGATCGTTGAGAATTTGGAAATCAAGCGAGAGTTGATGGGGCGGATTGACACACTCCGCAAGCCCAGTGCAATCATTTCTACGAACACTTCGGGCATTCCTGTTCACGATATTGCCGTAGGCCGCTCGAAGGAATTCAAGGAGCATTTCCTTGGAACCCATTTTTTCAACCCGCCGCGCTATTTGAAGTTGCTGGAGGTCATTCCAACCAGGGATACTGATAAGGAAATTGTTAGGTTCATATCGTGGTTTGGTGAATACCGACTTGGCAAGGGGATCGTCCTGTGCAAAGACACGCCAAATTTCATCGGCAACCGCGTCGCATTCGGTACAGGCGCGTTCGCGATGGATTTTATCCTCAAGAACGACTATACCGTGGACGAGGTGGACGCGGTCACCGGTCCGCTCATGGGACGACCGAAGACAGCTACATTCCGTTTGATTGATCTGGTCGGCATCGATGTGTGGGATCACGTTGGGCGCAATCTTGCCCCGTTGATTCCGCATGACAAGTTGGGGCAGGAATATCTCAAAGCCGAAGCGCCGAATAAGTTGATTTCGACGCTTATCGAACGCAAGTGGCTGGGCAACAAGACGAAGATCGGCTTCTACAAAGAAGTGCGCGGCGAGGATGGAAAGAAAGAGTTCTGGTCTTTGAACCTGAAGACCCTCGAACATCTCCCGCCGACGAAGCCCAGATTCGACTCGGTCAAAGCGGCGAAAGATGTCGAGGTTTTGGGAGACAGGCTCAAGGTCATGTTGGAAGCGGATGACAAGGCGGCGAAGTTGGTCCAGGCGTTGACTTATCAAAGCTTCCAATATGCGTCGTCCATCATCCCCGAAGTGGCGGATACCGTGAAGCCAATTGACGATGCCGTCCGCTGGGGCTTCATGCACGAAGCGGGTCCGTTTGAGATGTGGGACATGCTGGGAGTGAAAGAGACAGCCGAACGGATGAAAGATGCGGGCTATCCGGCGGCGAAGTGGGTGAATGAGATGTTGAAGAATGGCGTCGTGTCGTTTTACCAGTACAAGAACGGCGAGAAGATTTCGGTGTACGATACCGTGAAAGGCAAGTATGTAAAGTTGAAGATGACCGAAGACCTAGTGATGTTGAAGGGCACGAAGTTGATTTCGGAAAACATGGGTGCGACCCTGCGTGATATGGGCGATGGCGTTGCGTGTCTTGAGTTTCACACAAAGATGAATTCACTCGACGAAGATATCATGAATATGACCGTGGAAGCATTCGAACATCTTGAAAATTTCGACGGCCTTGTGATTGGCAACGAAGCCGAGAATTTCAGCGCAGGCGCAAATTTATTTATGATGGTGGTTGGCGCGCAACAAGGCATGTGGGATATGCTCGATGGTGCGGTGCGTAAGTTGCAGGACATGAACATGCGTATGCGCTATTCGCCAAAGCCTGTGGTGGTTGCGCCGGCAGGGCTTACGCTCGGAGGCGGATGTGAGATCACGATGCACGCATCGCGTGTTGTTGCCGCGGCAGAGACGTATATCGGTCTTGTGGAGCTTGGGGTTGGTCTCATCCCTGCAGGCGGGGGGACAAAAGAGATGCTGCGGCGCATCGTAAACCCTGTGATGCGAATCGCTGAGTCCGAGCCGCTTGCGGCGTTGCAAAAGGCGTTCCTCCAAATGGGACAGGCAAAGGTTGCCACCAGCGCGGAAGAAGCGCGCAGAATGATTTTTCTTAACCCGCAGGATCGCGTCGTGATGAACCGCGAACATCTGCTTTCAGAAGCGAAGAGGGAAGTACTGCACCTGATCGCTGCAGGATACAGACCTCCCGCGCCCGAACCTGTGTATGCGGCAGGTCGCGACGCGTTGGCCGCCCTCCGCATCGGCGCGTGGACGTTCAAAGAGGGCAAGTACATCACACAATACGATCATCATGTTGCCGGCAAACTCGCCTACGTGATGTGCGGCGGCGAGATAACAAAACCAACGTGGGTCAGTGAACAATATATATTGGATTTGGAGCGTGAGGCGATTCTCTCGCTGTTCGGCGAAGAGAAGACGCAGGCGAGGATGTGGAGCATTTTGCAGACAGGCAAGCCACTACGAAATTAGAGATTGGAGACTCGAGACTGATAAAGTATCCAACCTCTTGTCTCTCATAAACAGGAGTAAACATGAAAGATGCAATTATAGTATCCGCCGTTAGGACGCCGGTCGGCAAAGCCAAACGTGGAGGGCTTGCCACGGTTCGTCCCGACGAGATGGCGGCTGCAACCATTCAAGCCCTGCTCCAGCGGACGCCGAATCTCGACCCCGCCCAGATCGAGGACGTGGTCATCGGCTGTGCCTTCCCCGAAGGTGAGCAGGGACTCAACATGGCGCGCATGATCGCCTTGCGTGCAGGCTTGCCTGACTCCGTCCCCGCCGAGACCATCAACCGTTACTGTGCTTCCGGTGTGCAATCCATCGCGCACGCGGCGTATGCCATTCAAAGCGGACAAATTGAGATCGGCATCGCGGGCGGGGCTGAGTCCATGACGATGATTCCCATGACGGGGTTCAAGTTCTCGCCAAATCCACACTTCGCACAAGACCTGCCGCATTACTATACCAACATGGGACTGACCGCCGAAAACGTTGCTGACAAGTACGGCATCGGCCGAGACGACCAGGATGAGTTCTCGTTGAAGAGCCACCAAAAAGCGGCGCGGGCTGTGAACTCTGGATTATTCGACCCCGAACTGGTGCCGATAGACGTTGAGGTTGTCGAATTCAACGGGCACGAAAAACCGGTCAAGAAGAACTTCACTGTCAATCGTGACGAAGGTCCGCGTGCCGATACGAACATGGAAGCCATGTCCAAACTCAAGCCTGCCTTCAAAGAGGGCGGCACGGTGACTGCCGGCAATTCCTCGCAAATGTCCGATGGCGCGGCGGCATTGATGGTGATGTCAGCGGAGAAGGCTGTGCAGCTTGGACTTCGGCCGTTGGCACGATTTGTCTCGTTTGCTGTGGGTGGGGTTCCACCCGAACTCATGGGTATCGGCCCGATCGTTGCGATTCCAAAGGCTCTTAAACTTGCAGGTCTCACACTCAACGATATTGACCTGATCGAATTGAACGAAGCCTTCGCGGCGCAATCGCTTGCCGTGATCCGCACTCTCGAACTGGATGAGGGCAGGGTCAACGTCAACGGCGGCGCGATCGCCCTGGGTCATCCGCTTGGATGCACGGGCGCGAAACTGACGACACAGCTCATCCATGAAATGGGACGCCGCAAGTCGAGATTCGGAATGGTCACGATGTGCATTGGCGGGGGCATGGGTGCCGCAGCGATCTTTGAGAATTTACAGAATTAATATCGTAGGGGCGAGGTCATCTCGCCCCATAACCACCCGAATAGAAGTTTAATATCAAAAACGAGAATTCCAACAAACAGGGCGGGGAGACCCCGCCTCTACAAAATACAACAGGAGAAAACAAATGCCTCTCACAGTTTCACAACTCATGGAAAAGATGCCCGGTGCGTTCCTTCCCGAAAAGGCGGTGGGCGTGGATGCGACCATTCACTTCAAATTCACGGGTGAAGAAGCAGGCGAATGGAACGCCAGAATCGCGGCTGGTCAAGTTAAGGTGGCGCCGGGTGCGCCTGACGGCGCCGCGACCATGACCCTGACTGCCGATTCTAGCGACTACGTGAAGCTATTCACCGGCGAACTGGACGGCATGCAGGCGTTCATGCAAGGCAGGCTCAAACTGGGTGGAGACCTGAACCTCGCCATGAAGATGATGCAGATGTTCAAGGTAAAGTAAGCCAAAGCGCTCCCTTTGAAGGAGCGCTTATTTTATTTCCGCCAAGGCGGCTTTCAAATTTTCGATCAGTCGTTCGGTCCGAACCCTGCGACCCTGTTCGTTGAGGTGATACGG
>CAZFDL010000110.1:2064-8932 GCA_964517905.1 uncultured Anaerolinea sp. | reverse complement strand
TGGATTTCCGCCACTTTTTGCCTGACAACGACTTCGACCCCCAACTCCTCCATCGCCTCCCGCACCGCGGCTTGTTCGGGCGATTCACCCTCGTCCACGCCGCCACCGGGAAACACAAAATAATCGATTCCCGCACGATGGCGTTCGATCAGAGCGACCTTGTTATCTTCGATTAAGACGATACCAGCGCGTGTTCGCATGAATCAAATTTCTATTTCTTTCTTGTTTCTGAGCGACTCCACCGCCGCAAACGTGGACTTGGTTACGCCGATCATTTGGTCATTCGGAATCGGCAGCTCGCCGCCTTCGCGAATGGATTTGACGAATGCTTTCCACTCGTTCACCCAGCCTTTGTCTTGTGCGCCGCGTTCCTCGTTCATCTTTCCGTCTTTCGTAACTCGAAGCGAAACAAAATCATCCAGCACTGCAACTGTCCCAGCGCAAAACACTTCCACGCGTTCTTTGGGGAAGGATTTGTCGCCGTTGGCGAGATAATCCACAACGCCTATCGAACCATCTGGAAAAGTAAAGGTCATTGAAACATTATCTTCGCGAAATTTGCCATCATCGGGCAGCGCGTGCGCAGTCACTGAGACAGGAGGCGCGCCGACGAGGAATGCGATGAAGTCGATGAAATGACAGGCTTCGCCGATAATCCGTCCGCCGCCGATGTTGGGGTCGTGATTCCAGTGTTCCGGAGGAAGATAACCCGCATTGACACGATAATGTGCGAGAAGTGGCGATTTGAGACTTGAAACCGCAGACTTGAGACTTTGCGCAAGTGGAGCAAACCTTCGATTGAAACCCACCGTGAGAAATGATTGGTTTTTGGCGTTCAACTGCTTGCTGATCGCTGATAGCTGACCGCTGTTGATAGCCAACGGTTTCTCAACGAAGACGTGCTTCCCTGCTTTTAGCGCCCTAACAACTAAATCCGCGTGTGAATCATGCCGCGTAAGGATGGCAATCGTGTTGATGGTCGGGTCATTGATAATTTCATCAGCGGATGAGGTGGCGTATTTGAATCCGAACTTCTTGCCTGCGTGCTGGGCGTGAAGTCCGCTTGAGGATGCAACGCCGACAAGTTGTATCCCATCAATTTTCTTTATCGTCGGAAGCAGAACGGAATTGGCAAACAAGCCCGCACCCAAAACACCAAGATTCACAGACGCAGGTTTGGAAGTTTTGGAAAGTGGAAAGTGGACAGCGCTACTTTCTACTTTCCACTCGGTACCGGGGTACGTCAACAACACGCCAAGAAACGGCTCTTTCTTTTTTCCTGTAATCACATCGTACGCCTGTGTCCCTTTTTCGATGGGATAGCGATGAGTGATCAACGGTTTGACCTGCAACTTCCCTTTCGACATCAGATCCACGACGGCCTCGAAATTGCGCCCCTCCGTCCATCTCACGTAGCCGAGAGGATAATCTGCTCCGATCTCCTCGTAATTCGAATCGTAGCGACCGGGTCCGTAGGAGCGCGAGTTGATGAAGGAAAGTTCTTTTTCATAATAAATTTTTCTTGGGATTGTCAAACCGACCGCGCCAGTTGCAACGACGCGCCCTCGGTCACGTGCGATGATACCTGCGAGTTCAACGGGATCACTGGAAGGAGTATCCGCACAAATGAGGACAACGTCGAAACCGCGGTTGGCGGTAAAAAGTTCAGATGTGGATTCCGCATTTTGGCGCGAGACGGCTTCAAGTCCAAGTGAAGAAGCGAGGGCTATCCGTCGGGGATCGAGGTCGATGCCCAGGACGTTGCATCCTGCGGCAGATGCAATTTGTATCGTCAATAACCCCAGCAAACCCAAACCGATCACAGCGACATTTTCACCGATCTGAGGTTCAGCCAAACGAAAACCATGTAGGGCGATGGCACCCAGCGTGGTGAATGCGGCAGATTCGAAATCAACATTTTTCGGCAGAGGGGTCAACAAATTTTTCGGCACAAGGTTGTATTCGGCATGGACGGCATACCCGCCACCCGCGCACGCCACACGCTGACCCACTTTGAACCCTGACATATTCCTGCCGAGTTTAATAATTGTGCCAGAAGACGAATAGCCGAGCGCCATCGGCTGATCGAGGCGATTGAACGCGGCTTGCACCGTGTTGACCAACCCTTCGCGCTTTGTTTTGTCGAGAACCTGCTTGACGAGGTCAGGACGCGCGCGCGCCTTGCCGACGAGACTTTTCTCGGCAAATTCGACGACCATGCGCTCGGTTCCCGCGGACACGAGGCTGGCTGCCACTTGGACGAGTGCCTGCCCCTCGCGCGGGGTCGGCACGGGCACATCTTCGATGGTCGCTTTGCCCGTTTTGATATTTTGGAGGAGTTGCTTCATTTGGATTCTTCGACTTCGCTCCGAACCAGTTTGCGATTTCGGTTTCTAACGATTTTGTCAGGTCGGTTCCTAGCGCAACGAAGTATACCCGAAGTGCGGATGATATAATCTGCCCGCAAATCAGACCCCAGGAGCCTCCCGTGACCGATTCTCGTGTTCAAAAGTTCGCAAAAGTTTTGGTGGAACATTCCGCACGCATCGCGCCTGGTGACCGAGTGCTGATCGAAGCGACTACCGCCGCCGAGCCGCTCGTGCGCGAATTATTTATTCAGATCATGGAAAAAGGCGGTCATCCGCACCCGGTGGTTGCCCTGCCCGGCATGATGCCGTTCAGCCAGGACGAGTTCTATCTCACATACGCCAACGATACGCAGCTCGATTTCGTTCCGACCTTCTACAAGCTCGCCTATGAAGAATTCGAAAGCCGAATCAGAATCCATTCATCCACGAATACACGCGGCACCACGAACATCGATCCAGCCAAATCACAACGACGGAGTAAAGCCACCAGCATTATCACTGAGACCCAAATGCGGCGCGGCGGAGAAGGAAAATTCAAGTGGGTGACCACCCTCTACCCCACTGACGCCTACGCACAGGACGCGGGGATGAGCCTGAAAGAGTACGAGGATTTCGTTTTCAACGCTGTGCATGCGCACGAAGATGACCCCATTGCATATTGGAAAAGCACGGAGGCGGGTCAGCAAAAAGCGATCGACTTTTTGGCGGGGAAAAACCTTGTTGTACTTCGCGGACCAAACGTGGATCTGTCCCTTTCCATCAAGGGCCGCGTGTTCAAAAATTCAACAGGCGTGTTCAACATGCCCGATGGAGAGATTTTCACGGGACCCGTCGAAGATTCGCTGAACGGCTGGGTGAAGTACACGTATCCCGCCATCTACGGCGGCGTGGCGGTCGAGGGAGCGGAATTGACATTCAACCGCGGACGAGTCGAACGCGCCAAGGCGGAGAAGAACGAAGCGTACCTGGTGAAAATGCTTGAGTCAGATGACGGCGCGCGTCACGTGGGCGAGTTTGCCATCGGCACCAACTTCGATATCAACAAATTCACCGGCAACATTCTCTTCGATGAAAAGATCGGCGGGACGTTCCACATGGCGCTCGGCGCGGGCTATCCCGAAACGGGATCGAAAAACAAGAGCGCGATCCACTGGGATATGATCTGCGACCTGAGAACGGATTCTGAAATCACCGTGGACGGGGAATTATTTTACAAGAACGGGCAATTTGTTTTTGAAAAATAATATGTAGGGGCGACCTGTCGGGTCGCCCCTACGATTTAATAAAACCCTACCGACCGATCCACCCTCCGCGCGTAATCATCGATGCCTCCACGCACGTTGAAGACATTTTTCCAGCCCTGCTGAGTCAGCCACGCAGTGACCTGTGCGCTGCGATTACCGTGATGACACATGACATAAATCGTGGCATCCTGTGACTTGGCAGGTTCAGGCAACGCGTCTGTACCGGCTTCCGCCAAACGGCTCATCGGCGTGACCTCAAGCCTGCCATCGGTCAATCTGGCATGGTCCAACTCCCGCAGTTCTCGGATGTCGAGCAGAATGAATTGTTCGTCGCTCTTCAATTTGGCGGCCAGGTCAGTGGTTGAGATTTCGGGGATCATTCCAATGCCTTCACGTATAGATTCTCCACATATTCTTTGACCATCCGGCGGGTGGAGAATTGCGGAATATTGGACTTCATCGACTCTTTCATTCGCGCGATCCACTCGTGCGAGATTTCCTTCGGGTCCCGATCATAATACAGGGGAATGATCTCGTTTTCGAGTGTGGTATACAGATCTTCAGCATCGAGTGCATCCTGTGCATCGCTGGATTCGTACTCTTTATCTTCGCCGATCGCCCAGCCATTCTTTCCATTGTACGCCTCGCGCCACCAGCCATCCAGCACCGAGAAGTTCAACGCGCCGTTGAGGGCGGCTTTCATTCCCGAAGTTCCGCTCGCTTCGAGAGGACGTCGCGGCGTGTTCATCCAAACGTCCACACCCTGAACGAGATAACGAGCGAGATTCATATCGTAATCTTCGAGGAAGACGATGCGTCCGCCTGTCTCCGCTCTTTTTACGGTTCGATAGACCTGCTGAATTAATTGCTTCCCACCATCATCAGCGGGGTGAGCCTTGCCAGCGAACAAGATCTGCACGGGCATATTCGGTTTGTTGACGATGTTCAGCAACCGCTCCACATCGCGCATGACCAGATTGGCTCGCTTGTACGTGGCAAAACGACGGGCGAATCCGATAGTCAATGCGTAGGGATTGATCAAGACACCCGACGAGACCACCTGCACGGGGTGAAATCCACCATACGCCCATCGATCTCGCACGCGCTCCCTCAAATAAAAAGCGAGCTTGCGCTTGAGATGCAAGCGCACTGCCCACAACTCAGCATCGGGGATTTCGTCAACCTTCGACCAAAATCCTGACTCATCTAGATGATCAAACCAATCAGAACCAAGATAATTATCGAACAAATTCTTCAACCGCCGCGCCATCCAATTCGCAGTATGGACCCCGTTCGTCACATACGAGATCGGTACAGCCTGCTCCGGTTTGTCGCTCCACAAGAAATGCCACATCTTACGCGACACATGACCATGCAGTTCGGAGACCGCGTTGCGACCATCGGAATTTCGCAAGGCAAGGATACCCATACTGAAAGTTTCACTATGACCGCGTTCGTGGCGAGCCAGATCGAAGAATTGTTCGCGCGTAATTCCAAGTTGTTCCCAGATGGCAGCGAGATATTTATCCATGAGCCAGAGCGGGAATTCATCGTTGCCCGCAGGCACAGGCGTATGGGTGGTGAACACGTTCTGTCCGCGCGTTTTTTCAAGGGCAGACTCAAAGGCGGCGCCGCCCGCCACAAGTTCCCTCGCCCGCTCCAAGGTCAGGAAAGCCGCGTGCCCTTCGTTCATGTGCCACACCGAGGGGTTGTATCCCAGTTGGCGCAATGCACGGACGCCGCCGATTCCCAATAGGACTTCCTGCATCACGCGGCGGTCAAGGTCAGACCAATACAAACGCGCCGTCAGCAGGCGGTCCATTTCTGTGTTGCCTTCCACATTCGAATCGAGCAGATATAAAGCCACGCGCCCCACGCGCGCCTCCCAGATCTGCATCGTCACCTTTCTGTCCGGGAACTCGACTTGTACGGTTATTGTCTGATCGTTTCGGATCACCGGCAAAACAGGCAGGTCTTCGAATACAAGCATATTGTTCAATGCTTCCTGCCAGCCGTCCTCGCTGATACGCTGCGAAAAGTATCCCTGCGCGTACATGAAGCCGACGCCGGTCAGCGGCAACCCGAGGTCGCTCGCTTCCTTCAAGTGATCGCCCGCCAGCACGCCGAGTCCGCCTGAGTAGATCGGCAATGTTTCGTGCAGACCAAATTCCATGGAGAAATACGCAATGGGGTGAGAATCAAATTCAGCATGCGTCCGACGCGTCCATGTATTCGAATCCGAAATATACGAATCGAACGCCCCAACGACTTCGTCATACAGCGCGAGGTAATCTTTGTCGTTGGCGGCCTGGTCCAAGCGAGCGCGTTCGACTTCACGGAGAAGTCGAATCGGGTTGTGACCAAGTCGTTCCCACAAGTCGTAGTCGAGTTTGCCGAACAGACGTGCGGCTTCGGGCTGCCACGTCCACCACAGGTTATAGGAAAGTTCGTGCAGCCGCGCGATGCGCTTCGGCAATTCAACAGATTTCGGAAGTTGCGTTTTGAATGTATTCATAACGGGCGCAATCATACCAAACTTTCATAAGGACTTCCGAATTCTGCGTAACCTTGCAGTCTGCATTACAATCACTGCATGGATCGCGTCCAACTTTTTGTAACATGCCTTGTCGATTCGTTCTACCCTCAAACTGGCGAGGCGATCGTGAGCATTCTCCGCCGCCTCGGCTTGGGCGTGGACTTCGCCCGCGACCAAACTTGTTGCAGCCAACCTCTCTTCAGTGCGGGTCTTCACGCAGAGGCACGCCCGATCGCACAGCACACAATCGAAGTGTTCGAGAAAACGACGGGCGACATCGTGATGCCCTCGGGTTCGTGCGCGCATATGATGAAACATAACTATCTGGAATTATTTCGCGATGACCCTGTTTGGCTCCCTCGCGGACTGGCATTAGGATCTCGGATTTATGAGTTTACCGAATATCTGGTGGACAAGCTCGGCGTGACGGACTTGGGTGCGCGCTGGGACGGAATTCTCACCTACCACCCATCGTGTCACGCGTTACGCGGCATGAAAATTGACCGTCAGCCGCGCACCCTGCTTGCCAACGTGAAAGGTGCACAAATCGTTGACCTGCCCGGCGCGGAGGATTGTTGCGGCTTCGGCGGGATTTTTTCCGTCGAACATCCTGAACTTTCTGCAGAAATGCTCAAACGAAAGATCTCCAGTCTCGATTCGTCACAGTCGCCTACTCTGGTGGTGGTCGAGGCAGGCTGCCTGATGCACATCGCAGGCGG
>CAZFDL010000110.1:0-1964 GCA_964517905.1 uncultured Anaerolinea sp. | reverse complement strand
CGCACATCGCTTGCGAACCAGCATCTTCAAAAAGCATTAGACATCAACGCCGAGCGACGCGTCACAAGGCGGATCAACGCCCTGGAGGCATTGCCCGATTGGCGTGAGCGTCGTCAGCGCGCTCGCGCTGTCCGCGCGGAGGTGATTGAGCATCTTGAAGGGTATCTCGAACAGTTCACCCGTGTCGCAACTCAAAACGGAATCACCGTCCACCGCGCAATAGACGCAGCAGAGGCGATAAAAATTGTTTTGGACATTGTCGGGGCGAAGCATGCATCACCCCTCGGTAAACCGTTGGTTGCCAAATCCAAATCCATGGTCTCGGAGGAGATCAACCTCAACCACGCGCTCGAAGCAGAAGGTATCCGCGTTGTCGAAACCGATCTCGGCGAGTTCATCGTGCAATTGCGCGGCGAGAAGCCGAGCCACATCATCACACCCGCCCTGCACCTGCGAAAGCAAGACGTGGGAGCGGTCTTCCACCAGAAGCTTGGTGTGGAATACACCGAAGATATTCCCGCACTCACGAATATCGCCCGCAACGTGTTGCGCGAAGTTTTCCTCACGGCTGACGTCGGCATTACAGGCGCAAATTTTGCGATCGCTGAAGAAGGCGCGATCTGCCTCGTAACCAACGAAGGCAACGGACGCATGGTTACCACCATTCCCCCGATTCACATCGCACTTATCGGCATGGAGCGGCTTGTACCCGGCCTCGGCGACCTGGCGTTGATGTTGTCCCTGCTGCCGCGCTCGGCAACGGGACAGAAACTGAGCGTATATACGCAGGTCATCCACGCGCCACTCGCTCGTTCTATTTCGCCCGGGTTAAATCACCAACGTCACTTTATCCTTCTCGATAACGGGCGGACGCGCCTGCGCAACTCGCCATTACGAGAATCCCTCTTCTGTATTCGATGCGGCGCGTGCATGAATGCCTGTCCCGTCTTCCGCGAGATCGGCGGTCACGCGTACAACAGCATTTATCCGGGACCGATCGGCTCGGTCATTTCGGCAGGACTTTTCGGCAGCGAATTCGTTCCTCTCGCGCAGGCGTCCACGCTATGCGGCGCATGCAAAGAAGCCTGTCCGGTGGATATTGACCTGCCGAAATTGCTGGTGCGGGTTCGCTCAGATCAGTCACCCGTCACCCCTTCGATATTTTCGAAAACTCACGGATTAACCTCACTTTCCACACTCTCGCTTAGGATGTTCTCTCGCGTCGCCCGCCACCCGCGCCTGTTCGCCCTCTCGCAAAAATTCGCGGCGCTGACGAGTCTCATCCTCTCCCCGGTCTCGCGTTGGATTCGCCTTCCCGACGTCACTGGCTGGGGCTTCAGCAAGGACTTTCCGCGTTTCTCGCCGATGTCATTCCGGGATCGATGGAACAAGCGAGAGGCAAGCACGTCCACGGGAAACACTTCAGACCAAGTGAGAGTCCTTTCATCGCAACCGGCTCCTCGCACCGACTCAGCGCCCGTTCAGGAGGCTGACACAAATTTGGTGGAACAATTTGTAAAAGAACTCACCGCTGTGCACGGTCATGCCCATCACACAAGGAATGTGACCCTATCCATTATTGAGTTTCTGCAAGCACGCGATATTCGACATATTCATCTGGAGCCAGCTGCTTTGGATGAAGCCGAGGTCATACAAGCTGGAATCACTTTCAGCCATGAATTTGACCCCTCCATCCGTGTGGGAGTGACGATAGCCAAATGCGGTCTGGCAGATACGGGGTCCGTGCTTGTGGCGGATGGCAAGGGGAATCCGCTTCACGCATCACTACTTCCCCGGATCCACCTCGTGGTGCTGCGTGCATCACAAATCTATCGGTCACTGGAGAATGCCATTCACCTGGTGAAGAATTCGAAATCAGCGGTATTTATCACGGGACCATCCGCAACGGGCGACATCGAAAGCACACACACGATCGGTGTCCACGGACCGGGCGAGGTACATGT
>CAZFDL010000109.1:4396-8940 GCA_964517905.1 uncultured Anaerolinea sp. | reverse complement strand
GGGCAAGTGTATAATCCGAAGTATTCGGAGGCGCCATGTATATACTCAAACCAGATGAAAAAACGACACCCGTCATGTTGTATACGCGGGATACATTGGTGAGCGGCGAGGTAGTGACCAAGCGAAATATTCAACGCGTGAACATCTGGTTAAGGAGCGATGGCGTCCCGAACTATATGCATATATTGAAACCGCACGTTGTGGTTTTTGCAGGCGGCTCGGCGCCGATCGCGCTCTCGTATTCTGAGATCTATTTCCCGGTCTTGCAATTGGTGGCGTTTCATACACTCCCGCCGACAGACGAGCCATTGGACTATGACCCCGCGGAAGCGAACCGTACAATGCAGGCTGTGGAAGTGCTCGTAGGCGCGTTCGTAATGAAAGGAAAGATCCGCGTCTCCACGCAAACGGAAGTTGTTCAAAGCCTCGAAATGGCCGGCGTCGCGTGGATGTCTCTTTATGATGTCGAGATCACCAACCCATATATCGCACAAATGACCATGCTTCAGGCGCCGATGGCTTTGTTGAAGCCCACACAGGGCGCATTTGCGGTGAAATGAAAAGATTCGAAGCGCGACTTCCCGAATCTGTGATTGAGAAAATTCACAAGGAGCGGATTCTCGGCCTCCGCGCGGGAACGGAATCAGATCACCGCGTCATCGGCATTTGGGCTGTCGTGGTGGAGGGACGCGTCTTCGTCCGTTCGTACCAGTTGAAGCCCGGCGGCTGGTGGCAGACGCTGGTAAAAGACCCGTACGGAGTAATCTTCGTAAGTGGGCGCAAGCGAGGAATCAAAGTCCGCGCGGTCCCGGTTAAGGGTGAGAGGCTGAAGCAGCAGGTCAACGCGGCGTACAAAGAGAAGTACAACACGCCGGGGTCGGTTGGCTACGTGGCTGAGATGTCGCGAGGAAGATCGAGAGACTCAACGACCGAGTTGGTACCCGTCTGAGTTGATGCACCGTTAAGGCAATTTTCCTTCTGATCTTGCCTAGGTCTGTTTGAAAATATTCATTGATTTTGTCAAATCCAACGGGGGCATCGGGTGGCTGAGCAAAAACCCCTGGACATTGTCGCACTCCTGCAAGCGCAGAAAAGTAAGCTGCTCGTCTTTTTCAACCCCTTCAGCGACGACCTCCAGATCCAGTGAGCGCGCCATGGCTATGATAGCCTTGATCAACGACTCATTCTTCTCGTTGGAATGAATATCCTGTATGAAGGAGCGGTCGATTTTCAGAACACGCAACGGAAACTGCTTGAGGAAGCTCAGGGAGGAATAGCCTGTTCCAAAATCATCGAGCGAGGTTTCGACACCGAGCGCATTCAGCTCATTCATGAAATTGATCGTGAAGTCCCGGTCCTGGACAGCCACGGTTTCGGTGATCTCCAATCGCAAACTCTGGCCGGGCAGGCCGGTTTCCGTAAGGATTTGCGCGACTTTTCCGATCAGATTACGATCCCTGAACTGACGCGCCGAAATATTCACGGAAACCCAAAAATCGGGGCGACCCGCTTCGCGCCAGGCTTTTGCTTGCAGGCAGGCTGTGCGGAGAACGAACTCGCCGATCGGAAGAATCAAACCAGTATCTTCGGCGGCCTGGATGAAGTCATGCGGTGCCAGGATGCCGCGCCTTGGATGGAGCCATCGCACCAAGGCTTCGACACCGACCGATTTACCGGTCGCAAGCGAGATGATCGGTTGGTAATATACGAGCCATTCCTGCCGCTCGACGGCGCGCTTCAACTCACCTTCGAGTCGGATTAGCTCGACGGCGCTGGTATGCATGGCAGGATCGAACAACTGATGCTGGTTTCCGCCCTGCCCCTTGGCGTAATACATCGCTGAATCCGCATCGCGCAGGAGTTCCTCGGCGGTCAAATACGTGTCGTTGAAGATGACAATTCCAATGCTCGCGGTCGGCGAGCGTTCCACGGCTCCGAGCAAGGTGGTCGTGACCAATTGCCCTTTGATCCTTTCCGCCACCTGCCGTGCATCGTTTACATCGCTGATGACATCCAGGAGTATGGCGAACTCATCACCGCCCAAGCGCGACATCGTGTCTTCCGGACGGAGGCATTGTTTCAGGCGATTGGCGACCGTCATCAGCAATTGATCGCCGATCGCATGCCCGAGGCTGTCATTCACCACCTTGAAGCGGTCAAGGTCAATGAACATGACCGCGAAAAGATCATTCGGATTGCGGCGGGTGCGCTCCAGGCGGTTTTGGACCCGGTCAAGGAAAAGAACGCGATTCGGCAGACCGGTCAACGCGTCGTGAACGGCATCGTGTGCCAGTCGTTCTTCTGCCAGTTTGCGGGCGGTGATGTCGGATTGCGACCCCGCCATGCGGCTGGCCGTCTCTTTTGCATCTCGTACGACCAGCCCTCGACTGAGCACCCACAAGTAGTTGCCATTCACGTGCTGTATTCGGTACTCGCATTCAAAGTGCGGAGTAAGGTCCTTCAAATGTGACACGAGGTGAGCCTGGAGCTGTTGCTGGTCATCCGGGTGCACGAGATTGAACCAATCCTTGGGATCCGTGCCGATCTCGTTATCTTTGTATCCGAGCATCTCCTTCCAACGGGGTGAGTAGTAGATCTCATTCTTTTTGAGATTCCAATCCCAGATGCCGTCGTTTGCGGCCCGGGCAGCTAGTGCGTAGCGCTCTTCGCTCTCCCGAAGTTTTCTTTCCATGCTGTGCTTGTACAGCGCCATGGTGATGTTCGTTTTCAATTCCCTCTCTTCAAATGGCAAGGAGATAAGTCCGTACGCCTGGGCTAACAAGGCAGCTTGCAACGTCAGCGTATCGGTGTGTGCGCTCATGAACACAACTGGGATGTCGAAAATGGCAAGGATGTGTTTTGCCGCATCGATACCACTGATCTGGCCGCCCAGACGGATCGCCATCAGGACCAAATCTGGCTCGGTCTCCTCGATTTTACTGATCGCAGTCTCGCCGCGATCTGCCTGCCCGACGATCAGATACCCGAGGCCCTTCAAAGACGCGGCAATATTGAGCGCCACCGCGCCGTCAGCCTCTGCAATGAATATTCGTCCCTCTGGCATGTATCCTCAATTCCACAGCCTCGGTGGGGAAAACCGGGCTGGAATCGTGATATCACACTATCTCCCGTCCGAAACGAATCATACCCATCTCTGTTCGGAGAGTGTGTTGTTAGTCCATTGCAGATTTTATGAGGAGAGTCTGCCTTCGTAGTGCCGCCGGCTACGAATTTCGAGGGCAAGCCACAGTCAAGGAACATCCTGCCCTTCTGCTACCCGGCGACGAAGTGCGCGAGACGCGTGAGGCTTACAAGCCTTTTCCTCATTGAAGATGGGCAAGGTCGACGACCCCGGGGTTGATGCCGGTTTGAGCATGAACCGCATATAATGAGTCTGCGGTATTTCTATTTCCAAGTCACATTTTCATACTCTCGAATAACGTATAATCAGCCCGATGTTTGAATTTGAAATCAACTCCAATAACAACCGCGCCCGCACAGGGATATTCACCACACCGCACGGTGACTTGATTACCCCAGTCTTCGCACCGGTTGGGACGCAAGCCACCGTCAAGACCTTGACCCCCGAACACCTCAAAGACATCAACGCCACGCTCGTGTTGAGCAATACCTATCATTTATACCTGCGCCCCGGCGACGAACTCGTCCGCGATATGGGCCGCTTGCATAAGTTCATGCAGTGGCCTCGTCCCATGCTTACGGACTCCGGCGGATTTCAAGTTTTTTCATTATCGAAAACCCGTAAAATTGACGATGACGGTGTGACCTTCAAGAGTCACATCGACGGCTCGACGCACCGCTTCACGCCTGAAAAGTCCATTGCGATCCAGGAAAACCTCGGCGCCGACATCATCATGGCATTCGACGAATGTTCCGATCCCAACGACAAGGCATACAGCGCCATCGCCATGCATCGGACTCATCGCTGGGCGGAACGTTCCCTCCAGGCGCAGACGCGGCACGACCAGGCATTATTCGGGATCGTGCAAGGCGGCGTTCAAGCGGACCTGCGGGCTGAGTCTGCCCAATTCATTGCTTCGCTCGGCACCCCCGGCGTCGCCATCGGCGGACTCTCCGTTGGCGAGACCAAACAAGAGATGCACGACACGCTCGACGTGGTCGTTCCACTTTTGCCCGAAAATAAACCCCGCTACCTGATGGGTGTTGGCACGCCTGAAGATTTGATCAACGGCGTGGCGCGCGGCATCGACATTTTCGATTGCGTCCTGCCGACCCGCCTGGCCCGCCACCACTCCGCCTTTGCGCCGGAAGGACGACTCAACCTCATGAACGCTACTTTCGCGAGAGATGAGCATCCCATTGATGAGACGTGTGATTGCTATGCGTGCAAGACGTTCACGCGGGCGTACATTCGCCATTTGATCGTGGCGAAAGAATTATTAGCAGGCACTCTTCTCTCAATTCATAATTTACGAGCTTTGATACGGCTAATGGAACAAATCAGAGTCTACATTGCAGATGGGACATTTGAATCGCGGGTACCTGAGTTGTTGAGTCAATGG
>CAZFDL010000109.1:0-4296 GCA_964517905.1 uncultured Anaerolinea sp. | reverse complement strand
CGCCGATGATGCGATGTTCTCGTTCCTTGTGATTGTCCAGCTTGGAACGCTCGTTTCGCTCTTTGCTTTCTATTGGAAAGACCTGCTCGCCATCGTCAAAGCGACCCTAGACTTCCGAAGTCTTAGAGACTTCGGAAGTCTTTCAGCAGACGCAAAACTTGGCTGGTATATCATCATCGCCACTATTCCTGCACTTCTCACAGGTTATCTATTGAAAGACGCGGTGGAAGCGTTGTTCAAACAGCCAATGCTCCAGGCATCCATTCGCCTATTCTCTGCCGCTGTATTGCTCACGTTGGCTGAAATGCTGACGAGGAAAAATCGCAACTTAAATTCAATGACTTGGTTGGATGCGCTGGTGGTTGGTTTATTCCAGATCATCTCGGTCTTCCCCGGCGCATCACGAAGTGGAACGACCATCAGCGGCGGCATGTTTCGTGGCTTTGACCGCCCGTCTGCGGCGCGGTTCGCGTTCTTAATGTCGGTTCCCGTCTTGCTGGCGGCAGGTGGTTACGAAATGCTTGATGTAATTCAAATGCCGAATCTCGGCGAATTCCTGCCTTTGCTCGCGGTGGGATTCATTACTGCCGCGGTCGTCGGCTGGTTCGCCATCAGATGGCTGATCGACTTTCTAAGCAAGCGGTCGTTGTACGTGTTCGCCGCGTATTGCACAGTGGTTGGCGCGATCGCGTTTCTACTCCGATAAATACTCAACCACCGGGAAAATTCATGGATACAAAACGACTTCTCAAAACCCTTGTCGAAACCGAATCGCCCTCACACGACAAATCCGCAGTAGACCGCGTGGGGGTCATCGTCGCTGAAGAAGCGCGTAAACTCGGTGCGCAGGTTGAAGTGATCCCAAACGAGGAAACAGGGGATCATGTTCTGGCGCGCTGGAACCGCCCTCACCCCCAACCCCTCTCCCAAAGGGAGAGGGGAGCAATCCTCTTTCTCTGTCATATGGACACGGTCTTCCCTCTCGGCACAATTCAAAGAACTCCCTTTCGCGAAGAGGGCGACAAAATCTTCGGTCCAGGTACGCTGGATATGAAAGCCGGGATCGTGATCGCGCTTGCCGCCGTTGAATCAGCCCAGAGGTCCGGGCTGAACCGCCCGATCACACTGTTGTGCACATCGGATGAGGAGATCGGCAGTCATACTTCGCGCGCGTTGATCGAGTCGCTGGCGAAAGAGTCAGCGTTGGTGTTCGTGATGGAAGGCGCGCTGCTCGACGGATCGCTTAAAACATGGCGCAAAGGGACAGGTGCATTTTGGGTCACGACCCACGGTCGCGCCGCGCATGCAGGCGGCGATCATCAGTCGGGACGCAACGCCATCGAGGAAATGGCGCATCAGGTGGTCGCGATTCAAAAAATGACGGACTATTCAAAACAAACAACGGTGAATGTGGGCGTCATGCACGGAGGCACAGTTTCGAATGTTGTACCGGAAGAAGCGCGCATCGAGGTGGATGTGCGCGTGATGCAACCCGGTGAGTGGGAACGGCTTGAGCGTGAAATGCATGAACTTAAACCCGTGCTCGATGGCACGCGCCTCGAGATCACGGGTGAATTGAATCGTCCGCCGATGCCCTTCGATGACCTGATGAGGACCACCTTCGAGAAAGCGAAAACCATTGCAGCGAAGATCGGCATGGAACTCAAAGCAGGCGGCACCGGCGGCGCATCGGATGGCAACTTCATCGCCCCGCTCGGCATCCCATTGCTCGACGGCATGGGCGCAGTGGGCGAAGGCTACCACTCTGAGCGCGAATTTATTTTCGCGAACAGTATCGAACATAAAGCGAAGTTGATTGCGGAGTTGATTCGGGAATGGTGATGTTCATGTCATTGCGAGGAGCGAACGAAGAGAGCGACGAAGCAATCTTCATCAGGAGTTGTGGTCTCGATACGGTCTCGAAGAACACTCGACCTACTCGACCACCATCTCGGAATATTTTTCTCCTCTTTCTTCTTTCCTCCCTCCTCATCGTCTCCTGCTCAACAAGCGCGCCTCAGACCACCCCTCAAATTGTCTCCGTCTATTCGACCTCCGCCGCCGAGCCGTGGTTGACCGAACTCTACACCTGCGCAGACTCGTTCGCGATCCTCACCCGCGTAGACGACCCCAACGCCGCCGACATCGCGTTGCAGATCGGCGAGCCTGAATTCCTTTCCTCGTTAGCGTATCCGATTGGCGATGCAGATATTTTGATCGTCACGCATCGTCAAAGCCCGATACAGAATTTAACCCTCGCTGAAGCACAGGTGTTATTCATGGGGTTTGGCAACCCGTCGGTGCAAGTATGGGTGTATGCCGAAGGGGAGGATGTGCAGAGGGTTTTCGATCAACTTGTCATGGAAGGCCGACGCGTCTCGTCGTCTGCATTTATTGCGGTAAGCTCACAACACATGTCTGAAGTATTGAATGACCAGCCGGACTCGGTCGGCATTCTGCCGCGACATTGGCAGGCTGGCGATTCGCGCGAGGTCTTATCCGTTGGAACTGTTCCGGTGCTGGCGCTCACAAAATCCGAGCCGCAGGGTGTCGTGAATCATTTGATTGGTTGCCTGCAATCGAAATAGTTATAATGCCATCACACGGTGGTTGAGTAGACACGAGCGATCGCGAGTGTCGTATCGAAATCACCAGTAACAACTAAAATTCTTATAACAAAATTACTCTGTTTGCTTGCTGGTTTCGATACGACGGACGAACACCGCCAACTCAACCAGCAGAGTATGGATGATAGCTGTATGAAAACTCCCCTCTGGATTCCCTCCGACGAACGCAAACGGCAAGCCAACATCACGCGCTTCATAGACGGCGTCAACGCGCGCCATAACCTGAAGCTCGCTTCGTATGCGGACTTGTTTCGCTGGTCGGTGGATAACCTCGCTGGCTTTTGGGCGGATGTGTGGGACTTTGCAGAAATCAAAGCGTCACAGCAATACGATTCCGTAGTGACGGATTTATCCGTCATGCCCGGTACGAAGTGGTTCTCCGGCGCGCGCCTGAACTTTGCAGAGAACCTTCTGCGCTACCGGGATGACCAGTTGGCGTTCATCTTCATCGGCGAAACTCAAACAACGAAGCGCATGACTTACGGCGAGATCTACGACTCGGTAGCGAAGCTTGCTTATTCCTTGAGAGAAGCCGGAGTAGGCGTGGGGGATAGGGTCGTTGGTTATATGCCGAACATGATCGAAACGGTCGTCTGCATGTTGGCGGCAGCGAGCCTCGGCGCGACGTGGTCATCGTGCGCAACCGATATTGGTCCCGGCGCGGCGATCGAGAGACTCGGACAAGTCGAACCGAAGGTCATGATCACCGCCGACGGATATTTCTATAAAGGCAAAGCCTTCGACACACTGGGTCACGCGGCGGAAGTGGTGCGGGGAATCCCCTCGTTGAAAAAAGTGATCGTCGTTTCGTGCACGCGTGAGAAGCCCGATATTTCGCAAATTCCCAATTCAGTTCATTATGAAGATTTTCTCTCGAATGAAAAGAATCCCGCAATTCAATTCGAGCAGATGCCGTTCGACCATCCGCTGTACATCATGTTCTCGTCTGGGACGACCGGCAAGCCGAAGTGTCTGGTGCAGGGCGCGGGCGGTGTGCTCATCAATCACCTCAAGGAACTGCTGTTGCACACCGACCTTAAACGGACTGACAAAATTTTCTACATAACATCCTGCAGTTGGATGATGTGGAACTGGCTGGTCAGTTCGCTGGCGGTCGGTGCGACGATCGTGTTGTACGACGGCAACCCGAACTTCCCGGACCCTGGCGCAATGTGGAAGTTGATTCAGGATGAAAAGGTCACCATTTTCGGGTGCAGCGCCAGTTACATCCACTTCCTGAAAAAAGAGAATATCTCGCCGCGCAGGGAGTTTGACCTTTCGTCACTACGTGAGATCTCACAGACGGGTTCGCCGCTTTCTGCCGACGGTTTCGAATACATCTACCGCGAGATCGAAGCGGATCTGCACTTTAATTCGATCTCAGGCGGCACCGACATCAACGGCTGTTTCGCCGCGGGGAGCCCGATCCTGCCGGTATACGCAGGTGAATTACAAAGCCCGGCGCTGGGTATGAAGATTCAGGCGTACGATGAGAAGGCGCAGCCGATTTTCGACGAGCAGGGCGAGTTGGTCTGCGAAGCGCCCTCGCCATCCATGCCGTTGTATTTTTGGAACGACCCCGACGGCTCGAAATATCACAAGGCGGATTACGATGTGTCTCCCGGAGTGTGTCGTCACGGCGAGTATGTCTATATCCACAAGGACACCG
>CAZFDL010000108.1:0-8975 GCA_964517905.1 uncultured Anaerolinea sp. | reverse complement strand
AGATCACGGTCATGCCGTCGCGATATACCTCGCGCCAGAACCTGCCTTCGTATTGTTCGAACTTGGCGACGCCTTCCGGTGTGTACGCGGCGCGTTCGAGTTGACCGACGATAATATACTTCACATCGTAGGTTTTGAGGAATTTTCGAATCGATTCGGGATCGATGCTGTTGTAGAACTCCCCGACCTGCACGACGCGTTCCTCGACCCACGTGGAGGTGAACACGCGCTGTTGCCGCTGATGCCAGTTCCAGCCGACGACACCGGGTAAACCTGTGTAGATCGTAAAGCGCGTACACCAACGATACTCGGGGCAATTCGCTTCGACGATGACCGGCGATCCCTGCACGTTATCCTGCATCCAGCGGATGGCGCGGTAGTCTTCGCTCAGGTCCAACCGCTGACCGAAGTCGTCGTAGTGAGCGTATTCCATGAATCTCATGGAGTCCAATGTGCGCGGCGCTTCGAGTATCCAGCGGTCTTTGATCTTGCCCGAGGCACCGGTTATGGTGAACATTGCCGCGCCGGAGATCAGCAGGATCATGGCACTCTGCCAGAAGACGCGCCAGCCGAGATTCCAACGGAAGAACGCAGGGAGGGTCCACGTGAATGCTGAGGCGCTGCTGATCGCGAGCATGAACCACGATTGCAAATAGAACTTGAAGATGGTGTTCTGCCGCCCGATGTCGCCGACCACAACGAGTACTTCCACGACAACCGTAATGAGCAGTGCCGTACCGATGAGGAACAAGACGAATCGTTTTACATCGGGCATGTTCGGGCGGAGGAGTAACACACCTGCCCACGCCGCGATGGGTAACGCGATCCAACTGATTGCCATGCCTCCATAGGTGGTGCTCGATTGATTGTATTGAAGGATGAGCAATATCAATGCGAACACAATGAGCGCGCCTTCGATCAATATCTGGAACGGCTTCAATTTTCGCAGCGACGAAACAGGTGTCGAAGCCATCCACTCGCGCGTCTCCCAAACCATCCACGAGACGATGATGAACAGGAACACGCCCCACATGGTGAGATACGATGAGATGGGCGTGAACGGTCCCTTCCACGGGTCGAGCGCGCTGTACGCCTGCGCGTACCACGTCCGATAGGGTTGATACATCGCGAACGATAAAACCGTCAACGCGAACAACGCTGCGGCGACGCGTGTAACTCGTTGTGTGATGGTTATTGCATCCGAATATCGCCACAACGCATAGCCCAGCGCGGCGAGACCAACGGGCAGGAACGTGTACATGTCGGATAGATTGGTGGGATACAACGCGCCGATGATCAACGCGCCGACAGCGATTCCAACCGCTGTGGTTGCCTGATTCTTCCATTGCGCGCGTCCTGCCACCGCGGCAAGCGCCCAACTCAGCGCGAGCAGCATGATGGGCATGGCGATCATGTGCGCGTGCAGGTCGCTGTAAAGGAAGGTGAACAGCGGGAACTCGGTGATCTCGTTGCCCCCGCGCGGTGGGACGACCCGGCTGGGGTCCCAGTACCAGTCTCCGGGTCCGATGGGAAGCGTGCCTTCGCCGCGGATGATCATCCTCAAGCCCTGTGTCGCCCAGCTTGCGCGTTGTGTAAATGTCGAGTCCCAACTGAACGCGCCCGCAGAGCCGAGTTGTTGCATTCGGTTGTAGATCGTCTGGACTGTGCCGAGGTTTCCAAGTAGAACAGTGAGCAGTGAAGCGGAGAGCCCGGCAGTTAATTGTTGGATGTTGATGACTGGGGGTTGGTCATCTCTGCTTGCTAATAAATTCCAGCCAAGTGAAAAAGCGCAGATGCCGACGATGGCAAAAAGTGTTGGCAGGATGAAGTTGTACGCGATGGACGGCACGATGCCGAGCAATTTGACCGGCGTGCCGACCAACACAAACCCATAATAATAGTAGTTGATGTGACCGCCCGCGAACCACGGGTCATACGGAGGGAACGAGGTGCTTTTGATGACCGCGTTGAAGTACGAGAAATCCATCGGGCGTTCGCCGCCTTTGGCGGGATGCCACAAATCCGGGTTGCCGAGGCGAATGATGAGGTCAATGAGGAAGAAGGAGAGGAAGACGCCTTCGACAAGCAGGAAGTATTGCCGTTTGGTCTTCCATTCTTCGATCAGTTCATCACGTTGGAGATGCCCCAGCACAGCGCCGAGGAGGATAATCCCGCCAAATACAACGGCGATGGTCGTGCGCGTATATGGGATGCCGACTGAGCCAGCCATCCATGCGAGATACCCGAAGAGCACGAGTCCCAGCGCGCGGCTGAGAGGGTAACCCTTGTCTGCCAGACCCGGCATGGCGATCCGAACCAACGGATAGATGGCGAGACCCAAAATAAAAATGAACAGATACCAGATGACCAATCCGAGCCAAGGATACTTGTTCTGAATCGAATCGTAATCGAACAATTCAGACCACGTTCCGCCCGCGCGTTGACTGGCGAGCCTGTCGGCGGGTAATAGCAAATTGGAGAAATCGTCGAATTGACGCGGGGTGAGGCGGACAACTTTGGTCAGGTCAACCGCGCTGAGGGCGGACTTCACCTGCGCGGAGTCGTACTTCTCGTTCTTCTTGAAGATCAATACCTTCGGATGATCGTAGAAAGTGAAGGCTTCTTCGGCATATTGATCGTTGATCTCGATCTCACCGAGCAGGGGGAGATTCAGTTTCGGGAAGGTCTCAAAGACCGCCACAAGATCGAAGCCAAGCCTGCCTTCGTAATCGCCAGGTTTCGCTTCATGATAGCAGCGGATGATGTCATCACTGACCGGGCAACCGATGAGTTCGCGGTAATACAACGTTGTCAGCGGAAAGCGCTCCGGCAGGCGCGTGATCTGTCCGTATTGGTGGTTGGTCGGGATGAAAATGTAATCTGCCTGATCGAGCGTTGTGGTGAAACGCGTCAGTTTGTCGGCGTTGTCGTCCCAATAGACCTGTAGATTCAGGTCGCCGCGGTAGAGTCCGCCGAAGGCGTCGTAGCCGTCCACGCGGAAGGGAAGCGGGTAATCGTAGTCCGTTTCGTTGACGACCGCGGAGCCGTAGATGGCGAGGATGCCCTCGTTGATTTGCAAGCGGAGATAATATTGCGTGTCTTTTTTGAGATTGATCGGCTTATCGAGTTCGATGGTGTAGGCGTCGCCGCGCGGGTCGTTCTCCGCGGAAAAGTCGGCTTTCAGCGACGCGGTTGTTAGAGACTGTTCCGGGGTGTGATCGGGTCCATTGGAGAGAGTCAGGTTGAGGGTGGAGGGAGAAGCGAGCGCGTTGTTCGCGTGTCCAAGAGAGACGCTGGTCAGGAGTCCATTGCTGCGCGCGACGAAACTGATATCGTATGGCGAATTTGAGTTGACAGCTGTTTCAGGTTGAATCGGTAATGGCTGGTTATAGGCTTCGCCTTCGGATGCTTCAATGTGTAAATTGATCGGACCTGGCACATTCTGATAGATCCAGCGTGAGGCGGCAATGCGCGGTTCAGCGCGTGTATAAATGCTTTGGAAGGCGAACGCCCACGCGGCGGTGAGGATGACAACGACAATGGCGATGGTTGTACGCAATCCGGAAAACGCAGTACGCAATTTGTAATTTGTAATTGGTAATTGCTCGAACATCACCCACGCCGCCATCATCGCGAGCATTGGATAGATCGGTAGTTGATAACGCATGGTCGGGTTGAATTGAAGAGACTGCCAGATGAAATACGCGGCGGTCCAACCCCAGAGCAGGGCGTGGCGCCATTCGCCCTTGAGGATGCGCCATCCCATGTAGAGGAAGCCAACCCACGCGAGGATGCCGAGAGGCAGACCCAAGCCCCACACGGTCAAATTCGTGAACGAATACAAATGTGAACGGCGCGCCCATTGCAGATTCCACGGCAGGTCGGCGTCGCCTTTTGCCTGAATGCGTTGTTCCTGAATGTTCGCTACCCATTGTGGATTCAATCCAAATCCATCGAAGGCGTAGGGCTGGAAGACACGGAAGGAAATCAATGAAGCGAGTCCGCCGGCGATCAAACAAGCGGTAATTAGCATGTAGTAATTGGTTGTTGGTAATTGGTTCTCTTCTTTGCGGTTAAGTGCGTGCCTCAAAGCAAACGCACCGGGCAACAGAATCGCCAGTGGATAGATATTGACCTTGGAAGCCAGCGCCAAGCCGTAGGCAACGCCGAAGCCGAGGCTGAGGAAAAAAAGGGGATGGGTAAATAGTAATTTGTAATTTGAGACTGGAGACTGGGGACTATCTATTGAGTCGGCGGACAAGTCAGTAATCTCTGGTCTCTGCTCTTTCCGCAGGAAAATTTCAACGGCGAAGTAAATTGCCAGGAACGCGAACGTGTTGACGAACAGGTCGGTGGTAAAGAAATGCGACTGCTGGATCTGCATCACGGTCAGCGCGGAGAAGAGGGAGGCGAGCAATGCCACGCGGCGGTCATACAGGCGCGAGACGATCAGGTAGAGGAAGAAGATCGTGAACAGGTCGGCAAGAGCGGAGAACTGCCTGCCGAGCAGTTTTACGTCGAACTGATTCGTCGCCTCTGCCGCGATGCGGGCAACGGTCATCGGCAGGTTGCCATAAACAAAGAACGCGTAGCCGCGATTGTACGGATTCAGTGTGGAAGTCTTGCTGTCGAAATATTCCCCAAGGCTGATCCATCGTTGTTGCTCTTCCGGGCAGGCTTCGATGGGAATGGTTTCATCTGTGCACGCGTGCGCATGTAAATTTCCGAGCACGCCTGAAAGAAAGTTCTCATCGGGGTGCTGATGTTCGCCTTCGCCCCAATTGATGCCCGTTAAACGCAAATAGCCTGCAAGAACAAGCACGAGCAGGAGGAGAAGATCGAATACCCAGAAATATTTTTTATGATTCATTTGATCAACTCGCTGGTTGAGTAGGCGGTGCACGTCCGCCGTATCGAAACCAGCATGTTATGTAAATTATTCTTATAACCTGTGGTTTCGATACGGGCTTCGCTCCGCTCAGCCCTACTCAACCACCGGAATTTATCGACTCGGCACAAAGAACATCCAAAAATCGTGACCGGGCACCGCCGAATCGAATAACCGCAACTGCCCGTTCGGGTATAACGCCTGCAAAATATCCAGCGATTGCTGATCGTTCACGGTCGGGTCTTCGGTGTTCGCCTTCACGATGAACAGTTTTGGTCCCGTGAATTCTACTGTGCCTGCCATGTTCTCAGGCCACATTGCCATATCGCGGTTCGGTATTCCCGCCCACACCGCGGGCAGGCGCGTATCCACCCAGTGCGGGTATGGCACCACCCAAACCGTATCGGTCGTGCCGTAGGTTTGCTCGAACTCACGTATGACTCTGCCCATGTCGGATGTGTTCCACGATCCCTGCCGGAAGGAATTGGCGAACGTATTGAACACGAGACTGTAATTTTGTGAAGCCGACGTGTACAACAGGATTCCCGCCAGCGTCCACATCAGGACGCGGCGCATCCCTCCGCCCTTGAGGCTGGTGAGCAAGCCGTCCAGCGCCATCGCCGCCAGAAGGAAGGCAGGGATGTACGCGGCTCCCGCGCGGTTCAACGCCGGGTTCTCACCGGGAAACGCCAGCGACAATGTGGAGGGTAATTGCAGCAACGGAATGGACACGAGCAGGAAAAGATCCTGCCAATGACGATCGCGGACGTAACGGACCAGCACGAGGAAGAGCCCCAGCACGAACAACGCGCCCGTGACAATATCCAATGCAGGGCGGTGCGGGATGGAATTGACCCAGATCTCACCGTCGTCGAAGTTGTACATCATGAGTCCCCTCACAACGTTCGACGCGAAAATCTCATGCGCAGGTCCCGGCAACGGTTGTTCGATGTCGCTCAAACGCGAGAAGGCACGAAGCCCGAATATCTCCGGCTGATCGAGCCAGAAACGCAGCAGCGGAAGAAAAACAAGTAACGAGGTGAGCGCGAGCAACGCGAGCCAGATCGGAAGTGTTTTGCGCACATCCTTCGATTGCGAGTGAAGCCAGTATAAAACGAACGCGGCCACCACAACGAACGGCACAATGCGGAAGGGACTGTAGCCATGCAAGCCGAGCCCGAGGAACAAGCCGGAAAGGAGGAAGTCGTTGCGGTTGCGGGTCCGCAAGCCGCGCAGAAGGAACAGAAGCGTCGGCGCGACGAAAAGGGGATAGAGCGGAAAGCGCAATCCAATGCGGCTGATCACGTTGGGCCAATAGGCAATCCCTGCGAGGAAGAACGCAATCAATGCCACGCGCGGTCCGCCGATCTCTTTTCCGAGCAGGTACATGAAGGGCAGCGTCAAAAAGCCAAGGAGGGCGGTACCGAGTTTCAGACTGAAATACGACAAGCCGGTGCCGAACAGGTTGGCGACCCAGAGAGTCCAATACATTTGGATGGCTTCGCGACCGGTGTTGCGCGGGAAGAAGATACTTGTTTGCCCTTGCGAAA
Source organism: uncultured Anaerolinea sp. (assembly GCA_964517905.1). GTDB lineage: Bacteria > Chloroflexota > Anaerolineae > Anaerolineales > Villigracilaceae > Defluviilinea. The sequence continues at coordinate 2,537 of CAZFDL010000108.1, read as the reverse complement.
CTTCGTACACATCCAGGATCTTCTCGGCGTGGTCGCTGAACGGCTCAGGCGGGACGGTCTCTGTCTGCGTGAAGCGGAAGAAGAAAACCAGCGCGGTCGCGGCGATGAGCAGCAATGTCCAACGCGAGATGGTGAGCGTCCACGAGTCGCGTCGGAAAAAGTTCGTAAGCCGTACAAGCCAGCCTGGGTCGTTCCGGCTTCCGATCCAGAACGCCCACATGAAAGAGGCGGTCGCCAATAACCAGATGAAAACGTTGAACGTAGTAAACAGGTTCTCATCCAATATCGCAAATGCCCAAACCCCAAGCCCAACGCTGACCAGTAAAGCGAGACGGCGGTACGTGAGCGGGTCTGTGTTTTCTGAGGTCGGTGCGAGCGATGCAAGAGTCCATTCGCCGCGATAGAGTGCCCAAGCCAGCGTGGAAAGCGCGCCGATAAACAGAGCGACACCCAACGGACGCGTGTCCGGCGGCGGCTCGAGGAACCATTGGCCTGCGAGCGCCAGCGCGAGCGCGAGGAGGGAGCGCCAGGGAAAGGGCGTAGGTAATTGGTTATTGGTAATTTGAGTTTGGCGACTCGCGATTGGAGACTGATCTGCGTGCGATGGATCGCTACTTGATGGCGGCTGGTCTTCCACAAAATCTGGAACCTTGATCCTCTCGCCCTCCCCGAATCGAAAAAGGGATTTGACGTAATCGAGGACGCTGGGTTCCTGCGCGGGAGTTTGTTCGCGGTCGTCGTGTTCGTTGTTCATCGTCAATTCTTTTTTGCAATGATCAGGATGCTCTCCCCCCATCGCATGGGAAGGAAGACAAAGCCGGTGATCGCCTGGAATCCTCCGAGCGAGCCGAAGGTCAGTTTTTGGATCGTGGTCGGGAGGAGCGGAATGTACGGCACATCCCAAAACCCGTCGGCGAAGATGCGCTTTATTGTAAAGCCTGCGCCTTCGATGAAGGAGACCCAATCGGCGGGCCGCTTCAATGAGATATGTGTCGGGTCTTGATAACCGATCCACTTTTCGCCTTTCCAGGGTTTGAGCAGGGAATCGAGATTTGGCGTGGAAAGGATCAACGTGCCGCCTTGTTCTGTCACACGTCCGATCTCCTGGATCGCTTTTTGCGGGTCGGGCAAATGCTCCACAATGTGCTTGATGATAACCACGTTAAATGAGTTGTCGTTAAATGGAAGTTCCTGCGCACTGGCGGTTTGCAGACTGGTACTCTTTACGACCGATCTCGATCGTGTGACCACCCAGTGGTTGATATCACAGCCGAATGTGTTGAACGTATCCTCGAGCTGACCCACGAGATGTCCCATGCCCGAGCCGACCTCCAGCAGGCGCGCGCCGCGCTTGCCGTATCGCCGCGCCAGCGTGGCATAAAAACGATTCGACCACCAGTACATGCTGTATTTGGCGAACGTGATATTGGCGTAGGTGTGCGTGGAGAAATAGTTTTCGTCGAAGGGCATAAAAATGTACTTGTAGAGGCGGGTGACCCCGCCTTTACGACCGTTTGCGCGCGATATAAAAAGTAAATGTCCCGTTTTCGATCGGTTCGGGCAATGCGTATCTGGCAACGATCTTTTTTGTCAGCCGGAGATTCCATTCCGTGCGCGCGATGATCCACCTGCCGGTGAAGAATTTTGCAAATAAAGAGGGCAAACCGAAGTAATGTCCCCATTCTAACACGCGCATTGCGGGGGGTGAAAAGTAGTGCCAATACCGTATCATTTCAAAACCGGCGCCTTCCAGGCGTCGTTGCCACGTCTCGGGTTCATCGGCATGGTGCACGCGCGAGATCTTTCGGAACCATTCGGTATAGCCTCTGCCCAACACGCGTGAAATGGACAGTTCGCTCAAATAGCGTGTGTTCGGAACGCAGAAATAGAACGGCGCATCCTTTTTTAATACGCGCGCGGTCTCCTTCAACACATCCTCAATGTGCGGGATGTGCTCAAGGACCGAATTGCTGAATCCGCTGGCGAAATATTCGGGAGGGAAAGGCGATCGCGCTCCGTCGGCTTCGACGAGCGTTTTGTACGCGCCATATCTTTTTGCTTCGCGCAGCGGTGCCCGCCACGGGTCAAGCCCCACATCGACCTGTCGGTCGAACGTCAACGAAGCGAAGTGCCCGTCGCCGCAGCCCACATCGTAGACCGGCGCGGGCAGGGGCAGGTCTTGATAATACGTGGATTCGACCGCCCGTAAAAATGCGCGAAAGTATGGCAGGTCGCGCAGATGCAAAAATAAAAAATCCTTCAAGACCGTTTCCCCATCAACCTTTCGAAAAGTTTTTCATATTCCGCCGCGATGGAATCGGGGGCATATGACATCTTGATGAATTCGATATCGCCGTTGAACTTATGCGGTTCATTCAGGACCGTGAGGATGGATTCAGCCAGGTCAGCCGCATCGCCGATCTTCGCGACGCGCCCCATGCCGTGCATCGTCACCGGTTGCCTCACCCCCGGCAACGCGGATGGGACGCACGGCACACCGTTCATCATCGCTTCGATCTGTACGAGACCGAACGCCT
>CAZFDL010000107.1:6238-9217 GCA_964517905.1 uncultured Anaerolinea sp. | reverse complement strand
TCTCCGGCGGCACGGAGGGGGTCGTCCAGCGGTAGAGCCATTTCGCGGCTTGCGGGGTCATGTTGATGCAACCGTGACTGCGCGGACGTCCGTAGTCGTTGTGCCAGTAGGTGCCGTGGAAGGAAATGCCGTTCTCTTTGATGTAGATCACCCACGGCACGCCGGGCAGGTCGAACCCGCTGGAGGCGATGTCGCCGCGCGCCATGTGCCGCGTGGGGCGTTTGTGATAGGTGATGTAATCGCCTGCGGGGGTCGTGTACGTTCCGCTGCGCAGGCGTCCGCCGGTGGAGACGCGCGTCGCGTAGACGAGTTGATTCCGCTCGTATGCCATCAGCAATTGCCCGGTGAGGTTCACTTCGACGCGTTTATCCACGTCGGGAACGTCGGGGGAAAGGGGAGTCAGCTCCCCGTCCGCGATGAGGCGGATGTGTCTACCCTGTGCGTAATAAAATTCGCCGGTCTTGTCGTCGAGCAGGGCATACCAGATCGTCCCATCCGCATGGATCGCGCTGGCTTTCACCCAATGCACCGACTCAAAATACAGGCGGTGAAGCAGTTCGGAATTTGAGTCGGGTTCAAGGAACGCGTCGGTGAAGGGAACGCTGACCTCGCCGAGCGCGCCTGCGAGCGAAATGTGTTGCGGCTCGTTGAGGATCGTACGCACCGGCTGAATGCTCCCTGAATACACGTAGCCGTCATCTCCCACCTGATACCAGACGCGGTTGTACGCGCTCTCGTCCTCGCTGATGGTCGTGTTGGTGATCGGCACGACAAGATCGTGCCAATATATTCTTTTTCGTTTCGATTTCTTGTTCGGCTCTTCGTACGACCAGAGTAGATTATCGATCACCCGCCCTTGCAGGTTGCTGAATTCATCCTGTGGCTCGGAGAGGAAAGGGATATCCGGCAACATCATCCCCAACATGCCATAGCCGCTTAATTTGAGAAAGTCGCGCCGTGAAATTTTCATCGCACGCTTCCCTTTCCTTTTAGGAGATCGCGAAGCACTCCGAAGGAGAGGGTTGGGGGTGAGGTCAATAATGCACGTTCACCACAGTGCCTTCGGATGCCCAGTAATACAACCACTCCGCATCGGAAATGCTCAGGTTCACGCATCCATGGCTCATCGGCGTGCCAAAGTTGCTGTGCCAGTAGGTGCCGTGCAAACCATACCCTTTGTAGAAGTACATCACGTACGGCACATCGGCAAGAAAATACCCGGGACCGGACATATTGGTCTTCTTGAGCTTGATCCAGATCTTATATTTACCGGTCACAGTGGGAGTCATCCACGTGCCCGTGGAAACAACAAAGGAATTGACGATGGTATCGCCTTCGTAGGCATACACCATTTGATTTGTCAGGTCAACGTCGATCCAGCGCACGCCGCCTCGCGTCCCGCTCGGGGCGGCTGGCGCGGCAGGCGGGGCATAGGTCGGCGGCACGTACGCGCTCGTCGGCGTATCTGCGACGATGTCCATGGCGAGAACGCCGGGCGTTTCCGTGGCGGCAGGGACAGGTGTGTCAGTTGGAATGGAAGTGGGTAGGGCTGTCGGTGTGGAGGCCGGCAATGGAGTTTCAGTCGGAACGGCAATTTCCGGCGTTGCAGTCGATGGAGCCTGCACAACCGGAATACCCGCATCCAGCGGTGTGACGGATGGCTTTGCAATTTCCACGGGAGCCCACAAATTTTCCTGTGTGGGAGCAGGTGCACTCTCCAAAATGGACGCAAACGCGGGGCTGGATATCGCGGACCACGCGGCAAAGACGAAGACAAGGCATGCCAGCAAGCCGAATGTGCCGGCATACAAAACGACGCGGCTGTTCCGTTTGGGTGCAACCGCCGGTTTTTCCATTACAGGATCCCGAACGATCGGGATTCCCGCGCGCGACGCCTGTTCGACAGACGCCTCCGCACGATCATTCCCCGTGTGGGCTTGCTTCAACCTCCCCACCGCCCATTCCACGGCTTTGCGGGCGCGTGGACTAGCGGGGCTAAGTTCGAGCGCCTTGCGGGCATAGGCGAGCGCGTCATCGGGGTTGGGCTCCGACGCAACGAGGACCAGCCAGGCGTCCTCCATATCCGGCGCAGAGAGTGCGGCTTGCTCACCCAACATCCGCGCGGTGATCTTATCGCCGCGGCGCAGGGCTTCGCGTGCCCTCACTACAATTTCATATGCCTGATCGAAGCCTGAGTTCATGGTATGTTCTCGCTCATTCAAATCGTACCCGATGGGAGGTTTTCAAGCAACTGAATTTTACCCCCTTCTTCTGGTAATAAAGTACCCAATCCAGGAAGGGGTTTGTACGAATTTTTTACCACTGAATCTCGACAACCGTACCTAATTCAGCCCAATCGTACAGCAAGGCCGAGTCATACGTGCCGAGGACGACGCACCCGTAGGAAACCGGTCTGCCGAGGTAGCCTTCCCACAGGGTCGCGCCGCTGGGCAGGATCGGCAGGGCATGGATTCCGTTCTCGAGACTGCCCGAATAGTAGATGCCCAGCCAGTTTGGCATCCAGATATTCCACGTGGCGCCATAGGCATTGGGCAACCGGGTCTGCACAGCAAACGTGCCGACGCGCGTCGCGTTGTTGATTCCTGTTGAGGCAACGAAACTGAAGAGTAACGAGCCGTTTTCGTACACGTACATGTGTTGCTCGGAAATATCGACGAGAATGTACTTCGACCCTGCGGAGGATGGTACGGCTTGAGTCGCCGGTTCCTGTACCACTGCGACCGGCGCGGGCGCGTTGCTCACGATCTCCATGGCAAAGGTGACCGGTGTTTCAGTAACAGCTGGAACGGAGGTGGAAATTTCCGTTGGCAATTCCGTTGGGATGCTTGTGGGCGTGTGCGTGTATGCGGGTTTTGCCACGTACACATTTGCCCAAAGGTCTTCCTGTGTGGGAGTGGGAGACGCCAGCAAGAACGCGTTGGCCGGAGTTGCGGCGAAAAGATAAACGGCGAGGGCAAC
>CAZFDL010000107.1:0-6138 GCA_964517905.1 uncultured Anaerolinea sp. | reverse complement strand
TCTTTTTCATGGCAGGATGGGAGCGGCTTCAATGTTTTCGTTGTTGGCAAAACACAAGATACCTTCGACCACACCCGCCGCGACGCGGTCGGTTTCGGTGGTGAGTATCTCGCGGTCGAGATTGAGAAAGCCGGTCTCGATGATCGCGGCGACGGTGCTGGGGTCGATTTCGCGGAAAGCGTGATACTCGCGCATGTCGGCGGTGATGCTTCCCGCATGAAAGGTCATGTCGGTGAGTCTCTGATAACGATCCACAAGGCAGGCGGTAAGGCGGTTGGCGCGGTTGATATCGTACGTATTAAGCGCCGCGGCGACCTTGAAGCCGGTGGCCAGGTCGTTGACATACTCGCACGAATCGTTGTGAATGGAAACGATGGCCAGGGCGCGATAGCCATTGAGACGCGTGTCGAATTCGTTAAGCAGGTCAACGGTATAGCCGGCCTGGATCAATTGCTGCTGGACGAGCGCGGCGATCTCGAGGTTCACTTCCGCCTCGGTGAGGGTGACGTTGCCGTTACTGTCCACGCAGACCGCGCCGGAGTCGTTGCCCAAATGCCCGGCGACGATCCCAATGCGGATCTGCGGCTGCGCCGTGGTGGAAACGGAATTCTCCACCTGCGGGGTGAGGAGCACGCTGAGGCGCTCGTAGAAATTCCCGTTCGCCAGGCCCTGGGAGGGCAGCGCAGTGAACAACGTGGCGAGCAGAATCGCAACCCCGATGGTGGTCGGCAGGGCGTGCACAGGACGCGGGCGGTGTGTGGAGGTCATGTGAAAATAATGGAAACAAAACAAGTTCTTGACGCAATTGCGCGAAGTATGCTTCAAGGCTGGCGGCACGTTTTGCCAAGCAAATCGAACTGCCGCCTCATCTTTTTTCCTGAAGCACCGGTAATGTTAACTGCTAAGGTTGTAACGTGCAAGGGAGACACAATGGATTTTCATCTTGACTTGCCTTTGCCTCACCGTTATGATGAATTTGCATTGGAGCATAGATGACCCTCGACTCTGAACAACTACGGAACGCGATGCGCGGGTGGACGACCGGTGTGGCTATCGTCACGGCCGCGCATGATGGTCAACGCTTCGGCATGACAGTGAACTCGTTCACCTCTGTTTCGCTGGAACCGCCGCTCATCTGCGTGACGTTAAAACGAATGACCCATACATACGAACTGGTGGAAAGATCCGGCGAATTCGCAATGACGATCCTTTCAGACGAACAAAAGGATCTCTCGGATCGTTTCGCCGGGAAGATTCCCGATATCCACGATCGATTTGCAGGGCTGGAGACGGAAACGTTACTCTTGAACGCGCCGCTCATCAAAGGCGGACTGGCGTTTTTCAATTGCCGCGTGGTCAATTCCCATTCCGTCGGTGAGAACGCGCTCGTCGTTGCCGAAGTTATCGCGGCACGCGGCAAAGATGAAGGGAATCCGCTGGTGTATCACAATCGCGTGTATTGGAAGTTAGCCCCCACCCAATCCTCCCCCAAATCCGGGGGAATTGGGGGAGGGCAAGGGAAGGGGTGAATGCAAGACAAACTCTCACCCGAAGAACAAAAGATTCTCCTCCGCTTGGCGCGGGAGGCGATGACATTACGCGTCAAAGGAGAAACACTGGCGCGGCTGGAGTTATCGGCAGTGCCGCCGCGCTTGCGCGAACACAGCGCGTCGTTCGTCACGTTGACGAAACGCGGTGAATTACGGGGGTGCATCGGCGCGCTCGAGGCGTTTCAACCGCTGGCGCTGGATGTGCGCGAACATGCCATTGCAGCGGCGCTCGAAGACCCGCGCTTCCCCCCCGTGGAGGAACGCGAACTTGAGGGAATCCAGATCGAAGTCTCGCGCTTGACGCGCCCGCTTCCGCTGGAATACAAGGACGCCGACGATCTGCTATCAAAACTAAGACCGCAGGTGGATGGGGTCATTTTGCACTATGAGTTTCACCGCGCAACCTTCCTGCCGCAGGTCTGGGAGAAGATTCCCAATCCCGCGGAATTTCTGAGTCATCTTTGCCAGAAAATGGGTTTGAGCGAAAACGCCTGGCGGATGAAACACCTCGAAGTGCTGACGTACCAAGTGGAGGAATTTCATGAGTAGGGTAAAATCGGCGCATGGCTGACCCCGCTCGTATCAATTCCCCCTCTCGTGAAACGGGCGGGGCTGACGATATTGCTTTTCAGGAAGCGGTGGATGCCCTGCGAGAGGGAAACAGATCCAAAGCCCGTGAACTGCTCACAGGCCTGCTTAAGACCGACCAAAGCAATGCAACCTATTGGGTGTGGATGAGCGCGACCGTGGATTCGCCCAAAGAGCGAATCTACTGCCTGCAGACTGCGTTCAAACTCGACCCCGAAAATGCGACCGCCAGGCGCGGCTTGATCCTGCTGGGCGCGTTGCCGCCGGATGAAAACGTCCAGCCGTTCCCGCTGAACCGGCCGCGCGCGTGGGAGGAAAAACTTTTGCTCGCCCACGAACTGCCGAAACCCAGGGGATGGGCGGCAGTGCGCGCCAGCCCGGTCTTCCGCCTCGGGGGAATCGCCGCGCTCGTGATCGCGTTGATCGGCGGTGTGTATTTTGGGTTCATCGTTCCTGCGACACAGCAAACGCGTCCTCCTACACGGACGCCGGGTCCCTCACCCACGTGGACGTTCACGCCCACCTCGGTGAACGCGACCGGCGGTCCGCAGATCGTTGGCACGCAGGGTCCGCTTTCTGAATTGCTCGAAGCGCCGTTGACGCCGACCGCGTTCTACGTCAACACGCCGCGCTCGCCGATCACCGGCGATATTTACCGCCGCTTCCTCGAAGAATTCAGGGTTGGGAACTGGGACGAGGCGATCACGCTGATGCAGGAGATCGCGCGCCTCGAACCCGAATTGGCAGACCCATATTATTACATCGGCGAGGCTTATCGTTTCAAGGGCGACCCCGGCAGCGCCATTCAAGCGTATGAACTGGCGCTTGGCAAAGACCCAGGGTTCGGCGCGGCGTACGTGGGCTTGGCGCGGGCGCGCGTACAGATCGATCCGGGCGCGAATGTGGAGCCCCTGCTGAACGAAGCCATCCGCTTCGACCCGAATTTTGGCGAGGCATATCTCGAACGGGCAAAGGTCAGACTACGGGAGAACGATACTCAGGGCGCTTTGCGTGATCTTCAAACTGCTGACCGCCTGCTGCCAAATTCACCGCTGATCTATTACACGCTGGCGCAAGCCCAACAGAAACAAGGCGAGTTCGATCTCGCGCTTACTGCCGCTCTACGTGCAAAAGAACTCGATGTGACCTACCTGCCTGTGTATTTACTGCTTGGTCAGCTATATGCCGAGACCGGAGATACCATCAAGGCAGAGGAGGAGCTGGGAACATACCTCCAGTTCAGCGATGGCGACGTGGAGGCATTCCTTCTGCTTGGAAAGATCCAGTTTAACAACGGAAAGCATGAAGAAGCGATCCGCAGTATGAACCAGGTGATCTCAATTGATAACGACCGGCGCGAGGCATATCTCTATCGCTTCTATTCGAATGTGGAACTGGGCGATGGCGCCGCCGCCGATGACGATATCGACCGCTTGCTGGTGTACTACCCCAACCTGTTCGAGTTCAACATCGCGCTCATTCGCGCGCACTTGATTCAAAATCGCGATGGAAGCGCACTGCAAATTCTCGAAAAGGCTGTCGGCATCGCGGATACAGACGAACAACTCGCCCTCGCATATTTCTGGGGAGGCGTTGTCCACGAGGAACGCGATGAACTCGATAAAGCCGCGGACTACTGGCAGTTGCTGTTAGACCTGCCCGAAGAGGCAACCACCGAGGAACAACGCAACGTGGCAGAGGAACATCTCCTCGACATTCGCACCGCAACTCCTGCCCCAACCCGAACAAAGACAAAGACACCCACACCCACCAAGCCTGTCACGCCAACGCGTACACCAACCCCGTCACCGACGCCGTAAAACCTTGCATCAAAAAAGCGACTACAGTTCAGTCGCTTTTTGTTTGTCAGACTTTTCGATATTTCGCGCGATCCTCCTCGCACGGACACAACGCGCGCAGATAATGCCAGTTGTAAATCCCGTAATCGTGACCGTCCTCCCAGACGAGGGTCAGCGCGTAAGAGCCGGTGGCGACCACGTTCGCAAGCCGCGTGGCAGGCGATTCCACCATCGGCAGGGTAAACACATTCGGGTCGGGCTCGGGGCGCATGTTCTCATGTCCGCCGCGGCACGAGGCGCACGGACACGCGGCGCGCAACAGGTCGAACGGATAGACACTGGTGTGCCCGTCGTTCCATGCGATGGTGAGTTCGCGTTTAGTTTTATTGGCTGTGATGCCCGTTGGTTTTTCGTTCATGTTCATCTTTCTCCCCTCTCCCGAGGGTGATGTTACGGCGTGTCAGGGCGGATCGCGATCCGCCCTGACAATAACTTCATGGTGACGGGATGTAACTCAGAAATTCCGCCGCCGCCCAGCCTGCACGCGTTTCGTCATAGGGCGCGGCCAGATACCACCATACGTATCCATCCAACGCAACCGGTCCATCGCGCACGATGAACACTTCCGAATCAAAACCGAGGAAATCCGGGTTGCCGTTCAAGCCCGGTTCGGAGCGGATGCGCAATCCCTCGCCGTCCGTGCCGGTGATCTGCACGTAGTTGCCAATGGCGACTCCGGTGGGAACGGGAGTCGGCGCGAACGGATCGATGGTGGCCGTGGGAGGCGCGTTCGAGGTGGCTGTCGAGGCGGGGATCACGGTCAAATTTGCCGGGGCAAACCCCACATCCGAGGGTTGAGGCGGGGAGGTGAATCCGATCGAGATCGCGGTGATGAGTAACAACAGTCCCGCAAAAAATAATCCACCGAGAATCACCCATTTGTTGAACAATTGCTGGAGGTTCATGAGGGTTTCAACAATCCCATACCGCGCGGGGGGACGAGCATTTTGAGCGCGCCCGATCTGACCTTGATCTCGACCGTTTGAGCGGAACCGCGCGGCTCACCGTCGGTCTGGATCAAGAACGGCGAATCGGCTTCGATGCGTAACGAAGTGAAGGTGATCTTGCGCGCCGCGTCTGAGTTGATATGTTTGCCGGTCATCATTTCGTACGCATGGCGCAGCGCATCGCCGAGATGACTGCCGCTGAACAACCACATATCGAGCAAGCCGTCGTTGAGGTACGCCTCCGGCGAAAGTTTCGACAAACCGCCCAGATAATGACGGATGTTCGTGGCGACCGCGACAATGTATTGCCCTTCCACCGCGTGACCATCCGCCCATAATCGTAGTTTCACACCGCGCCATTGCGCGGCCTGCATCAAGGTCTGCGCGGTGAATTCGGGGAATGCAAAGAATTTTTCGAAGCGGATGCGCGGCTCGAGCGCGTGAATGGTCATCGCGTCCAAGCCTATGCCCGCCCACATCATGAACGAGACCTCATTGCACGTGCCCACGTCAATGGCATGGCATGGCGCGTTCGCCAGCAGGGAGGCGTTGCGTTTCAACGTCCACGGGTTCGCCCATGTGAACGCGCGCAGGCCCAGTTCGATGCTCCACACATTCGCGGTGCCCGCGGGCAGGACGCCCAGCGCGGTGTCGGAATCGATCAAGCCATTGACGACGTTGCCGATCGTGCCATCGCCGCCGACGGCGAACACCGCATCTTTTTTCTCCATGGCTGCCTGTTTCGCCAACCCGATGGTGTGGTCGCCGCTTTTGGTTTCTGCCGCGTCGGCTTTCCACCCGGCAGATTCGAGCGTTTTCACAACGGACTTGATAAACGGTTTGACGGAGAATCGTCCTGCCGCCGGGTTGTAAATAATGACCGCACTTCTCATGGATAGGATTATACCCAACCCCCTCTGCCGCTGAAGCGGCACCTACGATTTATCAGGTAAAACCAGCGGTACATCCAAAAAAGGATGTTGCACCACCTGCACCGCCAGGCAATACGCTTCCGCGATCAACTCCGAGGTCAACACATCCCTCGGTTTTCCCACCGCCTTAATATTCCCCGCCACCATCAGCGCGACGCGGTCCGCGTAATGCGCGGCGAGATTGAGGTCATGCAATGCAATCAACACGGCGAGCTGATCTTTGTGAGCCAGTTCGGTCACCAACTCCAACAGACCCACCTGA
>CAZFDL010000106.1:0-9448 GCA_964517905.1 uncultured Anaerolinea sp. | reverse complement strand
AGGCGGTGATTCGCCGTCCGGTTGGAGGGATCAGCCTTCAGGGAGGCAAGAAACGAGGTTTCTGCATCCCGCAGTTTTTTCACAATGTCAGGATTTGCCCATTGGTTGGTTGGAAAACCAGCGAGCTCAACTTTTGCCATCTGCACTGCACCAAGATTTGAATACCAAATGGATCGAATCGTGTCCGTGTAACTTAGAAATAAAAAGAGAAGCCCGGCACCTATGACTACCGCGAGCAAATTCCTTGTGCGCCGAAAATAAAGTGCATTCTTTGCGACAGGTGTGATTTGCACGTGGGCGGGCACAATGCCGAGCAGGGCAAGTGCAAGGACCGCGCCACCTCCCTGAAAGAGATAATCGTCGACCATGCCATGCACAAAAGCAAGTACCAACGCACCTAAGATGACAACGTTGTACAGTCTGTCATCGGGTACGAGCACGCTCATACTATCTCGTGCTGTGCGCCAGATGCTCGACAGGTACATGAGCAGGAAGGCAGTACCGCCGACGATCCCAAGTTCGATGAACACATCCAGGAACAGATTGTGTGAATTGGGCAAATTATAGTTGGGAATACCCAAAATATAGTGGGAATACAACCCGGGAAACGATCCCAAGCCTGCCCCAATGATCGGAAAATCTGATACCAGATACAGGCTTCTTTCGAATAATTCAGCGCGACTGCCATTGCCAAAATAATAGGTACCTGAATTATCGTTAGCCAACCTGGCAGGACCCATATATAAGAAGATCACCATTACAGCCAAAAGAGTCCAAATGACAGCTGGGAAACCTGATACCTTCACAAATCGGTACCTGGTTGCTGCTAACTTCATTCCGATCCATAACGACCATACTGCAACGACCGCCGCCACAGCCAACGAAGCACCGCGCGAGGTAGCCATCAACATGGCAAAGAGCAGCAATAGCCATCCCCAAATGATCCATCGTGTCGTTGAAAATAGGCTCCCTGATTCCCCTCCACGTTGGATCAATATATAAAATCCGAACAGCGAAGCAATTGCGGCGATTCCGGCAATATAGTTAGGGTGAATGATCCTCCAGCCCAGTTCAGGTCTGATCCACATAATCAGCCGGCCGATCTGATTGACGATCTCGATCTTGCGTGGAGCAGAGACGAAGTCATATGTTAGCAAGAAATAAAGCGAGGCTAGAACGCCGCCGCCGAAAAATACGGACGAAACCCAAACCCTGTTCTCCCGTGGCTGAGACGATAACACATAATACAAGATCGCCCCAGCAAGGATCGCCATGAACTTATGTATGGCGCTGATCAGATCGTATGCCGCCCAACAACTTATAGCGGAAGCTATGAGGAAAATAATAATCAGTGGGTCGAGTTGTGTTCGCCGCATCGGGTGCACCCCTACGACAAACCTGAGCCCGGAGGGCATCAATGAAGCGGCAATTGCCCAACTACCAAATTGAGGAAACAGGCACACGGCGGCTCCGCTAGCCACCACAACCAAAAGTTCGGCGCGCAAAAACGCGGGACTGGTAAGGGTCGCGCGCCACGATGTCGCATTCATTCTTTGATCTAGAAGGATTACCCTGCCCCACCCACGGGGGCGCCTTCATCAGAAGAAGCCCAGAAAAGGTGTTGCAAGCCAACGTTGAGTGCGGTCTTCATTGTTGACCAGTCATACATCAACATCTTGAGATACGTAATTGCGGGACCAGGTCGAAATGCCCACTCGCGGAATGCACGTTTTTGCCAATACAACAACTTTTCCGCGGGCATGTTCGGATAATCAAGGACGGTGCCTTTGTCCATATCCACCTGCTCCCAGCGCGTGCCGGGACGGAACCATTTGTTCTTCACAACTTCAAAGAAGAATGGGGTACCCGGATACGGAGCCGCAACGTGGAAGAGGGCAATATCCAGCGGAAGTTTCTTCGAAAAGTTGATCGTATCTCGAATGGTGGCTTCCGTCTCACCCGGCAAGCCGATGATGAAGTAGCCCCAGTTCATGATGCCAGCCATCTTCGCCCAACGCAGGGCGCGTTCGGCTTTATCGGGATACGCGCCCTTGCGGGCATGCTTAAGGATCTGCTCGTTTCCGCTTTCGATACCCCATGAGATCAGACGGCAACCCGCCTTTCCCATCAACAGGAGCATTTCCTCATCAACGTAGTCGACGCGGCTATTGCAGGTCCACTTAATGCCGATTTTCTCATCGATCATCAATTTGCAGAGTTCCACCACCTGATCACGGCTAACGGTGAATAGGTCTGCGTACATATGGATATTGTTGATGCCGAGCTTCTTGAGGTACCACAACTCCTCCATGATGAGTTTTGGAGAGCGGAGGCGGGTGGCATATTGATAGCTTACATGCTTGATGCAGTACGTGCATCCCGCCGGGCATCCGCGACTGGTAACGATAAAGGTGAAGGGTCCCTTGATGAGCGGCATTCGATAGGTCTGCAACGGCAGGAGTTCATGCATGGGGACGGGCATGTCATCCAGATCCGCGATGAACGACCGCGGGAAGTTAAGGATGATCTCATCACCTTTACGCCATGCTATCCCTTTGATGCCGTGCATATTGACACTCCCATCCGGATGGATAGATGGCTTATACATTGGGTCGTGTTTATTGAACATCTTTACGATCTCGGGCGAGCGTTGTTCGATCTTCCCTTCGAGGTGATCGAGCAGGTCGCGGATGGTGAGATCGGGTTCACCCACGAGAGCGAAATCGAGGCTGGGGTACGGACGCATCGTTTCAACGGGGATCGGTGTGATGTGCGTCCCAAAGGCGATCGTCTTCGCCCCGCGTGCGTGCGCAAGAAAACAGCCGTAAATATCGTTTTCGAGCGTCGGCGCGGTCATTTGGGTGAGATAATATTTCGGTTGGTACTTGTCGAGCAGCTGGGTGAATTCAGGCCAACCCATTCTCTCCGCGTTGCAATCCACCACTTTGACCTTGTAGACAGGATGCAGCAACGCCGCCATTTGCGCGAGCGAAACCTGCGGCCATACCATGTTCTCACGCGTGCGCCGACCCACGCGATGCTGTGTACGAATCCATAACCCGCCGTCGGGGGTGGGAGGATTCACCAACATGATGTCGACAGCCTCAGGCGAGCGCGATGCGGTGAGCAATCCCTCCCGGACGATTGAGTCCGCGTTGGGAAAGTCCGCTGTGCGCAGTTTTGGAATATTCCTTGCGCCGAGATTCACAGATTTTATATCTTGTTCTTTGCTTTCCATTTGTTCTCTTCCTTCCTATATACCTATCTGCCCATATCCTGTTTTGTGAGCGCCTCTCGCTGACTCAGTTCTTCGAGAATGCGCAGCAACAACCAATACACCACCAGTTGAATTCCAACCAAAAAGACCATCGCGCTGCCCAGCAAATAGAACCACAAGCGTTCGATCTCCCAGCCGCGCAGCCCGAGTACTACGCTGGCGACACCAATGCCGAAACCGATCAGCATCGCCGCAATGCCCATCCAGCCAAATTGCTGATCGAGCGGCGTTTTGAAGATCGGCGTACCGAACAATCCCTGTTTGATGGGTTTCTTGTAAAAGAGCGCGACGAGGTAATTGAACGTAATGCCTAGCGCAAATATATTGATACCCGCCACAGCGGAGATCATACCGAGGAATAACGCGGCAACACCAACAGAATTGAGGGAGGTGATGCCGTTAAGCCTTGCCATGACCAAGCCCAAAACCACCAAGCCTGATATCCCAAGTGCGGCGATCCCGAGTAACCCGAGGATTCGCACCGGGTTATACGACATCGCGGTCCATACCATGCTCTGTAAGAAGATTCGGCCGTCGCGAATCGCGCTTAACTTCGACCTGCCCACGCGCTCACTGTAGGGGATCGGCACCTCTTCGATTCTGATTCCCTCATGCAATGCTCGCGTGCTCATTACCGGGGTTAGATTCAATCCGTCGGGCAGGGGATAAATACGTTCCAAAATATCACGCTTGAAGACGCGCATGCCGCTCGCGCTGTCTGTGACTCGATGCCTGCCGAGAATGGTCAACAATGTTGCAAAGATGAAGTTCCCCACGCGTCGGACAAGGGGCATCTGGCTCGCCTCCCCAGCCATGCGCGAGCCGACAACGAGCTCGTGCCCGTTCAATGCCGCCTGGCAGAGTTTTGGAAAGTATTCCGGCGGATACGTTCCATCGGCATCTAAAAACCCGATCAACTCGCCCTTCGCTTTCGAGAATCCGGTCTTCAACGCCGCACCATAGCCTTTGTTCTTGGTATGACGGATCAAGGTCACACCTTTGATCCTGGATGCGACTTCCACCGTGCGGTCACGGGATCCATCGTCGACCACCAGCAATTCCAGTTCTTTAACGCCTACCTTCTTCAATGCCGGTTTGACCGCAAGCACCCGTTTGGCGATTTCCGTGATGCCGTCTTCTTCGTTGTAGGCGGGTATGACTACCGATAATATCGTCATGCATTTCCTCTCGATTCGATTACAAATGATAGATTCGCCGATCGGTTTTCGCACCGTGACCATCGATCGTTCGGATGGTCTTGGCCGGAACTCCGCCCACTACTGTATGCGGCGGGACATCCTGTGTGACAACGGCGCCAGCGGCAACGATCGCGCCTTTGCCCACGCGCACACCGTCCGTAATGATCGCTCCAGCACCAAGCCAGACGTCATCTTCAATGACGATACCCTCTGCGGTGATGCCTTGTTCCACGAATGGACGGTTCGGGTCGTCGAATACGTGGTTCACGGCGATGATCTGTGTGTACGGCGACGTATAGACCCGGTCCCCGATCGTCACGCCGCCTTGCCCTCGGATGATGGAGTATTCACCGACCAGGCTGTCGTTCCCGATCTTGATACCAGAGCGCGGCATACCTCGAAAGTTGTATACATGCAGAATAGCACCATGCATAACGATCGTCCCGCGTCCGATTTCGATTCCATTGGGGCAGGCGTGTAAATACGTCCCGTGGTCTAGATACGAACCGTGTCCCAATTTGATGTGGTTTGCAAACCGCATTCGCACATTGTTCTCGATCGCGGCGAAGCCATCCATTTCTAGAATCACCCTATACAACAGGCTGCGAATTGCGATCCCGACGATCGTTGGGATCCATCCAAATCCGACGATGAAGAATTGTTCCAAAAAATAACGGGTGACTGAGGATGCCTGTCGGCTCAGATACAAGCGGATATTTGCGAGCATGATTATTTTTGGCCAATTTGTGGCGTGCTCCGCCATCTCGACACAGCGGCGAGTTTCGACGAAGTTCATTATGATGTGCGGAAACATTTGGTAGTATATAATGAAAGCATGTTTCCTGCAGTTTTTCTGGACCGCGACGGCGTCCTCATCGAAAATCGCGCCGATTACGTCCGTGAATGGTCTCAGGTTGCGGTCTATCCCAAGACGTTTTCCTCACTAATAAGTATACAGAACGCCGGTTACAAAATCGTTATTGTGACCAACCAATCGGCGGTAGGGCGAGGGTTGATCTCCCTGGAGACCGCCAACGAACTGAATCGGCGGCTGGTCGAACTGATTCGGGAAAACGGAGGGCATGTGGACGGGGTCTATCTTTGTCCGCATCAGCCGGAGGATGGGTGCGATTGCCGCAAGCCCAAGCCGGGGATGCTTTTGCAAGCCGCAAACGAGCTCAGCCTTGATCTCGGTCGTTCGTGGATGATCGGAGATGCCTTGAGCGATCTGCTGGCAGGTCAGGCGGTAGGTTTGCGTGGAACGATCCTCGTTCAAACTGGTCGTGGTCACGCGCAATTAGTCAAACCGTATCCTGACAAGCTCAATTCATTCCTGATCGCCAATGATCTGGCAAACGCTGTACGCCGCATCCATGAGAATGACCCGCCCTGAGGCTCCTAGCCCTTGCGTACAACGTCCTTGGAAGCTTTTCGGGCACCTTCGAGAAGTACCATCATATCATCTGCGGAGTCTTTGAGCGCTTTCACGATCATGTGCTCGAGCATCAGGTGGATATCCTCGACATGCTCAATGATGTGACTTTCCACATGAACCTGAATATCCACCAGTGATGCGAGCCGACCGCCGTCAAATCCAGTGAATCCAATGGTCAGCGCGTGGTGGCTTCGGGCTTCTTCGATCGCCTTGTTGACATTAACCGAGTTCCCGCTGGCAGAAATAGCGATCACTATATCGTCCGCTTCGACCAAATTAGCCAGTTGCGCCGCGAAAACATTTTCGTAGCCTTCATCGTTGGCATACGCGGAGAAGATCGCCATGTTGTCGGTAAGTCCGATGACGCGGAAATGAGGGAGGTTATGGAAGCGGGTATTCTTGGCAAGGTCGCACACGAAATGGCTGGCGGTCGAAGCGGAGCCTCCGTTTCCCATGATAAAGACCTGCCTGCCGTTCAGGCGCGCGGTCTGCAGCGCATCTACAACTTGAGCAATTCGGTCGACGGGAAGTCGATCAACGGTTTCCCGAATTGTTGCAATATACGAGCGTATCTGTTCCATGATTACATCCTTTCCATTCTCGTTCATCGTCGATAATTGAAGATAACTTTGCTGCCGTCCGATTCGAGCTGGAAGGGCAATTCCTGCAACTCACCCATCGCATTTCGAATCGCTTGATGTTTTTCATGCGGCGCATATAACAGAATGAATCCGCCGCCGCCCGCGCCGGTGATCTTGCCTCCGACCGCGCCAGCCTTTCGCGCGGCGTTGTAGATCTCATCGATCATCCCGTTACTGATCGGCCCAGCCATGCGCTTTTTCAGCTCCCATGTCTGGTGAAGTAATGTTCCGAAACCATCAAGGTTTCCGTTCTGTAGTTCCGATTTTGCCTGGTACGCGATCTGCTTGATCTCTCTCAGGACGTCCAAGCGGTCCTTGATGTTACTCTTCTGTTCGGTGAGTACCGAATCGGCGCGGCGGCTAATTCCGGTGAAAAAGAGCAGGAAACGATCGTTGAGTTCGTGTCGCAGGTCGGTAGGCAGTTCCAGTTTTTCAACCCGCACCGACCCATCCGGGCAGAACTCGAAAAAGCGCAGGTTCCCATAGGCCGCAATGTATTGATCTTGTATACCGATGGGCTTGCCAAGTTTTCCGATCTCGATATCACAGGCTTCCTTGGCGAGCCTATCCTTGGAAACGATATCGCCCAAATACGTGTACAAGGCTTGCAAGACGCCAACGGTTACCGTACTGGAGGATCCGAGACCGGAGCCTTCCGAGGGGATGTCGCCCATGGTGGTAACTTCAAGCCCCTGAGACACTCCCGTAACCCGTAAAGCTTCCCGAATCAACTCGTGGTGAATCTCATCGATGTGATCCACCATTTCAGTTTGTGTATAACCGATGCGAAGCTTTGTGTCGAAACGCTTCTTCACTGTGACAAAGATATATTTGTCTATGGCCGAACTCAGGACGCATCCCCCTTCCTCCATGAAGAAGCCTGGGAAGTCAGTCCCTCCGCCAAAGAAACTGATCCTCAAGGGCGTTTGAACGATGATCAAGCGGCGCGCTCCACAATTTTGAAGTATTCCACGGTCTTCCGCATGCCTTCGTCCAGATTGATCGTGGCGGACCAACCGAGATCTTTCCGTGCTTTCGACGCGTTGAGGTATATGTGACGAGTCTCGCCAACCTTGGCGGGACCATACCCGGCAGGCAACGCATAGTCGGTTGCCTTTGCCAGAGCCGCAAAGATCTGGTTCACAGATGTGGGGGTACCCCAGCCAATATTGTAAATGCCCGGTTGGTGTTCAACGGTCGCCGCAAGATAGTTGGCTTGGGCGCAATCGCTCACATAAACGAAATCGCGCGTCTGCTCCCCATCGCCGTAGATGACCACCGGCTCACCAGCCATCATTTTTCCGGTGAAGATCGCCACCACGCCAGCCTCACCGTGCGGATCCTGTCGCGGACCGAATACGTTCGGGTATCGCAAGACCGTATATTTCATGCCGTAGTTTGCATGGTACATGAACAAATAATGTTCGACCGTGTGCTTACTCGCCCCGTACTGACAGATCGGGTTGATGGGATGGGCTTCATCACAGGGCACGTATTCCGGCTCCCCATAGACCGCGCCGCCGGTTGAAATATAAATGAAGCGTTTCACCCCGAGCGCTTTGGCGCATTCGATGAGGTTGATCG
Organism: uncultured Anaerolinea sp.; assembly: GCA_964517905.1. Classification (GTDB taxonomy): domain Bacteria; phylum Chloroflexota; class Anaerolineae; order Anaerolineales; family Villigracilaceae; genus Defluviilinea. The sequence continues at coordinate 1,312 of CAZFDL010000106.1, read as the reverse complement.
AACCGAGGATATTGACATCGGCATCGAACAAGGGTTGAGCCACCGACCGACGCACATCCATTTGGGCGGCATGGTGACTAACGTAATCCGGTCGTTCCGCTTCGAAGACCTCACGCACCTTTGGGTCGCGAATGTCCATTTGGTAGAACTTTGCCGCCGGGTTGAGGTTCGAAGCGCGTCCCGTGGAAAGGTCGTCGAGGACAACGACTTCGAATCCGTTTTCAAGAAACAGATCGACCACATGAGACCCGATGAATCCAGCCCCCCCCGTAACAAGTATTTTTGGCATTTAATCCGTCCTTTTGGTGATCGTTTAGTACGCGCCGCGACCCTTGAAGACCACGGGAATCGTCTGGAACAGGAGCTGCAGGTCAAGCCAGATACTCCAGTTGCGGATGTAATACATATCCAACCGCACCCGCTCATCGTAGGTCACATCTGAGCGGCCGCTCACCTGCCATAAGCCGGTCATGCCGGGGTTGACCGTGAACAGGTTCATGTCGAACTGCTTGTACATTGCAACTTCCTCGGGCGAGATCATGCGTGGCCCGACGAGGGACATTTCGCGCCGCAACACATTGAACAACTGCGGCAGTTCATCAAGACTATACTTGCGGAGGAAGGCACCGATCTTCGTGATACGAGGATCGTTCTTCAGTTTGTGATTGCGCGCCAATTCCTCAAACAGTTCGGGGTGCTGTTTCAAAACTTCATCGCCGTTCGCGACCATGGTACGGAACTTAAGCGCATCGAACTGCCGGCCGTTCAGGCCCATCACGCGTCGTCGGTGAAGGATAGGACCAGGCGAAGTCCACTTGATCATCAAGGCGATAACCAACATTGGCACCAGGATCACGATCAGCACGAGGCAGGAGATCACGTAATCGAGCACGGTCTTGAGCACGATATCAGTACCGGTTAACCGTACCTTGTGTACCTGCACCAGCGGAACATACGCAAATTCATCAACGGTCATTCCGGTGGTTATGACCTCATACAAACCGGAGGACATCCTCAGGTTGATCTTATCGGAAACGCCGTATTTCTTGAAAATTTCGAGCAGGTAATCGCGGGTTGAGATCGCACTGGAGGCCAGGATCACTTCTCCGATATTGAATTGCTCGATGATCTCACCCAGCTGGTCCACTGCGCCAAGGTTCACAAGATTATTGTACAAGGGAGTGGTGACCGCGACCTTTTTATCCACAAAGCCGACGATGTGCAAACCCGAAGTTTCCCACTTCTGTAATTGCTCGGCAAGCCAGCGGCCTTCTTGATTCGCGCCGACGATCACCGCCGGGGTGAGGAAGAA
>CAZFDL010000105.1:0-9655 GCA_964517905.1 uncultured Anaerolinea sp. | reverse complement strand
TTGAACAAGGACCCAAAGGACCGCAGGCTAGCAACGTCACCATGGCGAGCTAGTTAGACCAAAAGAAACAGCCCCGCGAATTCGCGGGGCTGTTTTTGATTCGGTACCTATCTTCGTCGCGGCGCGAGCCGATTCTTCGAGAACCTTGTCGGCGTGGGCGCTGGGCGTGGGGGGCGATTCCCTTCACGGCGTTCGTGACCAGATCTCGGCGGCGCGGGAGGCGAGTAGTCGAAGTCGGGCAGGGTCTTTTTTTCCAGTGGCTGTCCCATGATTCGCTCGAGTTGTCGGATGATGTCTTTATCTTCATCGGTGGTCAAAGTGAATGCGTCACCCGTGCGATGCGCACGCCCCGTGCGCCCGATGCGATGGATGTATGCGTCGGCGGTGTCGGGCATATCGTAGTTGATGACGTGCGTAATGCTTTCGATATCGAGACCGCGCGCGGCGATGTCGGTGGCGACCATGATGTGGAAATGTCCCGTTTTGAAGCCGTGCAAGGCACGCTCGCGCTGTCCCTGTGTGCGGTTGCCGTGCAGGCTCGTCACACGATGGCCCGCGTGTGCGATCTGCTTCGCCACTTTGTCGGCGCGATGCTTGGTGCGCGTGAAGACCAGCACTGAATCGGAATCGGTCTGCTTCAGCAGTTTCAACAACAGCGCCGATTTCAAATGTTGGGGCACGGGATACAACGCATGCGTAACCGTGACAGCGGGTTTGCTGATGCCCATCGAAATTTTTTGCGGGTCTGTGAGTGTTTGCGCGGCGAGTTGTTCCACTTCGGCTGGGAAGGTCGCGGAGAACAACATTGTTTGTCGTTGCGTCGGTACGGCTTTGATGATCCGCTTAACGTCAGGTAGAAAACCCATGTCGAACATGCGGTCGGCTTCGTCGAGCACCAGAATCTCGATGCGGTTCATTTTGGCATGTCTCTGCTGGATGAGATCGAGCAGGCGGCCGGGGCACGCCACCAGGATCTCCACACCCTGACGCAGCGCCTTGATCTGACGGTCGGCTCCGACTCCGCCGTATATCGTCGCGCTCTTTAGCCCAGTCCCTACAGACAACTGGTGTACCACCTGGTTGATCTGCTCGGCGAGTTCGCGCGTCGGAGTGACGATGAGCGCACGCGGCTGACCGCGTGGACCATCGAGTAATTTATTTAAAATGGGGAGGACGAATGCGGCGGTCTTACCTGTTCCTGTTTGTGCGGTGCCGATGATATCCCGTCCGCGCAGGGCGGCCGGAATCGCCGCCTCCTGGATGGGTGTCGCGGTTTCATAGCCCGCGACTTTGATTCCCTGCATGAGGCGGGAATCGAGATTAAATTGTTCGAAGTTCAAAACGGTTCCTGTTCTTCAGAAGTCTTGCACGTGTAAAGAGTGAGTTTCCCTCAGTCGAAAACAGCGGTGGACTGCCGATATGAAAATATTGTTGGGGAGATTATACACCACTTACAAGGCGCGGCATGAAACGCATTTCTGCACTGACGATTGAGCGATATCAATGCGCAATTGCTGACTTTCCCCCATAAGAACGGTGACAAATGCAACTGTGGAAGAATTCGTGATGGTGGAATAATTTTACTGTCTTGATAAGGAGGACGTATGGCTAAGTTCACTCGCGAAGACGCGCTGGAATATCATCGTTTGAATGGAAAACCCGGCAAGGTGGCGATCCTACCGACCAAGCCGATGGACACGCAAAGGGACCTGAGTTTGGCCTATTCGCCGGGCGTGGCAGAGCCGGTGCTGGAGATCGAAAAAGATGCCTCCAATGCCTACGAGTACACCTCCAAGGGGAATTTGGTGGCAGTGGTGTCCAACGGCACAGCGATTTTGGGACTGGGCGATCGCGGTGCATTGGCTGGCAAGCCCGTGATGGAAGGCAAGGGTGTGCTGTTCAAGAAGTTCGCCGATGTGGATGTGTTTGACATCGAAGTCAATTCGCACGACCCCGATGAGATCATCAAAGTGGTCGCGGCGATCTCGCCCACGTTTGGAGGTATCAACCTCGAAGATATTAAAGCCCCGGAATGTTTTTACATCGAGGAGGAGCTCAAGAAGTTGCTCGATATCCCCGTCTTTCACGATGACCAGCACGGGACGGCGATCATCTCGTCTGCTGGGCTTGCGAATGCACTGGAGATCGTCGGCAAGCGTCACGACGAGGTCAGGCTGGTGATCTCCGGTGCAGGCGCATCTGCGATCTCGTGTGCGGAATTGGCAATCCGCTGGGGGGTGAAACGCGAACACATCATGCTGGTGGATTCGAAGGGAGTTGTCCACGCGGGCCGAACGGACCTGAATAAGTACAAACAGCGCTTCATTCTGGATACGGACGCGCGTACACTTGCGGATGCCGTGCGCGGCGCCGATGTGTTCTACGGACTCTCCGTGGCGAATGTGTTGACGCCCGAAATGGTCAAATCCATGGCGAAAGACCCGATCGTCTTTGCGATGGCAAACCCCGACCCGGAGATCCGACCCGAACTGGCGAAAGAAGCGCGCAAAGATGTCATCATCGCGACGGGTCGTTCAGATTATCCGAATCAAGTCAATAACGTACTGGGCTTCCCGTTCATCTTCCGTGGCGCGTTGGATGTACGCGCGAAGGCCATCAACGAGGAGATGAAATTCGCCGCGTCGAGAGCCCTGGCCGCGCTGGCAAAGGAAGATGTGCCCGATTCTGTCCTGCGCGCCTACGGCGTGGACAGCATGAAATTCGGGCGCGAATACATTATCCCCGCCGCGCTCGATCCGCGCGTATTGCTATGGGAATCCCCTGCGGTGGCGCAAACCGCCATGGAGACCGGCGTTGCACGCAAGATGATCGATATTGAGGAATACCGGGAACAACTCGCGTATCGCAAAGGTAAAGGCGAACAGGTTCGGTACTTCTTCCAAAATAAGGCGCGGTCGTCCGGCGGAAAGAAGCGTATCGTGTTTGCCGAGGGTGAAGAGCAGAAGATCATCCGCGCGGCGTATCATGTTGAGGAGGAGGGGATTGCCACGCCCATCCTGATCGGTTGTGCTGGAAAGATTCAAGAACAGTTGAAAACCTTGGGCCTAGAGTACAAGCCGGAAGTCGTCGAAATCGACGCGTTCGGCAGGTTCGAGCATTTTGTCGAAGCCTACTACCAGCTTCGCCAACGCAAGGGTGTGACCGCGATGGATGCCTCCTCCCGTGTGCGCGACCCGAATGTATTCGGCTTGATGATGGTGGCGCAGGGAGATGCCGATGCCTTCGTGTCGGGGCTCACGTATGATTATCCCGATGTGATTCGCCCGGCCCTGCAAATTCACCACACCGCCGCCGGTACGAGCCACGTCGCAGGCGTGTACGTGATGATCATCGAAGACCGCGTCTACCTGTTCACGGATGCCACGGTTAATATCGACCCGAGTGCCGAGGACCTCTGCGAAATCGCCTGCCTCGCGGCGGATTTCGCGCAGCGATTGGAACTCGAGCCACGCGTAGCATTCCTGTCGTTCTCCAACTTTGGCTCCACGCCGCATCCTTTCTCGGATAAGGTGAGGAAGGCTGCGGCATTGACCAAGTCCCGCCGTCCCGACCTCCGCGTAGACGGTGAAATGCAGGCGGACACGGCTGTCGTTGCCGAGATCATCGAAAATCGCTATACTTTTAGTTCGGTGAAAGACGCCAATGTTCTCGTGTTCCCGTCGCTCGAGTCAGCGAACATCGCATACAAACTGCTGGCGCGCCTGGGGAAGGCAAAAGCGATCGGGCCGATCTTGTTGGGTATGGGTGCGCCGGTGCAGGTGCTCCAAACCGGCGATGATGTGAGTGATATCGTGCAGATCGCCTCGGTTGCGGTGATGGACGCAATGGCAAGAGGCTAGTCTCGATCATCACTGTTCAGGATTCGGAGAAAGACTCAATTTGTTTCACCAGGAACCCGCGGATCTGACCCGCGGTTTGTTCCCACTTGGGCTGTGACTGGTACCGCTTCAATGCATTTAAAGACATCGTTAGCAATAACTCCCGGTTTTCTTCGATTTCTCGAAGATGTTCCGCCAGCGCGATCGAATCATCAGCCTCGATGAGGTATCCGTCTTTGCCATGAGAGATGATCTCTCCCGCCGCGCCTGCTGTTGTTCCGATCGCCGGCAGACCGAACCCCATCCCCTCGAGATAAACGATGCCGTAGCCCTCGTAACCGGATGGCACAACTAGAACGTGTGCCTGCTTTAATTTTTCGACGAGCGGTTCGTTATCCAGCGCACCGTGAAAGAAGACTTTAGACTTCAGGCCCAGGACGTTCACTTTCTCCCGCATTGCCCGTGTGTATATTGGTTCAGAATCCAATGACCCCACAACATCCACTCTGAAAGCTGACTGCTGACCACGTACCGCTTTCAATAATGTATGCAGCCCTTTTCGATAAATAACATTTCCAAGAAACAAAATTCGCAATTCATCGCTTCGCGCACGGTCGATAATTTCATTCTCTGATATTGTCACCCTAAACCTATCCGTAGGCGGGTAAGCAACAAGGGCAGGCTTGCGATCACCGACCAAGCTGTTTACTACCCTCTCTGTCGTTTTTGAATTAAAGATAAACCCATCCAGGTTTTGCAGGTATTTCTTTTCAATGGTCCGATAAAACCAATTCTGCCACTTCGGCCTTGGTTCCGAACATCTCAAATGATGGACAAGACTAATTATGGGGTAGGGGTGTTTGCCTGAGTTTGCGCGAATCAAGGAGGGGTGATTGAGCTCGTCTTCGATCAGAATATCCAGACCGGAGGGGAATCGGAAATGCAAATTATCAGTCAAATGAGAGGCGTAATTTCTCCACGGCAGTGAAAAAATCTCAACCATGTCACCTTGCTCGCGTAGATATTCCGCCAGTTTTCGATCATACAAATATCCACCGCTGACCGTATCCAGCGAGCCGTAGATCACAAAACCAAGATTCATGTTGACGGCTGAAAGTTACAAGTTCGACCCGCAACTATCAACTTGTAAACCTTTCAACCGAATACGCCGCCCACGCGGACTTGTTTTCCCACAACACGACCTTCAATGTTGAAATAGTATTTGTTTTAATCCGCTCGCTGAGCGAAGTCGCCAGAATCCGTGCGAAGTGCTCGATGGAAGGGTTCAAGCCCTCAAAGGCGGGGCAGTCGTTCAGCATACGTTCCCTGTATTCACCAACCACCTCATCAAGATGTTTTTCGACATCCACAATATCCACAAGATAGCCGTGCTGGTCCAATTCCTTTCCCTCGAGTTCTAATTCAAGAATGTAATGATGTGAGTTCGGGAAATTTTCAGGACCCCAATCGCCGCCGATGAGGAAATGCCTTGCGATGAAATCACGACGAACAGCAAGAGTGTACATCCAGGCTCCATTTATTGGTATGTAAAAACAACTTGAATCGTCTCTTGCGGATTTTCATCCAGCAGGCTGTAGGCTTCTGCCGCTTTTTGGATCGGAAAGCGATGGGTGATCCACTTCTGTGGCTGGATTCGCCTCAACGCCTCCCACGCGACGTTGAACCGGCGCGGCTTATCCCAGCGACCGCTCAACTCCGGCGCGATTGTGCTGACTTGCGACGAAATAATCTTTATTCGTGAACGATGGAACGCGCCGCCCAGATCAATCGCTGCGCGTTTTTCTCCGTACCACGAGCCGACGACGATTCGTCCGCTGTACATGGTAAGCGGAATTGCATCATCGAGTGCGGAAGGGGAGCCAGTGAGTTCAAAAGTCAAATCGAATTTGTTTTGCGCGTAGCCAGACTGGTAAGTTTCAATGACCTGGTTGGTAACTGGGTTTAATAAATTTTTGTTGATCAAAACAGGATCTAACGAATCGTTCGCGCCAAGGTCAAGCGAAGCGTTTCGCCTCACTTCATAACAATCAGAAGTAACTAACGCCTCTAGCGGAAATTCTTTGAGCAGCGCTGTAACAAGCAAACCGACGACGCCTTGTCCCAACACGAACGCGCGTTCGCCGAGGATCGGCGCGGCGTCTTGAACCAAGTTGACGGCAGTCTCCATGTTGGGAAGGAAGCAGGCTGTTGCCGGCAATATGGAATCAGGAATTGGAAAGAGGGAATCCGGTCTTGCGATAAAATGCGATGTGTGCGGTTGAAAAGAAAATACATTCTTGCCGTGCCATGACTTGTCTACTTGTTTCCCTGTTTCCTTGATTACTCCCACACACGCATATCCATACGCCAGCGGATACTCAAAGGCGCCGCGCAGACTCGAGATGACTGAATCCGTTTCCACGTCGCGCGGGAACCGGTTTTGGTAGACGAGCATTTCCGTCCCTGCGCTGATCGCGGAGCAGGTCGTCTCCACCATAACTTCATCCGCGCCGAGGGCAGGCAAAGACTCCTCGCGGAGTTCCACCTGTCGCGGCGCGGTGAAATACAATGTTCTTCGTTTCACGCCCCCAATTGTACCTTGTCCTTATTCTTTGTCAGCCCACAGGAATGCCATCAGTAGAATTTCAGCGGCTTTGGCAAAGTAACCGGTTGCGCTGGATGTTCCTGCCACAAAATCTTTATCACCAAGAACGACCCACAAAACAAGAGTGAGTGCGGTGTAGCCAAACATACCCCACCATGCCATTTTGTGATTTTTCTGGAACATGGGCATTGGCAAAAAGTATGCGCCGAGCAGACCGAGAAAACCGAGTCCGTTCAGCGCGATGGGGTCGGGACCCATTTCAGGGAAAAGTGACAAATGGAGGAATGCAGTCGTGAGATTAGTGACAACGATCCCCAGTTTCTTGAAGGACAAGTTCATGGTCGACTCCTTGGTTGATGTGGCTATTTGACGAAACCGCTGGAGGGTATTTTACTTTGCAACACCGCGTCCCGCCAGAAGCAGCCCGATGCCGCCGATCAATACGTCGCGCCCGCGCATGATCAACGTTACACCGATCGCGGATGCGGCGGAAATCCCGAAGAGTCCGAGTGCAAAGACCTGGCTCGCCTCCAGCGCTCCCAAACCGCCCGGCAACGGGGCAAGCAGGGAGAGCCAGCCCGCCGTCCATGCTGCGACCGTTTGCCAGAACGGCAATTGAATATTCAAGTAAAAGGTGATGAGAGCGAATTCGGTCACCATGCCTGCGCCCGCGAAAATGGATACAACGATCGCCAGGATCAGGGCAGACAGATGCCGGCGGCAAAATGTGCCAGCCAGCCGTTCGGAGGCTGCGATGAATCGCACGGGTTTAGATCCCTTTTTGATGAATGGCATACGGCGTACTATCGAAGAGAGCGGATACCGCTGTTTGTATAACAAGAGAATATGAAGGGGCGGCCACAGGCAGAGGGCGATCAATCCGCTCAGACTCAGCCATGAGTTACTGCCGTTGGGCGATACGATTCCCGCCTGCACGATGGCTGTCAGCCCGAGCGAGAGCAAAAAGAAATTCGCCAGTAGTTCGAGGAGTTTATCCATGATCACCGAAGCGGTGGCATGCATGTACGTGAATTTGTATTTCCTTTGTAGATAAAAAACCTGTAGCGGTTCGCCTCCCACATGCGGACCGAACGTGAAGTAACTCACCCCGAAAACGGCGACGCGAACCAAAAGAAGTGGGAAATAAGGCACATGCTTATTCTCGGCGCGCACAATGATCCACCATCGCAGGGTGATCAGCGCATAGATGAAGATGTTCAATCCCAGCAGGGTTGCGATTTGTCCGGCTTGGAGTAGGCGAAGGGTAGCCCAGATCTCCTCGATCGGCGCGTTCCGCAATGCCAGGTAGAGGAGAGTGGCGAGCAACGCGTACACTGCGAAGAGACGCAGTGTACGGAGTCGTTTCTCCTTCGGTGTCGTCACGGGTCGTGCCGAGGCGGCTTCAGAGGGTTTCATAAAGGAAATCGTTACCTGATTAATCTGGCATACACATCGCCTGAGTCGTTGTTCGGCGATATGCCGCGCAGGTGCGATAACATCCCAGGCGAGTCAAGCCAAACGGGGGAACGCAAGCGGGGGTATTCGCTGACGCGCCAATTGTATTCGTAGTTGCCCAATTGACCCAGCCGATGGATGCAACCGATGGCTGTTTCGATCATCGCGGGAATGTATTCAAACGAGAGCGCTGGGATGGCTTGCGACAAACCATTCAGCACATCCAATTCTGCGCCTTCCACGTCGATCTTGCAGAAGGCTGGTTTGCCATATTGAGAGATTAACGCGTCCAAGGTCGTCACCGGTACCTCAATTTCCTCATCCCAGCGAACACCGGCGAAGCGCGGCGATTGGCTTACGGTCCTCAGCCAGTTCTGGGACAAAGTCGAAACGCTGGGTGTGAGGCGGCTGATCCACATCCTGGCGGTGCCGGCCTGGGCGCCAACAGCCTGTTCGATCAGCGTGACCTGCGGGTTGTGCGCATACCAGCGGCGCAATCGATGCAGGCATGCCGGGTTCGGTTCGAGCGCGATGACGCGCGCCCCCAGTTTGGAAAAGGCGTGCACCCGGTCGCCAAGATGCGCGCCGATATCAAAGCACAGATCGCCGCGCTGGACGAAGGGTGAGTAGATCCGATCCAAGAAACGGTGATGGAATGGGAGTCCATAGTAAATGAGGTATGAATAAGCAAAACCCAGGAGTTCTTGAACTCGATGGAGGGCGGAGTCAGATTTCATAAGGCATCAAAGTAGAAGTTGACCTTCTCCCTCCGGCGGATCTTCGATCAATCGCTTCATTTCTGCGAGTACGGCGCGATGGATGATGGGTGTATCGGTCGACTCGAGGTCTTTCGAATAGATAGGATTCCCGATCTGTACGCGGATTTTTACATCGACCTTTCGATTCAGATGCGCGAACAATTGCAGCGCTGCGGCGAGCTGTTCGCGTTCGAGGCGGGTTCGACGAAGCCGAGTGAGCGGATGGAGCAGGGCTTTTTTCCATACTACCCCTCGCACCAGGACCGGGAGGATCGGCGTTTCGGGAGCCATACGGAGGAACACACCGACGCTGTCGGTCCACGCGGTCAACGATTCAACCGCATCCGGTTGTGCATCGGGATCGGGTTCGATGTGACCCGCCGGATAGGTGAGAGCCGCTCCACCATTTCTAAGGTAGGTACTCACCTGGCGGACCAACGCCATTCGTGAGGGCGGGTCGTCATCCACGTAAAAAAGATGTTTCGCAACATTGGTCAGCGCTTCGAGGAAGGGACGCCGCAAGGCGATTATTCTCAGATCAGGGCGATTCAACGCGGCGAAGGCGGCGAGCGAATCGCTCAAGCCCGGGTGGTTTGATAATGCCAGAAAGCCGGAGGCAGGCACCCGCTCCGCTCCGAAGACGCGTACGTCGGTAAAATACTTGCGAAGTCCGAAGCGTGCGCCATGTACCAGCCCGCTCCTGCCGACCTCCGCGTCGAGGTCTGTCATATCACTAGCAAACTTTCGCGCGTACTTGAAAAATATCCTCCTTAGAAGGCGCGCAGGGACGGTCTCTATTTTTAAGCCGAACGAGGAAACGAGGTCTTCGAGATTGATCTGTGTGAGTGTGTCGAGTTGGGAGTCCGTCATTCAGGTTCCATCGTGAAATGTAACGGGTATCCTGCATTGTTGGCCTCAATGTGCGCCTTGTCGATGCGTTTTTTGGCTTCGGACTTTGCTAGAGTCTGCACATACGCATTGCCGTTGATGTGCGCGGT
>CAZFDL010000104.1:0-9715 GCA_964517905.1 uncultured Anaerolinea sp. | reverse complement strand
GTCTGCTCCATGCCGTGTTATCCATCACGTACAAGGTGGACCAGATCATCGGAGGCACGGTGATCAACATCCTTGCCGTGGGGCTGACAGGGTTCCTGAACCGTCAACTGTTCTTTGGCAAAGGAAGCGCCTTCGGCGGGCAGGTTCCCAACTCACCGGGCAATCTCCTAAACATTCATGTTCCCCTCACGGAGATCTTCACCCCAATCTGCGGAGGCTCGACCAACTGCGTGGACGTCATCGCCGCGATCAACTCGGTGCTCGATCAACGCCCCATCGCCATTTCTGCGATCATCCTGGTGTTCGTTTCTCACTACGTGCTCTTCAACACACGCTGGGGATTGCGAACACGGGCTGTGGGAGAACATCCCAAAGCGGCAGATACGGTCGGCATTAACGTGATCCGAATGCGCTATGCCAATGTGTTGATCGGCGGCGCGCTCGCCGGGCTGGCTGGCGCGTATTTCACCATCGAATCAGTACCTTCCTTCGAACCCCTGCTCACCAACGGGCGCGGTTTCATCTCGCTTGCCGCGATGATCTTCGGCAACTGGACACCGATCGGCGCCTGGGTGGCGTCGCTTTTGTTCGGTGCATCCCAGGCACTCAACATCAAGATGCAATTATTCCGCGATGTTATTCCGGAGCAATGGGCGTTTCTGCAAAATTCATATGCGGTGGGGCTGATCCCCTACATCCTGACCATGATCATCCTGACCGGAATCATCGGCCGCACCACGCCGCCTGCGGCAGACGGGGTGCCTTATGAAAAGTAATATGACAAACGAAGTCGTCCTTCAGGCAAGCGGCATCACCAAAAAATTCCCTGGCGTTCTGGCAAACGATCACGTGGATTTTGACCTGCGCCACGGTGAGATCCATGCCCTGCTGGGCGAGAACGGCGCGGGCAAGTCCACGCTCATGAACATCCTGTACGGGCTCTATCACCCGGAGGAGGGCGAGGTACGGGTCGGTGGGAAGCAAATGATGTTGAATTCGTCGCGCGATGCGATCCATCACGGCATTGGCATGGTGCACCAGCATTTCATGCTCATCCCCGTCTTCACAGTGACGGAAAACATCATGCTTGGCGCGGAAACGGATCATCGCGCCACTCCGAACGAACAACCGCTCGCCAAACTGGATCGCGCCGAAGTCGCACAAAAAGTACGAGACCTCTCGCATCAATACGGACTGGATGTGGACCCAAACGCCATTGTGGGTGATCTGCCCGTGGGCGTGCAGCAACGCGTCGAAATCGTAAAAGCCCTGTACCGAAACGCAAAAATCCTCATCCTTGATGAGCCCACGGCGGTATTGACCCCGCAGGAAGCCGACGATCTCTTCAAGATCATGCATGAGTTGACAGATAAGGGTGTGTCGATCATTTTCATCACACACAAACTCAGGGAAGTGCTCGCCGCCGCCGACCGCATCACGGTCATGCGCGCGGGGCGCGTAGTTGGAACGACAGTTCCGAAGGACACCAATGAACAGAAACTCGCGGCGATGATGGTGGGACGCGAAGTCATTCTCACGGTTCAGAAAAAGCCCGCCGAACCCAGAGAAGATATTTTGGTGGTCGAGGGATTGCACGTGAAGGATGTGCGTGGACTTGAGTCCGTACGAGGAGTTTCGTTCACGGTTCGCGCCGGCGAAGTACTTGGCATAGCCGGCGTGCAAGGCAATGGACAAACGGAATTGGCGGAAGCCCTGACCGGTTTGCGTCACATCGAAAGCGGGCGCTTTACCCTTTCAGGCAGGGACCTAACCGGAAAGCCGCCGCGCCCGATCACAGAAACAGGTCTGGCTCACATTCCCGAAGACCGCCAGAGACACGGGCTCGTCCTTTCCTATACGGTGGCAGATAACATGGTCCTATGCGATTACTATCAGCCGCGCTTTTCAAAGGGTATCGTCATGCAGCAAAAGGAAGTGGATGCCAATGCCCAGAATCTGATCAAGGCATATGATGTTCGCACACCCTCCGCGTTCACGGCAGCGGGAAAACTCTCCGGTGGAAACCAACAGAAGGTGATCGTCGCGCGCGAACTCAGCCGCCCGGTTAAATTATTGATCGCCTCGCAACCCACGCGCGGCTTGGATGTGGGCTCCATCGAATACATCCACAAGGAGATCATCAACATGCGCGATCGCGGCGTGGCCGTGTTGCTCGTCTCTGCAGAATTGGATGAGATCATGTCGCTGTCGGATCGCATCGCGGTGATGTATCGCGGGGAGATTGTTACCGTCGTCGATCGAAATGACGCCACCCGCGAACATCTGGGGTTGCTCATGGCCGGGGTGCACGACCCAGCCTAAGCGGATGTCATGAATCGGTATCGGCCGGGTACGTAGGAACAAAGGGGAGTTTATGTCCGTCTGTATTTGTGTAAAATTGCCCAAAATGAGGTGATGGTATGTCCAGAGTCAAATTCATTGCCAGTTGTTTTTTCGCGGTGGTCCTGATCCTTTCAGGCTGTAACCTGCCCTCGAGTGCGCCAGCCACGGAGGCGCCCAACGCAGTCGCGACGAATGCCGCGCTCACGGTGCAGGCACTTTTACAAGCCACTCCGTTCAACACGCCGACGCTGCCGGCCGGTCAACCCACGAACACGTTCGCTCCCCCACCCACCTCGGCTCTGGCTACTTCGACGCCGCTCTCTCTTCCCTCCCCCACGCCAAATTGCGATCTCGCGCAATTCGTGAAGGATGTGACCATTCCGGATGGTACGAACTTCAATGCCGGGGATGCCTTCACCAAGACCTGGCGCTTGAAGAACATCGGTACGTGCACGTGGACGGGATACGCACTGGTCTTCGATAGCGGAGATGCAATGAGCGGAGTTTCTCCGATCGCGATCGGCACGGTGGCGCCGGGGCAGGAAGTGGATGTGTCGGTGAATTTGAAAGCCCCCTCGTCGAACGGAACCTATCGCGGGTATTGGCGTATTCGCAACGGCAGCGGGGTATTGATCCCTGTGCAAGGCGGCGCCCAACAGGGTAAATCCTTCTTCGTAGAGATCAAAGTGGGCGGAACCTCAGGCGGAGTCTTCGCCGTGACAAGCGTCTCCTTGTCGGTCAGCGGCGGTTGCGGGGCCTTCACGATCACCGCAAACGTTACAACCAACGGCGCCGGTCAGGTTACGTACAAATGGGTGCGTAGTGACGGCGCCATCGATGGTGTCACGCATCCCCCCATTGTGTATGCCGCGGCAGGAACGCAGTCCGTATCCACCACCTGGTCTGCTTCACTTCCCGCCTCCTCATTTTGGATGGACATTTACATAGACGACCCAAATAACCAGCAATTTGGTCGGGCAAACTTCAGTTGTCCATAGATAAATGAAAAGTGAGAGCGCCCGGCGAATTCAGTCGGGCGCTTTTCATCACAGGTATAATCTTTTCCTGATCAGCCCTACAATGAAAGGAAGTTTGAATGTTCAAGTTTCGTGTTCGTAAATATTCATTCGTGATGGTGTGCCTATCCGTGATCCTGGCGGCATGCGCACCTTCCGTACAGAATGAATCCGTCATCTCGACTGCGGTGGCGCAGACCGTGCAGGCGGCGCAACAATCGATCCCGACAGGCACTCCGTTGCCTCCACTACCCACGCTCCCAGCGACCCTCACACCTGCTGTAGTTGACACGCCCACCGAGGGGCCCACGCTTGTCTCTGCACCCTCCGACGTGGATTGTATCCATGCAACTCTGATAGACGAATCTCCGCCTGATCAAGCGGTGTTCAAACCGGATACCCAGTTTACAAAGACGTGGACCATCAGGAATGATGGGACCTGCACATGGGATCCCTCGTACCGGTTGATATTTTGGAGTGGAGATCCGCTGGGAGGCGCGACTTACTACAATTTACCGGAGACCGTCCCCCCCGGTGACGATATTCCCATCAGTATTCTGCTCAAGTCGCCTTCCACCGAAGGTTTCTACACCGGTTACTGGCGCCTACAAACCCCATGGAACGCCGTTTTCGGTGTGGGACAATACAGTCAGGCATTTTATGCCTCCATTCAAGTGGATAAGCGCCCGCCGCAAGAGGCTGCCATCCTGAGCGTCACGTATGAAATTGTCCGCGTTCCTCCAACGGGCTGCCCCGCCAACGTTTCGTACACGGTGTATGCCACGATAACAACGAATGCGGCGTACGATTTTAACTATTTCTGGCAGCAAAAGGATGGGAACGAGAGCGGAGTGAAAAACCTGGTCTTTGATGCCGCCGGGTCGAAGACAATCTCCCGCACCTGGATGGTGGGCAAGGGTAACAGCCCGAACGACAGGTGGATGCAGATTATTGTCGTGTGGCCTGAATACATCGAGTTCGATAAGGCTGTATTCCAGAACGAATGCCCCTGAGTCGGTTCCCCTGGAAGCCGAAGCAGAGTCTCTGCTTCGGCTTCTTTTTTGGAACCAGCCAGCCTCTTCCATCGTTTAAGAACTTGTTGAACATCCTTTGGAGGCAGTCATGATCCCCAGAATTCTCAAGAAGTTCTTAGCACCCATCCTTATCCTTGCGACGATCCTCGCGTGTGGACCTTTCTCCGCCGGATCCCCCCAGCCTGCGGAAACACTCAACGCCCTGTATACCTCTGCCGCCGAAACGCTCGGGGCGATGTCGACACAGGTGGCAGGCACATCAACGCAAGGACCGCCAGTCACTACAACGCTTTCATTCCCTACAGCAAGCGTCACACCTTTCAGTACTTTCACCAGCGTACCACCGATCCAGCCCATCACAAAATGTGACGCCGCGGCATTTGTCACCGATGTAACGTTTCCAGATGGTGCCGTGGTCGGTCGCGGAAGCAATTTCACGAAGATCTGGCGTTTTAAAAACGTCGGCACGTGCACGTGGAATACTTCGTACGCGATCGTCTATGTGAGCGGAGAAAAATTCGGGGCGGCCAATTCCGTGTCACTGCCGGTGCAGGTTGCCCCCGGTCAGACCGTGGACCTCGCCATTAATCTCACCGCGCCCGGTGTGGATGGTCGCTATCGGGGAAACTGGAAGCTGCGCAATGCATCCGGTATCTTGTTCGGGGTTGGCACGAACAGCGAATCCAATTTCTATGTGGATATCAATGTCAGTGGATACACACTGGCAGTCTACGATTTTGTGATCAACTATTGTGACGCCGTCTGGCGAAGCGAAACGAAGACCCTGCCATGCCCCGGTTCACAGGGAGATGATCGAGGATTCGTGCGCGCGCTCAATGCCCCCAAAATGGAAGACGGAGTAGCGCGAGGAGACGCGCTTCTCACCTACCCCAAAAAATCCGGCACTGGTGAGATCACCGGAAAGTTTCCCAGCTTCAACGTGAAGAACGGCGACCGCTTTCAGGCTTTGCTCAGTTGCCAGCGTGACGCCACCAATTGCAACGTGGTTTTCCGCCTGCAGTACCAGATCGATGGAGGGGAGATCAAGACGCTCGCGCAATGGCAGGAGGTATATGAAGGGCTGTACTACCCGGTCAGCATCGACCTGAGCGCGTTGCGTGGTGAGAAGGTGAGATTCATTTTGACCGTACTGGCAAACGGCACGTCGCGGGATGATTTCGCCCTGTGGGTGAACCCTCGGATCACACGGCAAAGCTCGGATCCCGCCACCCCGACATTGACTCCGACTCTCACGCAGACCTCGACGGTCACACCTACATCCACCACCACGCCGACCGCGACCGCCACGCCGACAGGCACCTCTACGGAAACACCCACGGTCACGCCGACGTCAACGCCATAACCTGAAAAGCAATTGCGATATAATGATGTTGGAAGTACGGAGATCATCACGTAATCCCAGCACACTCACCTGACCGCGTTTCACGGAGGTAGCCACATGCTTGTTCGAAAATCCATGCAAAAGTTCATGCCTGTCTTGCTCGGCATTTCACTGATCGTCTCGGGCTGTAATTTTGGCGCAACGCCCGCACCCACGCAAGACCTCAATGCGATCAACACATCGATCGTAGGGACCACCGTCGCGCAACTCTCGAGTCAGATGACAGCGACCGCACTGGCGGCACCATCAGCGACCACGGCACCGACAAATACTGCGGAAACGATCTCCACTGCGATCGTTTTGCCGACGGCAAGCGGCCTAGCCACGATTTCATTCAATGCAACCCCGCTCCCGGGGTTTACAGCCCTCGCCTCGCCCACCGTGGCGGGAGCCACCGCCGCTCTTGGAGATGCATGCAGCAATAACGTGTTCGAGGGCGATGTTACCGTGCCGGATGGAACCGTCTTCAAACCCGGCGAAGATTTCATAAAAACATGGAAGGTTAGAAATACAGGCAACTGTACCTGGGATGACGGATTCGCCCTTGTCTTCATCGGCGGTGACCGGGCGATTGACCCCTATGATTTCCAATTCAAGAAAACCGACGATTGGGTAGTGCCCGGTGCAGCAATCAATATTTCCATAAAATTGACGGCTCCCCTCGCTCCGGGTGATTATCAGGGTCACTGGCGCATGCGAAATGATAAGGGCTATTACTTTGGCACTTATCTTTCGGTGTATTTCACGGTCAAGAAATAATTCAATGCGGAATGGAGGCGCCATGAAATCCAAAACCATCGTTTCAACCATTCTTATTACCTTGTTACTGACAGCCTGCGGAGGGCAAACCACACCCTCCGAGCCCACACCGGATGTCGCCGCGGTCCGTACTTCGGCGGCAAGCACCGTCATTGCACAGTTCACCCTTACAGCAGCCGCCTTCACGCCGACTGTGTCTGCAGACGAACCCACCGAAGAGACTCCCGCAGCGCTTGAAGAAACAGCGACAGCCACACCGGAACAGGTTGTGCAAGTCACAAGCGGAACCGATCAAGCTCTTTGCGATGTACTCACCTACGACCCGGTGACCGTGGATGTGAATATTCCCGATAATACGGTGATGACCCCCGGACAGGAATTTATTAAGACGTGGCGAGTGAAGAACGCCGGCACATGCCCATGGGGCGCCGGTTACGTTCTAACCTTTACCGGGACCGGAAACAAGATGGATGGTCAATTCATCGCGCTCACCGAGGTTGTCCAGCCGGGGCAGGAAGTGGAAGTCTCCATTCAATTCAAAGCGCCAGCCGAGACCGGAGTGTACGTGAGCACGTGGACCATGAGAAACCCGCAAGGCTTCACCTTCCCGGCTGCCATCTATGTGAAGATCATCGTGCAATAACTTGTGACGCAAAGCCTCAAACAGAGCATCAAAGACAGGGCACGCCAGCTGGGATTCGTCCTGGCTGGCGTGACGACTCCTGACCCACCCCCACACCACCCCACATTCGAAAGTTGGCTGGCGCAAGGTCATCACGGCACGATGAGTTATCTCGCTACAGAAACAGCCCGCGCCCGCCGCGCCGACCCACGCGAAATTCTCCCTGAATGTAAATCCATTTTGATCCTTGCAACTCCCTATTCACCCCCCTCTCCTGAAAGGACAGAGGCCAGGGGTGAGGTCGAGGGCAACATCGCATCCTACGCGCACGGCGAAGATTATCACACTGTGCTCCCTGCGCGGATGGAGGAACTGGTTCACTTCATCGAGCAACAGGTCGAACGTCCGATCAAGAGCCGTTGGTACACAGACACGGGTCCCGTCCTTGAACGCGATCTCGCGCAACGCGCGGGCATCGGCTGGATCGGCAAGAACACCTGTCTCATCAATCCGAGACAGGGTTCGTATTTTTTTATATCCGAGATCTTTCTCGAACTCGAATTGGAACCCGATCCGCCTTTTGTCACCGACCATTGCGGCACGTGCACGCGCTGCGTCACTGCCTGCCCCACCGATTGCATCCTGCCGAACCGAACACTGGACGCCACGCGGTGCATCTCGTATCTCACCATTGAATTGAAAGACGATATCCCCGTTGAATTGCGCGCAAAAATCGGCGCCTGGGTGTTTGGATGCGATATCTGCCAGATGGTCTGCCCGTGGAATCGATTCGCCCCGGCGGGTGATCCCGCGTTCTCAGCCGACCGCCCGCTTCCCGCGTTGACGGGCGAACTGACTCTCACGCCGAAAGCCTTTAACCAACGCTTCAAGCGGACCGCCGTCGCGCGCGCCAAGCGGCGCGGGTATTTACGAAACGTGGCGGTCGCGCTCGGCAACCGCGGTGACATGCACGCGCTTCCCGTCCTGCAACGCGCCTTGAATGACGAAGAACCCATGATTCGCGAGCACGCACAATGGGCTATCAATAGGATCGGAGAATATGGGAATTAAGCCCGTAAGTTTCTTTGTGCCCCGCCTGGAAAGTAAGAAATGACCCAACTCCTCATCGCCACCAACAACAATGACAAGATCGAAGAACTGCAAGACCTGCTCAAGGATTTGAGCGTTCAACTCGTCACGCCGGCAGACATCGATCTTCAACTCGAGGTGGTCGAAGACGGGCTCACGTATGCCGAGAATGCCGCGAAGAAAGCCATCGCGTTTTCCCAGGCAAGCGGACTGATCTCGCTCGCCGATGATTCAGGGCTGGAAGTGGACGCGCTCGACGGAGCGCCGGGATTGTACTCCGCACGCTACGGTTCAATGGAGGGCAAGAAACTGACCTACGCCGAGCGGCGCAAATTCCTCATCCGAAATCTGCAAAATTATCGCCGCCCGTGGACGGCGCGCTTCAAAGCCACCATCGCGATCGCGATCCCGAGCAGTGTGACCGTGAGCCGCAGGTCGGGTAGCAGCGCGGATCGAACCCCGTTTCAAGACCGACCGACAACGAGGGGTCTCTCTCAACATCAAGCGGAAACTCTTCGGTCGCTTCGTGATCTCGGCGTGACATCTGATTTGGGTTCGTGTGAAGGCGAGATCATCCCCGAGGAACGAGGAACGGGAGGATTCGGCTACGATCCCATTTTCCTCTTTCCCGAATTAGGCAAAACCATGGCAGAGCTGAGCATGGAGGAAAAAAACCGCCTCAGCCACAGGGCAAAAGCGGTGATGAAGGCAAAGGAAACTCTAAAATTATTGTTGGCTGGTTGATTTTGTCCAACCCCCCTTGAGGTTACCTCTTCGCGTGATGCAACCTGTCGGCGGCTTCCTCGGTGAGCGGAATGTAGACTTGAATCCGCGTGCCCTTGCCCGGCGCTGAGTCAATGTTCAGCAAGCCATTGACCAGCTCTGTGCGTTCGCGCAGGTTCACCATACCCAAACTGCCGCGCTTATCGTAGGATTTATTCACGGCCTCCACGTCGAAGCCCAAACCGTCGTCTTCGATCTCCAGCAGTGCGATCCCCGTCTCGAACGATCTCAGCCTAACCCAGATGTGCACGGCGCTGGCATGCTTGCGCGCGTTGTTGGTCGCCTCTTCGATGATGTAGAAGATGACGCCCTGCTTGCCCATTTCCATGTTCTCGAGCACCGACTCGTCCACGTTTATGATGACATTTTGAGTGAACGTCTCGCGCATTTTTTCCGCCATCGCCTCGAGCGCGGCGGTGAGACCCTGCGATTCAAGGATCAACGGACGAAGCGTGAACAGCATGTGGCGGATCTCCTTTGTGGTGCGATGCGCCAGTTCTTCGATCTTCACCAGTTCGTCGGTCGCGTCGCCCACGTTCTTGGTCATCATCCGGCGCGCGAGATTGATGCGCATCGCCATCGCCGCCACCGATTGCGTCGGTCCATCGTGCAGGTCGCGCGCCAGTTTCTTGCGCGTCTCCTCCTGCACTTCGATCATGCGCTCTTT
>CAZFDL010000103.1:0-9824 GCA_964517905.1 uncultured Anaerolinea sp. | reverse complement strand
AGCAACAACACGTCCAATCCATACGTTCAAAACGTACGGCGTTCCACAACGACTGCGCTCACTTCCAATAACAATCCTTCCCTCTACGGGGAAAATGTCACCTTCACAGCGACCGTCACATCCGGGACGCCCGGGGTCATTGGCGGGACAGTCACATTCCTGGATGGCGCGACAACGATCGGGACCGACAACACGATTGTTGGCGGCGTGGCAACCCTGACGATCAACTCGCTGATTGTTGGCACACATCCGATCACCGCGGTCTACAGTGGCGATGGAACGTATGCCACCAGCACCTCACCTGTGGTGAATCAAGTGGTAAACAAAGCCACGTTGAACGTTACGGCAGATCCACAGACGATCACCTACGGCGACGCGGACCCCCTCTTTACCTTCCAATACAGCGGATTCGTCCTTGGCGACGATGCGGCAGATATCGATACGCCTCCCACTTGTTCCGCTTCTGCGCCGCATGTCAACGCGGGCACCTATGCCGGAATTATCGTCTGCGCCGGCGGTTTGGACGACAATTACGATTTCAATTATATTGACGGCACTCTCACCGTGTCACAGAAAGCATTGACTATTACGGCAGTCAATCAGGGCAAGATCTACGGAACCACCTTCACATTCAACGGAGACGAGTTCACAACGACAGGCTTGATCTTTAGCGATACCGTCACAAGCGTTACATTGACAAGTGCGGGCGCGCCAGCAAGCGCCGCGGCAGGAACATACCCGATCATCCCGAGCGCTGCTGTCGGAACGGGGCTATCAAATTACGCCATCACTTACGTCAACGGCACCATGACAGTCGGCACTAACGTTCTGACCATTACCGCCAACAACCAAACGAAGACTTACGGAGATGTGTTCTCTTTCGCTGGCACTGAATTCTCCGTCATAGGTCTTCAGGGAAGTGATAGCGTCACCAGTGTGACACTCAACAGCGCGGGCGCGCCTTCTGCCGCAGTCGTGGGCACCTATCCCATCACACCCAGCGCGGCAGTGGGTTCCGGGTTGAGCAATTACGTGATCGTATATATCGACGGTCAGATGAATGTCAATCAACGCGCATTGACCTTCAACCCGGACGACAAATCCAAGATCTACGGATCGGTGTTCAGCGCCTTTACCGGTACGTTCACCGGCTTACGCGCAGGCGATAACATCACGCCGAACTATACAAGCCTCGGTGCGCCGGCAACAGCCATCGTCGGCGTATATGATATCAATGTCACCTTGGACGATCCCGATGGAAGACTAGGGAACTATATCGTAACGATCGACCCGGCGCCCACCGCAACACTGACCGTAACTGCACGGACTCTCACGGTCACCCCTGCCAACCAAACCAAGGTGTATGGCGATGTTTTCACGGCGTTTACCGGAACCATCGTCGGCATCCAGAACGGCGACAACATCACAGCTAACTACGACAGCCTCGGTGCGCCGGCAACCGCAAATGTGGGCACATACGATATCACCGCCACACTGAACGATCCGGATGGCATGTTAGGCAACTATGCGGTCACGCTAAACACGGGCACCCTTACCGTCACAACGCGTAATCTGGTCGCGATCTCGGACAGCCAGACCAAGGTCTACGGCGATGTCTTTACTGCCTTCACCGGTTCCTTTATCGGAATTCAAAACGGTGACAACATAACTGCCGTCTACGATAGCGCAGGCGCGCCAGCAACGGCGCCCTTCGGCACATACCCGATCACCATCACGCTGGTCGACCCAGACAGCCGGCTGGGTAACTACAATGTGACCCAAAACATCGGCACGTTGAGCGTAACGCGCCGAGATCTAGACTTCACTCCAAACAACCAGACCAAGATCTATGGCGATACGTTCACGGCGTTCACCGGCACAGTCACAGGTTTGCAGAACGGAGACGCCATCACGCCGATCTACTCCAGCCCGGGTGCGATCGCAACCGCGCCGGTCGGAAACTATCCCATCACGATCACGTTGAGCGACCCCACCAACAAACTGGGTAACTATAATTTCACGATTGGTTCAGCAACATTAAGCGTGACCGAACGCGACTTGGTGGTAACCCCGGACAATCAATCCAAACAATACGGCACCTGGTTCATCACATTTACCGGCTCGATCACCGGTATCCAGAACGGCGATAACATCACAGCAAACTACGCAAGCGCCGGTTCCCCGCCTTCTGCGCCAGTGGGCACGTACGATATCACAGCTACCTTGAATGACCCGACCGGCAAACTCGGCAATTACAATGTCACATTGAACATTGGGACCTTGACCGTCGGTTCATCCACACTCACTGTCACAGCAAACAGCCAGACCATCACCTACGGCGGCCCCGACCCGACGTTCACCTTCACCTATACCGGATTTGCCGCCGGCGATGGACCCGGCGTCGTCAACACGCCTCCAACCTGTACGGTGACTGGTCCACATACGGATGTGGGCACCTACCCCATCGTTTGCTCCGGCGGTGCAGATGATGCCTATACCTTCGTCTACGTGGACGGCACACTGACGGTCTCCCCGCGTGCCTTGGTGGTAACACCCATCGATAAGACAAAAGTCTATGGTGATGTTTTCACGGCATTTACCGGGACGATCTCGGGCATTCAATTCGGCGATAACATCACCGCAAACTATGCAAGCGCGGGTGCCCCAGCCGCGGCAAATGTCGGAGATTATCCGATCACAGCAACGTTGAACGATCCGGATAACAAGCTGGGCAACTACACGGTAACGTTAAACACCGGCACCCTCTCTGTTACGCCGCGTGCACTTACCGTGACACCCGCGGATAAGACCAAAATCTACGGTTCGGTCTTCACTGCGTTCACCGGTACGATTACCGGGGTTCAGGCTGGCGACACGATTACCGTCACCTATGCAAGCCCCGGCGCCGCCGCGACAGCAACGGTCGGCGATTACCCGATCAATGCCATCCTCGCTGATCCCGGAAATCGATTGCCCAACTACACGATAACCCTGAACGTGGGCACGTTGAGCGTGACGCCGCGCGCATTGATCGTTACACCGGATAACAAATCAAAGGTTTTCGGCACAGTCTTCACCGCCTTCACCGGCACGATCACCGGCATCCAGAACGGCGATAACATCACCGCAGTCTACGACAGTCCCGGCGCGCCAGCCGCCGCACCGGTGGGTACATACCCGATCACCGCCACGCTGACCGACCCGGATACCAGGCTCCCGAACTACACTGTGACCCTCAACACCGGCACACTCTCAGTTGGTTTGTCGATCCTAACGGTGACCGCCGATAACCAAAGCATCATTTACGGAAGCCCGGACCCGGTATTTACGTTCGTCTACTCCGGTTTTGCCAACGGAGATACACCGGCGGTTATCGATACACCGCCCACCTGCCAGGTCGCGGTACCTCATAACAATGTGGGCACCTTCCCGATCACTTGCTCCGGCGGGATCGATGACAACTACGTATTCTCATACGTGCCGGGCACATTAACGGTCACGACACGCGCGCTGACCGTAACGCCAGATAACAAGAGCAAACCATATGGCGATACGTTCACAGCCTTTACCGGAGTGATCACCGGCATTCAAGGCGGCGATATTATCACAGCCACCTACGCAAGTACCGGTGCGCCTGCAACCGCCGCGATTGGCACGTATCCGATCACGGCAACACTGAACGATCCCGGCGCCAGGCTGGGGAACTACACCGTTACACTCAATACCGGCACGCTCACAGTCACGACCCGCGCACTGCTGGTTACCCCGACCGATGCAAGCAAACTCTACGGTTCTGTGTTCACAGCCTTTACCGGAACGATCATTGGCATCCAGAACGGCGACCCGATCACGGCAAGCTACTCAAGCCCCGGAGCGGCAGCGATAGCGACAGTGGGTACGTATCCCATTACGGCGACGTTGAATGCCCCCGCGGGAGTGCTCGCCAACTACAGTGTCACATCCAACACAGGGACGTTGACCGTGGCACAACGCGATCTCACCGTTACGCCCGCGGATAAATCGAAGGTATATGGCACTACCTTCACAGCATTCACTGGCGCCATCACCGGCATCCAAAACAGCGACAACATCACAGCAACCTACGCCAGTCTCGGAGCGCCGGCTGCCGCTGCCGTGGGTGATTACCCCATCACCGCCACATTGAACGACCCCACCGGCAGGCTTCCCAATTACAACGTGATCCTGGGAACGGGTACCCTCACGGTGAATCAGGCTTCCTCGACCACTGGTGTGACATCCAACAACAACCCGGCTGGAGTCGGTGAGCTCATTACCTTTACCGCCACCGTCACATCCTCCGCCGGCACACCCACCGGAACAGTCGCGTTCTTTGACGGTGCCAATTCTCTCGGAACCGTGCCTCTTGCGGGCGGTGTTGCGACCATAAGCACAAGCACATTGACCGCCGGTTTGCACACCATTACAGCCGTGTACAACGGCGACGCCAATTTCGCCGGAAATACGTCCGCTCCTTACGTGCAAGGCGTGGGACAAACCGCGTCAACGACCGTGGTAACTTCCAACAATAACCCATCGGTTCTTGGACAATCCGTAACGTTTACCGCCATCGTTTCGTCCATCAACGGTGTTCCCACCGGCACGGTGACTTTCAATGATGGACCAACCTCCATGGGCACGGGCACACTCAATGCCGGCATTGCCACGTTCACCACCAATGCATTGACCTCGGGAGCACATAATATCTCTGCATCGTATGGCGGCGACCCGGATTACTTCGGCAGTGTTTCGTCAGTGCTTGTGCACGTGGTAATTCCTAATACAACGATCGACACAAGCCCGCCCGACCCGGATAACGATCTGACCCCCACTTTCACGTTCAGCAGCACCAGCGCAACAGGCACCTTCGTCTGTCGGTTGGATGGAGCGCCATTCGCGGCGTGCAATTCGGGCAATACATTTGGACCTCTCACCGCAGGCAACCACACCTTCGAGGTTAGCGCGGTGGATTCTTTCGGAAATACCGACCCAACGCCCGCCTCCTACACATGGACGATTGATACTTCCGCTCCGGATACCACCATCGATTCCGGGCCGCCTGCCTTTACAAACCTGCTCGATGCCGCATTCACTTTCTCAAGCACCGATGCGGACCTGGCTGGCTTTGAGTGTCAGTTGGATGGCGGTGGGTTCACCGCCTGCACCAACCCACAGAACTACACAAACCTGACTGCTGGACCCCACGTCTTTGAAGTTCGCGCGATCGATGATGCTGGCAACCCCGATCCGTCTCCCGCGTCACATAACTGGATCATCGACCTTGGCTTCCCCACCGTGATCGGCAGTGTTCCCGCCGACAACGGCGTTGCACGAATCGGGCTGACGCAGATCAGCGTAACGTTCAGCAAGGACGTCAAGAACGATGGCTCTCCCGGCGCAGCGAACATCACCGCCAATTATCTATTAGTGGAGGATGGAGACAACGATACGTTCGACACTGTATCCTGCCTGGGCGGCGTGGTGGCAGATGACGTTGCCATTCCGATGGCAATACCGGTGTACACAAACGGCACGGGGGCGGGGCCATACACTGCCACATCCACTGTAAATGGCGGCGCGGGTCTTCCGCTTGGAACCTATCGCCTGATCGTTTGCGGCACCACCTCCATTGAAGACCTGGCTGGCAACGAACTCAATCAGGGACTCGACGATACAAGAATCACATTTACCGTAGAGCGTCGCGGCGGAGGTGGTGGAGGTGGGGGTGGAGGAAGCGGAAGTACCGGCACAACAACCAGCGGCGGATTGTTGATCCCTGTGACCGGTTTCCCCAAAGGAGAAACAACCATCCTCGACCGGCAGCCCGATGATTTGCAATATGCCGCCACCGACGTCTGGATGGAGATCCCAAGACTCAACCTGAAGATGTCGATCGTCGGCGTCCCACAAACAAAGAATGGCTGGGATGTTTCCTGGCTTGGGAATAATGCCGGATGGTTGAACGGCTCCGCCTTCCCCGGTTGGGACGGCAACTCGGTCATCACAGCCCATGTTTGGAATGCCAATAACAAGCCCGGTCCGTTCGCGAACCTGCTCAACCTGCAATACGGCGATCAGGTCAAGATCCATGCATTTGGTCAGGTATACACATTCGAGATCACATCCAACGCGCTGATCCTCCCGTCGAACGTGAATACCGCGTTCAAACACGAGGAAACGCCGTGGCTGACGCTGATAACCTGCGAAAACTATCAGGAACGGACGGAGACCTACACCCACCGTCGCATGTTGCGAGCCGTTCTGGTCAGCGTGACCAGGGACAAGTAATTCCCGGCCCATCTAGCGAACTGTGCAACGAAGAAGAAATCAGCCAGCGATTACCGGCTGAAAATAAATGAAGAAGCCGCCCCAATTTCGGGGCGGCTTCTTCATTTATGCAAAGTGCCCCGGCAATATAAGTTGAGGCTATTGGTTGGGTAACAATAGCAGCCTTTCGTATTCGATCTTCGGAATGGCGATGACGAACAACCTGCCCCAGCTCAAATCGCCATTCTTTTCTATGCAGGTCTGAAAAGTGACGTTCCCGTCGCTGAAGAAGACGCGCTTGAACGTTTGCTCCACAGAGAGGACTTCATCGGTCTCGAGATTGCGAAAGGAACTATACGGGCTGTTGGGTTGTAATGCCTGATATTGGAGGATCTCATAGACCACAAAATATTCTACCTTGCCGTCACCATAAACAAGGCGGACCTCATCCCCCACTTTCAAAGCAAAAAATGAGGCGCCGGCAAGGTAGTTATGGGCAAGCAATCCGGTAGTTCCATACTGGCTTGCCATGCGAAATTGGGTGACTTGATCCGACTCATTCGATAAAAATGATGCATAGCCATAGGGCTGTTGCACAATCGGTAGAGCGAACACGTTGGGCACATAAACCCCTCGCGCAAGATCTGCACGGCCGTCTTGAACCAGATTTGAAAATTCAGAGAAAACAGGAAGGGTGGGTGCATCTGCGCTGCCCAGCGCCAGAGCCATGGTGGGGTTCAACCATAGGGAGGCGAGGATGACCAGCAGCATGCCGGTATTGAAGATCGATCGAGCGGATATATTTTTGAGCGCCATTTGTCTCTCCTTTTTCGACAAAGGCGCTCATTAGATCAACAGGGCAGAATATCAATACATGGTTCTGCACACGTTGGCAACCTGGCTGTCTTGATCCCGCGTGGCGGGATTGTAGATCCATGGCTTTGCGTCCCCGTCTTTCAACGGGTTTGCCTTTATCGAACATAGAATGATAAGGTTCCAATAAAAGAGCCCGGCAGGGTGCCGGGCTCGCCAAAATAAATGGGGATTATCTTCGGCAACCTGGCTGTCCTGATCCCGCGTGGCGGGATTGTAGATCCATGGCTTTGCGTCCCCGTCTTTCAACGGGTTTGCTCTTATCGGATGTTGTTGAACACAGTATAGCAGAGGGATACAGATTTACACTTTGCATTTCGGTTATATCCGCTTACAGGAATGAAATGGGTGAAGTGGACATATACACCTGCGCCCAAGGATTACTTGTCTACCCGTCTACTTTTTTACCTGTGTGTCTTCCGGCTGTGCTACACTTGCACACGACATCAGACAATGAACAACAATTCAAATCATCGTCTCCCATTGTGGGTCAAATTGCTATACGGATCCGGCGATTGGGGCATTTCCAGCATCGGCATGATGCGCTCGATCTTCCTCGCCCTCTACCTGACCGACGTGGTGGGACTGGAACCGCGACTGGCTTCTTTCGGAGCTCTAATTGGTATCGTCTGGGATGCCGTCAACGACCCGATCATCGGCATGCTCAGCGACCGCCTGCAATCGCGATGGGGTAGGCGCCGTCCATTTCTGCTTTGGTTTGCCATACCGTTTGGTTTAAGTTTCGTCATACTGTGGTCGGCGCCCAACTGGGATAATCAGTTTGCGTTACTGGCTTATGTAACGCTCTCATTCATGATCTCGGATACATTGACCACGCTGGTCTCTGTCCCATTCCTTTCGCTGACCCCCGAACTGACTCCCGATTATGACGAACGCACCTCGCTGACAAGTTTCCGCTCCTTCTTTCAGTTGGTCGGTGCGCTCTCCATGGTAATCGCCGCACCGACGATCGTGGACATGGTGATCGAAGCTGGCGGCACACAACAACAGGGATTCATCACGGTCGGCGCGTTGTTCGGCGCGGTCGGGGCGATTCCCTTGCTTTTGATCGGGCTGCTGCTCCGGGAAAAATCCACACCCGAACAACAGGAATCTCTGCCGTTACGCGAAAGCCTGCGGACAGCCTGGGAAAACGTCCCCTTTCGATACGCTGTTGGAATTCACATGCTCAACTGGTCGGCAGTGGATATGGTGGCGGTTTCCTTTCCCTATTTCCTGCTGTACTGGGTGGCGCAGGGTGATCTGCTGGCATCGATCAATATAATGGGCTTAGACCTGGCGTATGAATCCGCCTTCTTCGGCGTCCTCATGCTGGTCTGCATTCTGTTCGTACCATTCTGGCTATGGATCTCGAAGATAAGGAACAAGCGCGAGGCATACGCATACGGAATGACCTTCTGGGTGATCGTCACATTCCTTATCTATCTGATTCAACCGGGCAATACGACGGAGTTGTTCGCACTTTCTGCCCTTGCGGGCATTGGCGTTTCAGCCGCCTACACCCTGCCGGACGCGATGTTCGCGGATGTGATCGAATGGGATGAACTGCGGACGGGCCGCCGCCGCGAGGGAATTTTCTACGGTATCCGCACGCTCATCCGCAAATTGACCGGCGCGCTTGTCCTCTTTTTGACGTTGCAGGCGTTGGGCTGGTCCGGGTACACATCGCCCCCGGAAGGAGCCATCCACTTCGTACAAACTGATGCAACCCTGCATATGATCCGCTTGTTGGTTTCTCCGTTGGGCGGGGTGATGCTCTCCGGCACGATCGTCCTTGCCTGGCTGTTCCCCCTTTCGCGCGAAAAACACCGCCGCATTCAGAGGCTGCTCGAAAGGCGCAGGGAACGATCGGGGGAGTAAATCAAAACGCGAACGCAAACCCAACTGCCATGCCGCAGAGCATGATATCCAGGATCACGAGCACCAACCAAAGGATCCACTGAGCGGGCGCATTCTTCTCCAATACCGCATCGGAAGGATCGTTCGGGTCATAAAACACCATTACCTGTGCGCCCGCAGGATATTTTTCCACGACTCTTCCCGCGCCCGTTCCGCCCACTTCCATGCCCGGCGCGATCTTCATTCCCTGATACATCTGCCCACCCACCTGAAACGAATACTGAACAACAGGATAATTCGCAGAACTGTTGTTCCCTGAACGCCGCCGCTCGAGGTAGGAGGCGACCACCGTGCCCATCGTTGACGACCAGCCTTGTATGGCATTCATCTTACGACGGGCCGAAAGGATGATGATAAGGAAGATACCATTGAAAACCAGGAAGATACAACCGATAATTCCAACCGTGAACAAAATCGGATTATCCATGCCGTCTCTCCTACTTGTTGATCGTTACCTGAATGACCGCTGTATCGACGCGCTGGTCTGACCTTACAACCTGCAACTGTATGGCATACAACCCGCCCAAGCCCTCAGTGTTCCATTCGGCGAGGAGACCATTGGTCACAGGCGCGTCCCCTCTGCCGACCTGAATCCACTCTTGTGGATTCAATCCCTGCCCGACCAGCACACGATACGACGCGAAGTCCGTTCCCGCCGCAGTTCCTTTGATTTGCACAACACCGCCCACGGCTGCAAACAGGTCGGGGAACGTGATGTTCACATCCGGGTTGAGAGGCGGCGCCTG
>CAZFDL010000102.1:1228-9846 GCA_964517905.1 uncultured Anaerolinea sp. | reverse complement strand
CCCGCCACATGAAAAAACGCGATCCGCATGGACCGCGTTTTTTACTTTAATTTCAAACGAAGCGAACGAACTACGTACCGGCTCGTTGCCTGGTCAATTCTCCAAACCGCGGATTTCGGCGGATAAACGCGGCAACGTACGAGCACATCGGAATCACGCGCAGAGATTTTCCCCGCGCATACTCCAGCGCAACCTCGGTCAACTTACCCGCGATGCCCTGCCCGCGTAGATCCGGGTGGACGCCCACGTGCGTCATCACAATGGTATTGCCGTTCACCAGATAATCGAGTTTGGAAAGATTGCCGTCGATCCAGGTCTCGAAGCGACTCTCGGCTGGGTTGTGAGTGATTTCAAGCTCGCGAAGATTGATCTGCATACTGTCTCCTCGGTGATTGTAGTCCAATTAAATGAAAACGGACAGTAAGAATTTCTTACTGTCCGTTCGCAAATCAAAGCATCTATTTTGAATTTATGAACGCGATCAATGCTTCGATCTCAAACTCCGACAAACCCAAATTCGGCATTTGAGCGTCCGATCTTGCAGCCCTCGGATCCCTCAATCGAATCCGCAGGATCTCCGGGCTGGCGGAAAAATTCGAAAGGTTGGTCGCGCCTTCCGGGTTGATCGTCCAATAGTCGTAACTGTTCGGAACATTCGCATTGACGTGACATGTGATGCATCCTTTGGCGACGAACAATTGCTGACCCAACTCGACTTGCGAAATGGATTCATCACTGGCAACCTTCGCCGGGGACTCGCTCACCGCCTCCACCGCAGGGACGGTTGTCCCCAGCGTAAACGAGCCGACTCCCACCAGCAGGCAGAGCGCGGTCAGCGCGACGGCGATCCGACTCTTCCTCCTAAAAGCAAACATAAGACCGACAAGTCCAATGCCCAGCGCCAGCGCGCGGATGACCATCACCCATGGAAGGGTTGATGCCTCAGCAGGTTGGGCCTTCGCCTCGGACAGACCGGCGGATGCAAGTACCGGCGCAGCGACTCTCAAAGTAGGCATCTTTTGTTCCATGGTAAACGCCAGAATTTTCCACTCCCACGCTCCTTCGCTGGGAAGATGCATCTCGACGGCGTAGTGGCCGGGCTTTCCTTGTTCCTGTGCAAAGACCGTGACCTTTTCTTTACCAGAACTCGCAATGATGACCGGATCTAGATCGGTCATCGGCCTTTGACCGTGCTGCAAAACCGTAAATCCGACGCTGAACGGTTCGCCGGCAACCACCCCTGTGGGCAATTCATCCAGTGCGATCACCGCCCACCCACCTGCAAAGACGGGAAACGTAATAGCCAACGCGAGGAACCAAGCGAGAACGAGCGAATGTCTTAATTTGGAATTCATTTCTGCCTCCGTGTTTACATGAGTACACCGCCTACGATGGTTCGGTTCCAGGAGAGAGAAATCTCCGCTCCTCGATCACACAGAAACTTAAGGAGCGGGTTGAAGTGACTCTGCAACCTTGATCGCCTCGTTCACCGGCAAACTTGTTTCAATCCGATACGTAATATCGCCTTCCGTCCAAATCAGAACATAGCCGTCGATCAGCCGCGTGAAATCTAAGTCGCCATTGGAATACCGCAGCGGATACGGTCCCACCGCCCACACCGCCCGCTGACCGTTTACAAATGTCACCTGAACAGTAACAGGCTCGGATTTGTGAATCGCCCAACTTCCCGCCGGGATGATGTGCAGACTCAGTAGTACTTTTTCGGAATCATTGGGATCGAGCCAGACGAGGATAGTCATCGCGCCATCGGCTTCCTGAACAAAAACATGGTCGGGCTCACCTAGTTCAGGTGGATACGCCGGCAAGGGAATCGAATAATCCGAAGCGACAAGACTCCTCGCGGCAGAAAGTGTCCGTTCGCCGGCAAGTCGGCCAAGATCGATAAGCAAAGTGGAAGATCTCAAGTACGGCGTGGCGGTGACCGGTGCAAAGGATTCGGGCATTGCAGTCTGTGGCGTTTCAATGGGCGGCGCCTCGGTTGCGCGCGGGAAGATACGCACAATGCCGATCTGAATGAATTCGAGGATCGCGGCGCGCGCCGGCGGGATGAGCATGAGGCTGGAGAAGAGGATAACGATGAGGGTCAGCGACCAAGCCAAACGTCGGGAAATGAAGCGGGGTGTCGTAACAGTGTCGAAACGTGACAGCACGCGCCCGGCAACGTCCGGCGTGCGGGGATAGTTCATCTGCCTTGCAATGGAACGTATTCGATATTCAAAATCCATTTCGCTCATGCTTCACGTCCTTCGACCAACACGGGAAAATCCTGATGGATGATTTTGCGTAATCGTTCGAGCGCGCGGCTCGACCTTGACTTGACCGTGCCTTCGGCAATTTGTAGAACTTCACCCGTCTCAGACACAGACAGGTCGAGAAAATAGCGCAGATAAACGATCTGCTGGTCAGCCAAATCAAGCTGTTGCACCGCGCGCCAAAGTTCGTTTGATTCCGTGTTTTGCGCGCTTAGTTCATCAGGCAGAACTGGTTTGGGTTGTTCGCGAAACGCGCGGGTCAACGCGGCGAGGTATCGCCCGGCAGAACGGAGGCGATTGCGCGCTGAGTTCGCGGCGATGCTCAACAACCAGGGTCGCAGAGGGCGCGCGGGGTCAAATCGCTTGAGATGTTTCCAGGCGCGTAAAAAGGTTTCCTGCGCAATATCTTCTGCCTCGTCGGAATCGCCGAGGAGAAGGTAGCTGAGCCGGAAGACCGGCTGCTGATGCGCCAGAACCAACGGCTCCCAAGCCGCCGCATCGCCGTTTGCCGCGCGTCGAATTAGTGTGGATTCGTCCAAGTATTGCCTCTGCAGAGGTTCAATTTCATCCTTTATACACCGTTTGTTGATGCGCGGTTCCACCCAAAACCACCCAAAGGGACATTGACCCTATTTTTGTTTGCCCGTACAATTCAATTCACAATGAACGCATGTGTGCTTAACGCCGGGTTTTTCAGGCCCGATCACGATCCTCCGCTGTGCGACTCGCGCCTATCTGTGTGAGTTTCAACCTTACGTATTAATCAACCCGGAGGAAAATCCCATGCCCGAACCCTTTGTTTCAAAACGTGCCCCCATTTACGCTGACGTTCCCGATGAAAAGTGGAACGACTGGCGCTGGCAGCTCAGCCACCGCATGAACTCGGTCGAGGACATCGAAAAAGTTCTGCCGCTCACCGACTCGGAGCGCAAAGCCCTGCAAACGCAAGGCTTGTTCCGGGTGGACGTAACACCATACTTCATTTCTCTCATTGACCCGAACGACCCCGATGACCCGACACGCAAACAAGTCATTCCGCTCGCGGAGGAAATGCAATCCTTTACCTCGATGATGGAGGACTCTCTGGCGGAGGACCGCCACTCTCCGGTTCCCGGTCTGGTTCACCGTTACCCAGACCGAGTCCTTATGCTGGTGACCACCCAGTGCGCGTCGTATTGCCGGTATTGCACGCGCTCGCGCATCGTCGGTGACCCCGGTCAAACCTTCTCGCGGCAGGAATTCGAAATGCAAATCGAATACCTCAAGCGCACCCCGCAGGTGCGGGATGTACTACTCTCCGGCGGCGACCCGCTGGTGCTTGCCCCGAAAATACTCGAAGAAATTCTTAGCCGCCTGCGCGAGATCCCCCACATTGAGATCGTCCGCATCGGCTCGCGTGTGCCGGTCTTCATGCCCATGCGCGTCACACAGGAACTGTGTGATATGCTGGCGAAGTATCATCCGCTTTGGTTGAATATCCACGTCAATCACTCGAATGAAATTACAAAGGAACTTGCCGAAGCCTGTGACCGTTTAACGAGGGCTGGCATCCCGCTTGGCAATCAAGCCGTGCTTCTGGCGGGCGTGAACGACAACGTCCACATCCAGCGAAAACTTGTGCAGGACCTTGTCCGCATCCGTGTACGCCCGTACTATCTCTACCAATGCGACCTCGTCGAAGGCGCCGGGCACTTCCGCACACCCGTCGCAAAAGGGATCGAGATCATGGAAGGCTTGCGCGGACACACCAGTGGCTACGCGGTCCCACAATACATCGTGGATGCACCGGGCGGCGGCGGAAAGATTCCAGTAATGCCGAACTACCTGATCAGCATGTCGGATCACAAGATCATCCTCCGCAACTACGAAGGCTACATCACCAGCTACGAGGAGCCGACAGATTACATGCCCAGTGACGCGGCGAAGTTCAAAGGCGAAAAACGTATGGAGCCCGGACAAGCCGGTGTGCACGGTCTGTTAGATGGCAGTGAAATGTTCATCAAACCGGAAGGCTTCGATGAAACGCATGATCGTCACGGAATCCAGCACCGTCTTAAAGACGAAAAGAAATGGCAGCCGCTCGGAATCGGCGATGGCGCCTCCACACCCAACGAGAAATAGAAAACGAAGGAGTTAAGCATGATATCCAATCCGAAACGAATCCTCATCACCGCGTCCAGCATCATCTTTCTGCTCAGCGCATGTCTCCCCCAAGGACAATCCACACCCGACCCGGCGGATGTTGCAAATCAAGTCGCGACCTCGGTCGCATCAACGATCTCCGCCGCGCAAGCGCAGACGGAAGCCGCACAACCTTTGGCAACGAATACCATGCTTCCGACCCAGACCGACTCTGTTGCGCCCACCGCGACACCTCTCATCCCCTCGGCCACTGCGTTTGTCATCCTCCCTCCCACCGCGACCGTGGTCGTGAGCGGCGGTGGCGGCGGTGGGGGTCCTGTTGTTGTACCGGATTATGATTGCACACCGGTCAATAACCGACCGCGCGACCTCACCGTGTTCAAAAAGGGCGACGAGTTCGACATCAAATGGACTATCGTCAACACGGGCAAGAAGACCATTCCGGCGAAGCATGATATCAAGTATTTCAGCGGTACGGTCTTGATGAAGGATCCCACGGATACATTCCGCGAATTTGGGGCCGACCTCAAGCCGGGCGAATCCGTCACCATCATCATTGATGCCGTTGCCCCAGCCGAGAAAGGCAGACACGTAATGACGTGGGTGGTGGAAGGCAACATGTGCTATCCATACATCGCGATCGAAATTGAATAACCGGGTTTGGTTTTCTCAGGTACACAAGGGTAAGCATGCAGAAAAATAAAATGTTGCTCTGGCTGGGTGCGCTGGTGCTGGTGATGGCTTGCCTACCGACGACCGCGAGCCCCATCCCCACCCTGGCTCCCGGCGCGGTCAACACGTTCATCGTGCAGACCGCCGATGCCGCCACCACTCAGACCGCCGCGGCTTTGCCGTCGTCACCCACCCCCACGAGCACCTTCCGACCCACCGGCACAGCAACCACAGAACCCTCCCCCACGAACACGTTTGTGTTTACCCTGCCCGGCCTCGGTGCACCCGGTACAGCTACCCTGCCCGGGCTCTCCAGCGGCACAAGTAACTCCAAATATGGATGCAACGTGTTCAGCACGGAACCGGCAAACAACACGGTAATCGCCCCCCGCACAGATTTTGAAACAAAATGGGGCGTGAAGAACATCGGCACCGAGATCTGGTATCGCGCCACCATGGATTATGCGTTTTATAGCGGCGCTAAATTGCATAAGGTGGCTTCATACGACATTCCCAAAGGCGTCGAACCCGGAAAGAACATCTTCCTCCTCGTTGAAATGGAAGCCTTCAAAGACCGGGGAACCTACACGACCCAATGGGCGCTCGTCGAGGATAATTTTTACTTCTGTCCCCTCACCTTGACGGTCGTTGTTAAATAGACCATTGACCTTGACGACAAAATACAAACGGCGACCTCCATGGGGTCGCCGTTTGTATTATCCGGACGTTGGCGGTATTGCCTCGTCTGAACCCGGTTTTTTACGGAGGGTGAAAAAACCAACTGCAACCGGCACAAGGATTGCGATCACAGAGAGACACAGCATGGCATATCCGTACGCAGGCGGGGTTTGCCCCGAGGTACCGCCAAGTTGAAACGTGCCGTTGCCTGTGATCGTACCCAAGCCCATGATGCAGGTGAATAATGCGCAACATCCGCAGATCAATGCGGTCGCCACGGTCGCGATCATTCCAGTATTTTTATTGTTCATGTGTATTCTCCTCGTAATTTTTAGACATTATATCAAAGCGTCAACCTCGCAGCACAGCCTTCACTTCAAACTCCAGCCGTTTGACGATCTTTGTTCGGATCGCCGCAGCTTCCGCGTCCGTCATCGTCTTTTCGGATTGATACGTCAGACTGTACGCCAGCGACTTCTTCCCAACGCCGATCTGCTCGCCGCGATAGACATCGAACAGGCGGACGTGAGTCACGGTCTTTCCACCCGTCTGCCTGATCAACTCTTCGACGCGTGATGCCGCCACTGACTCATCCACGATGACCGCAATATCTTCAAATACCGGCGGGAATTCAGAGACGGGTGTGATTCCATACGCAGGCGTTGCACTTCGCAAAGTATCCAGATTAAGCTCGGCAACCACGACCGTCGACTCGCCGAAATCAAACGCATCCTTCACCAGAGGATGTAGTTCACCGAAAAAACCGACAGTTTGCCCGTCCACTTTTACTTCCGCGGTTTTGGCTGGGTGGAGGTACGGGACAGAGTCGGCGGAAGTGTAGGAAACGCCGCTGAGGCGAAGCCCGCTCAACAGGAGTTCGATGCGTCCCTTCATATCGTAGAAGTCGTAGACCGCGGAATCCTTCACATCCCACGCGCCTGCCATCCGCAAGCCGCTCATCGCCATCGCCAACCGACGCGGCTCGTCCGGCAGGTCGTCGTGATTTGGTTCGAACACGGAACCGATCTCGAACATCGAAATTGATTCGGCGCGCGCGTTCTTTTCAACGCTTTCCAAAAGCGACGCAAGCAAACTGCGCCGCATCACGCGTCGTTCTGGCGCGATGGGATTTGCCAGCACCACATGGTCAGGGTAGGCAACCAGGCGACTCTCACGCTCGGGTGAGGTCATTCTATAACTCACAACTTCTTGCAGACCAAACGTGACGAGGAGATCACGAACATGCTCCTCCCACTCGTGCCTGGGGTTGCCCATCTGCGGCGGCAGCGAATCTGCCATGCGCAATTCGGGGATGCGGTCATAGCCATACACGCGCGCCACCTCCTCGAGCACATCCGCCAAACCCACTACACCTTCGCCAATATCCAGGCGGTGCGGCGGCGTCTTTGCTTTAACAACATTTTTCTCAACGGTACATTTGAATTCAAGGCGTGTGAGTAGTTCGGCGATCTGTTTCGCAGTGAGGTCGATGCCAAGCAATCGCTTCACGTCCTTCGGAGTGATCGAGATCGTCGGGTCTTTCGGCTTGAGGGGGTAAACATCCACGAGGCCGGGTGCAATTGTGCCGCCCGACCACTCTGCCATGAGTTGAAGCCCGCGTTTCACGCCCTGCTCCGCCATGGCAGGATGTACACCTCGCGAGAATCGAAACGAAGCCTCAGACAGCAGGTTATGCTGTTGCGCCGTCTTGCGAATGTTCATTGGATTCCACGCCGCGCCTTCGAGCAGAACATTCATTGTGCTCTTTCCACGGGTTGTCACCTTGCCGGGTTGCATTCCAGCGCTTGAATTCATTTCAAAGCCTGTGGCATCCAGCACTTCACGCGAGGCATCGTAGACTTCGCTTTCCTCCCCGCCCATTACACCGGCTAACGCAAGCGGTCCCTGCTCATCACAGACCAACACATTTGCAGGAGTGAGCATTCGCTTTGCACCATCGAGCGTGGTAAGTTTCTCGCCATCTTTCGCGGCGCGCGTGATGATTTTGATCTTCTTATCGTGAAGCGGGATGTTATCCCGCTTACCGGGCGGATTGGCAATCCGCCCCACGAGCACATCGTAATCGAACGCGTGCAAAGGCTGACCAAGATCCAGCATGGCATAGTTGGTCGCGTCGACGATGTTGTTGATAGGTCGCATGCCGGCAAGCCTCAGTCTCCGCTGGATGTGATAGGGGCTGGGCTTTATTTCGATATCGCGGATCAATCCAGCTACAAAGCGCGGGTTCAGGTCGGGATCAGTGATCTCGATCTCGACAAGCTCAACAACAGATTGACCGCTGGTCTTGAACTTTATCGCCGGCTTCTTCAATTCGCGCCCGGTAAGGGCGGCGAGTTCACGCGCCACGCCGAGCACACTCGCGTTGCGCGCCATATTCGGCAAAATCGAAATATCCAGCACGGCATCGCCCATGTAATCGGCAAGCGGCATACCCACAGGAGCATCGTCATCGAGCAGAATGATGCCTTCGTGCTCCTCAGAGATGCCAAGTTCCTTCTCGGAACACACCATCGAGTACGACTCCACCCCGCGTATTTTCGTCCGCTTGA
Source organism: uncultured Anaerolinea sp. (assembly GCA_964517905.1). Lineage (GTDB taxonomy): Bacteria > Chloroflexota > Anaerolineae > Anaerolineales > Villigracilaceae > Defluviilinea. The sequence continues at coordinate 1,511 of CAZFDL010000102.1, read as the reverse complement.
GGGTCATCAACTCCAAACCGTCCACGTGACCATCGTAAAGGGTTGTCCCTTCCTTCGCATACGCGGCTTTGATCGGCCTGGCAAGTTTGCCTGTGCCTTTCAAATGGAAGATGTTCGGCGCACCGGTCAACACGGTTTGATTCGCGTTGCCATCGAACAGGTCGAGCAGCGTCAACCGGTCTGCGTTGGGATGCGGTATGACCTCGCGGATCTCTGCCACGACAATTTTTTCTTTATCCCAACCGATGCCGCTGGTTTTGAACTCGTGTTTCTCGCCGTCCTT
>CAZFDL010000102.1:0-1128 GCA_964517905.1 uncultured Anaerolinea sp. | reverse complement strand
GCGGACGGTTCGGTGAACGGGAAATACGACGCGCGAAAACGCGTACGGGCGTGTTGCCCAAACATGCGCCGGGCAAAATCGGTCAGCGTGCCTTTCAGGTCCGCGAAGGTGATATGCTCGCCCACTACGAGCCCTTCTACTTGATTGAATTGAATCTCCGACCGCGCCGTGATCTGCTCATAGCGAAAACACATCCCCGGCAGTGCGATGCGGATCGGCGGCGGGTTGTCGGGATTCATCGCCGCATATTCACGCATCGCGTGGATCTGCCCCGGCGAGGTGTGTGTCCGCAAGAGAATCGGGTTATCACCGCGCCCCGCGGCTTGGATGAAGAACGTATCCTGCATATCGCGGGCCGGATGGTTCGGCGGGAAATTCAACAACTGAAAATTGTATTCGTCCGTTTCCACTTCGCGCGAGGTGTACACCTGAAAGCCCATATCCGCGAGAATGCTCATTACTTTTCGCAACTGTTGTGTGGACGGATGCAACCGTCCCACATGGATTCCCCGCCCCGGCAATGTGACATCCAGCGCGTCTCCCTCGAGCGACTTCGCCAGCGCCGCCTCTTTCACGAATTTGGCGCGCTCCTCCAGCGCGGCCTCGAGCGCCAACTTCACACGGTTCGCCGCCTGACCCACGGCTGGCCGCTCCTCCTTCGAGAGTTTCCCCAACTCCGAGAAGACCGTCATCAGAGGGGAGGAACGTCCCACATGCGCCACACGCCACGCCTCCAGCGCCGACGAATCCGTGACGGACTGCAACGCCTCCAGCGCGGCTCTTTCGATTTCGTTTAATTTATCTAACATATCAACCTCCGGTATTCGATATTCGTTCATCCATATTCGAATATCGAATTTCGATTATCGTCATTCAACAAACAAAAACTCCCGTCCACAAAAAATGGGACGGGAGGGAAGTTTCCCGCGGTACCACCCAAGTTAATCATCCTTTATCAAGAACGATTCGCTTTGTGCCGACCAATATCGGCTTCTCAGATAACGTTGAGAATACGGTTCGCACTATTTTCGTGGTGCGGGATTTCATCCCGCACTCCGGGTTCACACGAACGGCTCGAGAGGGAACTTCAACTGGTTTCGGTTGAGCGCGGGTTTCAGCCGATGCCTC
>CAZFDL010000101.1:0-9865 GCA_964517905.1 uncultured Anaerolinea sp. | reverse complement strand
CTGCGGATGAAACGGTTCGGCAGTTTTTAAGCGAGTTGTCGCAATGATATAATGCGGGAACTTCGGAGGCATAATGTTGACAATCGAAATCGTCTATTGCGCGGTCTGACACTACCTGGGTCGGGCCGTGAGCCTGGCGGAGGAGTTGCTCAAGAATTACGAGCATGCGATCGCAGAGCTCAAAGTTGTGCCGTCGGATGGCGGGCGTTTTGAAGTGACGGTCAACGGGCAGTTGTTGTATTCGAAGTTGCAGACGCATCGTCACGCCGCGCCGGGGGAGGTGCTTGGGTTGGTGAGGAAGTTGGTTGGCGAATAATATTGTTGGTCGGGTAGGATGAGTGCTCATCTCGTCCGTGTCGCGGCCAACAAATATCCTGAAAATGAATTGTTTGAATCAAACTTGGTGGTTTCGATACGGCTTCACCGTACACAACCACCGAAACATTGAGGTCATGAATGTCAAAAAAGGGACGTGTGTTTTCAGGGGCACGACCAACGGGTCGGCAACATTTGGGGAATTATCTGGGCGCCATCAAAAATTACGTCGCGCTGCAGGATGACTACGATTGCGTCTATTGCATCGTGGACGTCCACGCGTTGACAACGGTGGAGACCACACAGGAGCTCCGGCAGAATACAACAGAAATGGTTCTGGATTGGCTTGCAGCGGGGATTCGCCCGGAAGAGTCGATCGTGTTCGTGCAGTCGCACGTTCCCGAGGTCATGGAGCTGCATACCTACCTTTCGATGGTCACCCAATTGGGCAAACTCACCGACCTGCCGACCTTCAAGGAGAAACTCGCCCAGCAGCCAGAGAATGCCAACTACGGCTTGCTCGGCTATCCTGTGTTGATGACCGCCGATATCGTTTTGTACAAATCAGATATTGTCCCTGTCGGCATCGACCAGGCTCCTCATCTTGAGTTTGCGCGCGAGGTCGTCCGTTCGTTCAATTATCGTTACAATACGAAAGTATTGATCGAGCCGCAGGTCAAACACACCGAAGTGCTCAAAGTATTGGGCATCGACGGTAAAGCCAAGATGAGCAAGAGTTTGAACAATCATATCGAACTTGCTTCCACTCCGGAAGAGACGACCGCCCGCGTGCGCGAAATGGTCACCGACCCGGCGCGTATCAAACGCACTGACCCCGGCAACCCCGACGTGTGTAACGTCTTTTCGATGCACAAGACCTTCTCCTCGCAGCAAGAGATCGAGATGGTCAATGTGGAATGCCGGCGTGCGGGCATCGGTTGTGTGGATTGCAAGTTGCTCTTTGCGAAGAACCTCAACCGGCAACTCGAACCCTTCCGCGCCAAACGCACAGAACTCGCTTCCAAACCGGACCATGTGGCTGATGTGCTGAAGGACGGGGCTGAGCGTGCCCGTGTGATCGCACAGCAGACGATGACGGAAGTCCGCGAGGCGATGCACTTGCCGTAATTCGATATTCGGCATTCGTTGAATGTATCTCGAAGTTCTAGTATCGAATATTTCTTCCCAAGCTTATGCGCGCCCTCATCCAACGAGTCTCGAAAGCAAGTGTCACTGTCGATTTGCAGACCATTGCCGCCATCGGAAAGGGTGTGTTGATCCTTTTGGGTATCGGTCATGGCGATCGAGATGAACATGCCGCGTTCCTCGCGGAGAAGACTGCCAACTTACGGATCTTCGAGGATGAGCAGGGGAAAACGAACCTTTCAATTCTGGATGTGAAAGGGGAGGCGATTGTCGTGTCTCAGTTCACGTTGTATGCCAATTCGAGCAAGGGACGCCGCCCCTCCTTCATTGAAGCCGCGCTGCCCGAAGTGGCTGAACCGCTCGTGAATCGCTTTGCTGAACTATTGCGCGGGCATGGCGTACCGACTCAAACAGGGAAGTTCGGCGCGCACATGGAAGTGGAGATCCACAACAATGGACCTGTGACGATCTGGCTGGAAAAATGACGGTTAGACCGAACGAGTATCAAAAATTCACGCATCGCATCTTGATGTTGAAACCCGTCTCCGCGTTTCTGGCTGTGGTCCTGCATCGTGCGGATACCTTCATGCTTAATCTCACCGGTGATCGTCATACATTTGCCGAACTCGTCGGTCTTCCGATCCTTCAGCTGAGAACGATCGGAGCAAAGACCAACCAACCGCGTTCCATCCCGCTGGTGGGAATCAGGGATGCCGGTACCATCGCATTGATCGCCTCCAATTTCGGCGGAAAGCATGCTCCTGGCTGGTATTACAACCTAAAAGCGCACCCCGAATGTGAAGTTGTATTGAATGGTCGAAGCCTAAAGTATATAGCGCGCGAAGCAGACGGGGATGAATACCACCACTACTGGCAGATGGCTGTCTCTCTATATTCTGGTTATGAAAAATACAAGCAACGCGCCGCGCACCGGCATATCCCCGTAATGGTTTTGGAACCTAAAAAATAAGCGCGGGATTCCACAACGCCGCATCCACCTGCACCGCCAACGCGCCGGCCGAGAGCGTTGCGTCGGCGTTCTCTTTCGACCATACGCCTCCCGCGCCGATGATCGGGATTCCCAACTTGGCGGCCGCCTCTACAACATGAAGGGTTTGAGGAAATAACGACGGACCGAACAATCTACCGTGAGTAATCTCCCTAACCTCTAGCCCCTCTCCCGGAGGGGGAATCGCGCCTCGCGGTGCCGCAATGGAGATCGCCTGCGCGCCCTCCTGCATCAAGCGCGGACCGAGCGACAGCACTTGTTCAACGGGTAATGAGAATATTAATGGCAGTTCGCCCATACACATTTCAAGCGTGAGCAAAATAATATCGTTGGCGAGCAGGGGAGCGAAACCGAGTTCGACCGCCATCACATTTTCCTGCAATTCCAACAGACGGACCATTTGCTTGGTTTCTTCCGGGCGGTCGGCCATGAGGTGGACGATGATGGGCAGTTCAGAGCGCGTCCACTTGGCGGAGAATTTTTTCAACGCGGCCTGGATGCCGGGGTTCGGCAATCCTGTGTGGAGGAGGAATCCGCCGGGGTATTCAAGGACAGTTGGTTGAGCGGTCGGCAAGCGCGGGCGGAGGGAGATCGGGTTGGTCACGAATGCGCCGAATGAATCGAGCGGAATCCCCATACGCGAGTCGGGCGCGAAACCCAACGATCCCGCGGAGTTCATCAGCGGCTTGCTGAAATACAAATCGCGTTTCATGGACAAAATTTTACCCCTCCTTGCCTGGAGGGGTAACTTCTTTAGGCTAGTCCCATCGCTTTCAGCATATCGTCGTTGCTGTCGAATTTGAATTCCTCGATGCCGCGCTTTTTGGCTTCTTCCTGTTCAATTGCTTCCAGCTTTTTGACATGCTCCTTCATAACGACAGGTTTGCCAAGCGAACTTAGTTTTGCTGAAACCGCTTCTGAATTTGATGCGCCTGTTGATTTCGTTTGCAGATACTGCAAGACCGCCTTTGCCGCGTTTATGCCATCCTTGCGCGCATAACCGACCAGACCGTCACTCGCCTTGCGCGACCAGCCGCCGACGAACACACACTCCTCTGTCGATTCATACGATAAGCCATCCACCGGGAAGCGCGGCTCCTTGCTTTTGACGAACTCGTTCCACTCGATCGGCAAGCCGAAGGAGTCCTCCACCTTATCGCCGATGGCGAAGATGACCGTATCCAGCGGAATCATGCGTTTCTTTCCGGTACCCTTGGCGCTGGTCCTGCCGTCTTTCTCGGTGAGGATGTTGTCTTCCACTTCCAGGTGAGTCAGTTTGCCGTTTTCACCGACCATGCCAACCGGGGAGGCTAGGAAATCGAATTTGAACGCGGCGTTATCTGTTTTTGGATCTGCCTTCGCGAGAGAATCCAAAACTTTGTGGCGACCAATTTCCAGGTCCTGATTGATCGCTTGCAGGGCAGGTTGCACGCGAAGCATTTCCTTTTCAAAATCATCCAGATCCAAATAGGAAATCAGGTGCTTCATTTCATCTTTGGTGAAATTGACCTCTGCTGGACCGCGCCGGACAATAGCCGTCACCTCCTCCGCTTTTTGCACGTTGATGAGATGACGCGCTATATCCACCATCACGTTGCCGGCGCCGATAATGGCGCATCGCTTCCCAAACCTGAAATTCCGCAGACTGAACGGCGGCAGGTGGTTGTAAAAATAAACCACATCCTTGGCGTGATATACGCCCTCGAGTTCCTCACCGGGCAACCCCAAAGACTTGGTGCCTTGTGCCCCTGCGGTGACCAGAATGGCGTCGAAGCCGAACGCGCGTAATTCGTCGAGAGTCAAATCGCTCTGGCGTCCGATGGATACGTTGCCGTAATAATCAATATTGGCGAGGTCCATGATCTGGCGGAACTGTTTGCGAAGCCCCTCCTTCATCGAATGCTTTATGGGGTAAATCCCATATTCCGCGAGTCCGCCTGGTTTGATATCGCGGTTGAAGAGTGCCACGCGGGCGCCTGCGGTTGCAAGTTCCCGTGCGCCAAACAAGCCTGCGGGTCCCGCGCCGATCACGGCGACGTTAAATTGGTCTGTCACGATGCCTCCTGGCTTGCCCTGCGAGAATGAAGTGCGTGGGTGATTATAGTCAAAATTAAATGCACTCACAAGTCGAACCCTGCGTTCGTCGTATCATACATTTTTTCATAACTATGTTACGATTGCAGGTGTATTTTATCCATCGGTGGAGGTCGTATGTCACAACATTCATCCAACTCCGGTAATCTGATCGACCGATTCAAGCGGATCGTGCGCGGCGAGACGGGCTCATCCACCCGCACGCGAGTCCAGCGCCGGGTCGGCTCGACCCGCCCTCAGACGCCGACTCCTGCCTCCCCGGAACCCGGCCCTGAAACTCGATACAAATTCATGCCCGCCTTTTGGACGGTGACGGGAGTCCTCTCATTGGTCGTCAACGGCATCCTGCTTGCCATCCTATTGACACTCCTTCAGGTACTCGGTAAAACCCCATTTCAAGCCAATGATCAATTCGCCGGCCTGCTGGGCGGTTTATACGTGAATTTCGTTAAAATGGATGAAGCCTCGATCATTGCAGATGTACCGGTGAACACAACGATCCCGCTCAACATCGTGGTTCCGGTCAAGACAACCACACGCATCACGTTGGCTGATGCGACGATCATTCCCAACGCTCATGTAGTGATCAATACCGGCGGCATCGAGATCGATGCCGATGCCATCGTCACCCTGCCGGCGGGCACGCCGCTCAATATTACGCTCGATTTTCCGTTGACTGTGCAAGATAGCATACCGATCCAATTAAATGTACCAGTCAACATCCCGCTTAGGAATACACAATTGCACGATCCGTTTGTCGGTTTACAGCAGGTCGTAAAACCTTATTACTGTCTTGTCGAACCGAATGCGGTTTGGAACAACGTACAGATCTGTTCGCCCATCGCTAATCCATAATTCACGGAGTCCTCCACTCATATGACCAACCCTCCTACGGAAACCACACTTTCGAACGGACTCAAAGTCCTGCTGAAGGAGATTCATACTGCCCCGATCATTTCCTCCTGGTTGTGGTATCGCGTCGGCTCGCGCGACGAGGTGCAGGGCAAGACCGGCATTTCACATTGGGTCGAGCACATGCAGTTCAAAGGTACGCCGCAATTCCCCGCGAATGTTCTCGATAAAGCCATCTCGCGCGAAGGCGGGATGTGGAACGCGATGACCTACCTCGATTGGACGGCATATTTCGAAACGATGCCCGCGGAGAAGATCGACCTCAGCCTCCGGCTGGAATCCGATCGCATGGTGAACAGCGAGTTCAAACCCGAAGAGGTCGCTTCCGAGCGCACAGTCATTATCTCTGAACGGGAGGGCAGCGAGAACGAGCCGCTGTTCATGCTCGGCGAGGCGGTCCAACAAACTGCGTTTCGCGTACATCCGTACCATCACGAGGTGATTGGAGACATGGCAGACCTGCGCACGATGACGCGCGACGATCTCTACGGTCACTACCGCGAATTCTACGTGCCGAACAACGCGGTCATGGCGATGGCCGGCGATTTTAAAACCGATAAGATGCTTGCACGCCTGCGCGAACTCTTCGAGCCGATCCCTGCTGGAAGGGAGCCGAGGCGCGTGGCGCGCGAAGAATTGCCACAAAATGGAGAAGTGCGCCTTGCCGTGGAAGGACCCGGTTCAACTTCGTACGTGCAGGTTTGCTATCGCTTTCCAGCAGCTTCACACCCCGACTTTTTCCCGCTCTCCGTGTTGGACAGCCTGCTCGCCGGTCCCAGCAACCTTAACATGTTCAGCGGCGGCATTTCGAACAAGACCTCACGTCTCTTTCGCGCCCTTGTGGACAAAGAGTTGGCTGTGAGTGTACACGGCGGCGCGCAAGCCACAGTCGATCCATTTCTGTATGGCATAACGATGACGATCCACCCGAAACGCAAACCGGACGAAGTGATTAGCGCATTGGATAAGGAGATCAAACGCGTGCAGGAGAAGAAAGTTTCGAAAGAAGAGATTTCCAGAGCCATCAAACAAGCGCGAGCGTTATTTGCATACGGGAGTGAGAATATCACCAATCAGGCATTCTGGATGGGTTACGCCGAAATGTTCGCCAAGTACGAGTGGTTCCAGACGTATTTGGAAAAACTTGCCAAGGTTACAGCTCGTGACGTTCAGCGGGTGGCGAATGAATACTTCAAGGCGCAAAGTCGGGTGGTCGGTACGTACGTGCCCCTGGATGGGAGGGCGAAATGACAGACAAGCAAAACTCCGCCTTGCCCGGCCCCGATGATATTTATCGTGAGGTACTGCCGAACGGTATTACGGTGTTGGCACGTTCCAACTTCAATAGCCCGTCGGTTGTAGTCAGTGGTTACTTCGACGCAGGAGCCTTGTTCGACCCTGATGCCAAACTTGGTCTTGCCGATTTTGTCACCTCCGCGTTGATGCGCGGAACAAAGAAACGTACGTTCGATAAAATTTACAATGAGCTCGAATCCATTGGCGCCAGTTTGGGCTTTAGTTCCGGCGTGCACAAGTCTGGGTTCAATGGTCGGTCATTGGCAGAGGATTTGCACCTATTGCTGAGTCTGCTCGCCGAATCCTTGATGACTCCAACCTTCCCGAAAGTGGAAGTTGAAAAACTGCGCGCGCAACTGCTGACGGGACTCGACATCCGCGCGCAGGACACCTCGGATATGGCGTCGATGGCGTTCGATGAAATCCTGTTCAAAGGCCATCCGTACAGCCGCCCGGAAGATGGGCAGCCTGAAACGATCAAGCGCATCAAGCCGGATGATCTGGTGAAGTTTCATCGCGAGCATTTTGGTCCACGCGGGATGGTGATCGTCATTGTCGGCGCGGTCAAGCCGGAGGCGGCGGTCAAACAGGTGAAGCGCGCCCTAGGGGGATGGCAGGTGAAAGGGCAAAAAGAAGCGCTGGCGTTGCCTCCTTTGAAACCGTTGAAGAAAACCATCAGCAAGCATCATCGCATTTACGGGAAGTCGCAATCTGATCTCATCGTTGGCACGGTGGGTCCGATGCGGCGCGACCCGGAATTCATGCCCGCGACGCTCGGCAATAATATTCTCGGTCAGTTTGGTTTGATGGGTAGGATAGGCGACGTGGTGCGTGAGAAGGCAGGCCTGGCCTATTATGCCGGATCGAGCTTGAGTGCCGGGCTTGGACCCGGCTCATGGGAAGTGAGCGCGGGTGTGAACCCGAAAAATGTGCAGAAGGCATCAGAGTTAATCGTCAGTGAGTTAAAGCGATTCGTAGAGGATGGCGTATTGGCGGAGGAGTTGAAGGATAGCCAGGATAATTTTGTCGGCCGTCTGCCGCTTTCACTCGAATCGAATGGCGGCGTGGCAAACGCACTGTTGAACATTGAGCGTTATGACCTCGGATTGGATTATTACCAGAAATACGAAAGTCTCGTCCGTGAGGTTACGCGTGAAGATGTATTGAACGCGGCACGGAGGTTCATTGATGTTCAAAAACTGGCAATCGCCACGGCAGGGCCATAGGCAACGATTTCACCGGAGAGATGAATTTGAAAATTGCTACTGGTGTAGATCTCATTGAAATCAACCGTATCGTGGACGTGATCGCACGTCATGGAAATCATTATCTCGAACGCATCTACACGCCTGCCGAGTTGGAGCAGTGCGGTCGGCGCGCCGAGTCGCTGGCGGGGAGGTTCGCGGGGAAGGAAGCCGTTGCAAAAGCGCTAGGTTCGGGAATCGGGGATGTGACATGGAAGGAAATCGAGATCTTAGGCGATGAGAATAACGCACCGGTCCTGTCGCTGCACGGCTCTGCCAAACAGAAGGCCGATGCACTTGGACTGACACAATGGTCGGTAAGCATCAGCCACAGCCAGAACCATTCGGTGGCTTTTGTGATCATGCTCGGTTAAGAAACATCACCCGCAGGCCAGTTCTGCGGGTGATGTTGCAAAGGACAGGACTCGGCGGGAAGATCTCCCGCACCTTCGGCTCTTGTCCGTGTTGCTACGTTACCGGTTTTCTTCCACTCCGACCCAAATGTGACCCGGAAGTACGGGACGGTAGGCGCGCACTGTAATCTTGTCGCTTTCCACTACCGTGTCTTGCATCATGCTTGGATGAACGAGGCACAGGTCGGGAGTGCGGCCATATTTCTTTCTATAGTACTCCGCAGCTTTATGGATCTTTGACTCCAGGGTGGATTGGGTATCGTCAAACCATAGCATTCCAGTGTGCATATCAGCTTCTCCATTAATCCAGGCTTGGTAACCAAAATCGAAGCCAATGATTTCCCTCACGCAGGGTGAATTGCGCGCTTGTATTAAGGGTGTGTAGATCCGCACCGTTCGCCATTAGTTGTTGCGCGCGATGATTATCCTTGAGCGAACCAAATACGCGTGTATGGAACGCCTCCAGCCACGGTTGAAGGGTTGCGCTCCGGTCTGCGTTCAAGGTGACTATGGGCCAGACTCGGCGGGCAGGTCCCCGTAGGAATAACCATCGCAACGTTTGACGAGCTTCGAAATCGAGATTCGTTGCCGCTTCCAAATCATCGAGGAGCAACAGCACAGATTGCGATTCTGCTTTGCTTCCGCGAGCCCAACTGGCTAAGGAAATGAGAAATTCTTGAGCTGAATCAGCATATAACGGAAAAATCCCAGCACTATTGGGGATCCGTTCATACCCGCTCCATTCACCGGGGTGATTGGTGATTACACCGAATTGAAGAACGTCGGGTGAGTGTGTGATGCCTGCGGCGCGGGCGATGGTCTGGAGAAATTCTGTTTTGCCAGCTCCAGCATCTCCCAGCACGAGTAGGGGTCCTGGGACCGGATCGTGAAGATTTAACAACATGGGTAGTCCATCGACAGCCACACCCATGAATAATCCCTCCGGCGGCATCGAACCCAATCCCTCTAGGACTTTGCTGAGAGGTGGGTTGGAAATCATCGCAGAAAGGACTCGGCTGGATTCGATCTCCGGTTTCAGTTCCGTGTAGGCTTCCATCATCAGGTTATAGCGATTGGTCTCGTCCATAGAACATCTGTTCTAAATATAAAGGCAACTAGCAATTAAGTCAAGAGGCTATTTTTGTATTTGCAGTACCGAAGCAATCGCGAAGCGAGGCGTAGGTGCCGCGTGTGTATGTCGCGCTATTCCATAAGCGCAGATGCCGCGTGTTCTTCACAGCGGTTCCATTCCTTGACTTGCCCTGTGAATCCTGCTACACTAGCGCTCTGCTCCCTTCGCGCGGGAGCAATTTAATTGCCTCATTCCTATCCTGGAACGGACGGGTTTGGTATAATCCCCCCGCTTATGCGCGAAGTGTGCGCCGACGTAGCTCAATCGGCAGAGCACCCGCCTTGTAAGCGGGCGGTTACGAGTT
>CAZFDL010000100.1:0-9982 GCA_964517905.1 uncultured Anaerolinea sp. | reverse complement strand
TTCCTGGATCCCGTTTCCGAACGCTTCACGGAACAGGTCAAGGTTGGGTTCGTAGGTAGGCACGATGTGGATTATATGTCATTGCTTGATTCTCCCGCAGTGCTACCGCGGGAGAATCAAGGTCTTCTTCACGAGGAAAGGATTTGAATTACGGAATATCCACTGCGCCTTCGGGGAGGAAGGACCAGACCGTCATGATCCCCGTGCCCTTCATGTATACCCAGCCGTCGTACGCTGCAGGGTTGTAGGCAAAGTTGCCACCCGGCGACATCAACGGGATGAAAGGCATGTTCTCAACGAAGCGTTCCTGCAGTTGCTTCGAGTAGTCCTCGGTCTTGGCCGGATCCGTATTCGACACGAGTTGGCCTACGAGCCCATCGAGCGTCGGGTCACAGATGCCCGTGAGGTTGCCCCAGCCAACGGTGCCGAATTCGCAATTTGTGAGGAAGCGGATGAACCCGCGCTGGAACTGTGGACCCGACGACCAACCCCAAATGCCCATGTCGTACTCGGGCTCGGCAACCGCGACGAAGTTGGGCCAGATCAACGCGACGGATGAGTCGATGTCGAGACAGTTTTGGCTCGCGCCGATTCCAACGTCTGCCAGCATGCCTGCGATCAATTCTGTGGCGCGTACTTCGACGGGATTGTTAACGTCGCACAGGATTCCAAAATCCGTGTTTACGCCATTCAGTTCACGAATGCCATCTCCGTTAGAGTCCGTGAGTCCCGCGGCTTCGAGTTCAGCCTTCGCGGCTTCGGGGTCGTATGTGTGCGGCACGTTGATGGACCACGGCAGGTCGGGGTGATACCAATTCAATGGGAGTTCTACACCTTGCGCGAGCAGGACGACATCCACGAGCGTTTTGGTGTCGATGGCTTTGGCAATGGCTTTGCGAACTGCGGGATCGTCAAACGGTTCGCGCGAACCGTTGGTGTAGAAAATGTAATTAAAGAAATCGGAACCCTTCGCAATTTTAAGATCAGCGTTACCTTCGAGTTCCCCCACCACCGCAGGCGGCACGGAGGAAAGCACGGCGTCCGCTTCACCGGTCTGCAACTGATTGAACTGCTGAGTGCGATCCTTGACGATCTTGGCAATCAGCTCCTTCACGCGCGGTTCGCCGCGGAAGTAATCGGGGTTCGCCTCGAACCGGTAAAACTGACCGGGGTCCACTTCGACAAGTTCATACGCGCCGGTGCCGACCATTCCCTGAAACTGACTCAACTCGCCGCTGACCGCTGCCTGCGTGTTCCAGATATGTTCGGGCAGAATATACGAGCCAGCCAGGCCTTCATTGAGGAAGAACGGTTGCGGTTCCTTGAGTTTGATGGTCAAGCCGTAATCGCCGCTCGGTTCCATGCTCTCGATCGCGCCGAGGTTGTTGGCGCGTCCGGCGGCGATCAGGAAGTTGTAACTGAAGATCACATCTTCCACGTTGAAGTCTTCGCCGTCATGCCATTTGACTCCTTCGCGCAGGGTCACCGTCCACGTGAGTCCGTCCTCACTTGGCGTGGCAGATGTCGCCAGTGAGGGAATCGGTTCGAGATCGGGGGTGCGGATGTACAGCGAGTCGTACACCCACCCAACCATCCAAAAACCGATGAAGGTGTTAAAGTTGGCGGGCGTGATAGGACCCTCGTCATTGTCGATCAACACGGTGAGCGGAGCCACGGGCGCTTCCGTGGGAGCCTCCGTGGGTGCCTCCGTTGCGATTGGGGCTTCGGTCTCCAAGGGCGCGGCGGTTTCCGTCGCGGCAGGACCGCAGGCGGATAATAGCACCGCGGCGCACAACAAACTGACGATCAAAATTTTGAAACGGGATTTCATGGTTTTCTCCTCTTCCATAATGGACTTCATCAGTAATACGCCTGAACGCGCGTAATCGGATTTTTAGAAAATCAGACGGATGACCAAAGTACCATCGCTGAGTTACAATATTGCAGGTTTTGGAGCAACATTCGTTGACACTGACCACTGATTCTGACCTTGCACAACAGGTTGCCCGTCGTGACGAGCGCGCTTTTCTCACGCTGTACGACCGTTTTGCCTCGCGCGTCTACGCGCTGACCATGCGCGTGCTGGGCGATGCGATGCTGGCTGAGGAAGCCACGCAGGATACGTTCCTCAAATTATGGAGCCGCGCCCGGCAGTTCATCCCCAGTCAGGGCGAACTTTCGTCCTGGCTGCTTACCATTGCCCATCACACCGCACAGGATCGGTTAAGGCTGGAAGGCCGTCGCCTGCCGGCTTCCAACGAACAAGACCCGGAAGAAACGTGGCAGGTCCTTGCCGATGAGAACGCGTCGAGTTCCGAGGCGCGCTGGCGCAGTTTGTATTTTGCCGTGCAGTCCCTTCCCCCCGAACAACGTAAATTGATCGACCTTGCGTACTACAAAGGCATGAGCCAGAGCGAGATCGCCGAAGTCTTAAGCCTTCCGCTCGGCACGGTCAAGACGCGCCTGCGCGCCGCGATGCAATCCCTGCGGAGGGAGTGGCTCGATGAAACTGAAAAGTAAATCTAACGTCATGAGTTACGGCGTACTTAAGTAGAGAGTTGCAAACGATGTTGCGAGAAAACTGCCGTCCACATCAGGAGAATCTTCCCGCCTACAGCCTCGGCGCGCTGGATGCCGATGAACTCGCCGCGCTCGCATCCCACCTTGCGACCTGTGTGGATTGCAACGCGGAACTGACTGATTACCAAAAAATCTCAATGGGACTTTTGCACGCACTCCCGCCTCGGACTCCTCCTGCGCGCCTGCGGCACAATTTACAGGCTCGACTCCCCTCCGCCTCCAACCGGACCTTGAGGTTGATCCCGCAATTCAAGCGTTTCTCATTCGGACAACTTCTCAATGTTGTAGTTGTGTTGTCACTGATCGCTCTGAACATCTACTCCACGTCACAAATCCGTGAGGTGCGGAAGCAACAAAATGCGCTTGCCGATAGGATGCTGGCCGAACAAGCTGCGATCGGCATGCTGGCGTATCCGAACACGCAGATCCGCATGATCGTCCCCGATGTGCAGAACCTGACCGGTTCTGCCCTCGTGAACAAAGACCGGCCAATGGCTGTACTGCTCTTATGGAATCTGCCTGAACTGGATCCCACGCAGATGTACCAGGTCTGGTTGATCGACGCAACCGGGAAACCCATCGGTGCCGGCTTGTTCGTCCCTGCCAGCGGACAAAAGTATACGACTGCAGTGATCCAATCGTCCGCGCCGCTCGGCGAATTTATCGCCATCGGCGTGACCATCGAACCTGCGGGTGGAAGCGCACAACCTACGGGCGAGCGTCTGCTGGTCGTCGAGCTATAACCCCACGAAATCCCTGAACACCTGAATAAACCGCGATTTGCTGAACCGCCGCGCATTTTTTGCGATGGAAGCTGCAGATAAGCTCCGGAAGCTTTTTTCGAATCGCCGAACGGCATCCGTCAGGCTGTCGATGGTTTGTTCCTGAAAGAATAACCCGGTGATGTTTTCGATGACGGTCTCGCGCACGCCGCCTGAACCGTAGCCAATGACCGGACATCCCGCCGCTTGTGCCTCCACAATGGCGATGCCGAAATCCTCCTCCGCTGCGCAGACGAATCCGCGCGCTTTGCCCAACAGTTCAGCGACTTTTTCATCCGATTGAAAACCCAGGAATTTCACATTCGATTTCGCCATCGCCTTCAATCGCGGTAGTTGGGGTCCATCGCCGACAATGATGAGCGGAAGATCCAGCCGGTTGAATGCCTGCACGAGCAGGTCAACGCGTTTGTGCGGGACGAGACGCGTCACTGTGATGAAATAATCTTCGCGCGGACCGCCCGGCTGGAAGCGGTCGACTTCGACGGGCGGGTGGATGATCTGCGCCTCCCGTTCATAGGCGAGTTGGATTCTCTTGTGTACGGTTTGCGAATTGGTGGCAAGGGCATGGAGGCGCGACGCAGCGTGTTTGTCCCATGCGCGAAAGGAGCGCATGTACGCTTCGAGGATCGGGTTGCGACGTGCGTGTTTTCCGTTGAGATTGATATCCGTCCATGCATAGCGCAGGGGCGTGTGCGTGTACGAGACGTGACGCGCACCATTGTGATTCTTTGCGCCATTCGCCACCGCGTAATTGAATGAGACGATCAGATCGTAAGCCTGCAAATTGATTTGCTCGATGGCGGCTGGCATAAGCGGGAGGAGTAATCGATGATGCGTATGCGCGAGCGGAAGTGAATCGAGCCGCGATGTGTTCACCCGTCGCAGCGCAATAGGTGAATTCGCAAAGACTTTTCTGTTGTAAATCAATGTGTGAATGTCCGCGTGCGGATACGCCTCCAGCGCGGCGAACAGCACTTTTTCCCCACCGCCGATGGAGGGCAGCGTGTCTACGACGAAGGCGATGCGAGGTTTGGAGGTCATTGTGGATTCGAAATGCCGGCTGTGGTCGTGTAGTGCAAAGGGCGTATCGAGACCACGCCGCCTGCGTGACGACCGAAGCCTTTCACGAAATTAAATTTCATTCAAAGTTTTCCAGATCGCATCCGCGGTGTTCTGCCATGAGAATCCCTTTGCTCGCGTCAGTCCTTTATCCATGAGCGATGTGCGGAGAGTCTCGTCGCTCAGGCATCTTTCGATCGACTCTGCAAGGGTAGCAGGCTTCTCTAAACTGAAAATTAATCCCGCTTCGCCCACCACCTCAGGCAGCGCTCCGCCGTTGGAGGCAATCACCGGCGTTCCGCATGCCATCGCTTCGAGCGCGGGTACACCGAAACCTTCATCGAACGATGGGAGCACCAATAGCTCCGCGCGGGCATACAACCCTGCCAGATCCTCGTCTGAAACGTACTTCAGGAAGCGGATTCGTTCACCGGCGTCGAATTGAGCCGGGCGGAATACGCGCCCCGCTTCGCCCGCCACGACCAGCCACGTGTCTTTGAAGGTGTCTTTAACCTGATGCCATGCGCCTACCAAGCCTTCAAGATTCTTTCGCGGTTGGATCGAGCCGACGAACAAAACATAGGGCTTTGGAATTTCGATGCCACTTTGTCTTGCTTTTGGGTGAAAAATGGACGCATCCACGCCGTTTGGCGTGACAACCACATTCCTGACGCCAAATCGCTTCACCACCTTGTTCTTCACATATTCAGACGGCGTGAAAATGATGCGAACGCGTCTGGCAAGGATTGGCAAAAATAAACGATACCACGCCGAATAACTTCTTGTGAACCATTCGGGCTGTTCGAGCGGACTCAAATCATGGATGGTAAGCGCCTGGTTCCGAACTGCAAGTGGTCCAGAATTGGCAGGCGACCACAAAACGGACTCTCGATGCAACTTTGCCGGCAGGACGAATTGCTCCCACAGGTGACCCGCAATTCCCTGTAGGTGGGTTTTTTCCACGCGGTGTTCGCCTGGGAACCGACGCAGCACCTCGCGCCCATATCGTTCGTTCCCTGTGACACGCCGCGCAAGGAACCGCCCATTCACGACGAGGTCACGCGACATGACAGGTCAATTGTGTGAGGATACTAAATTCATGCATGGGATATCCGATTCGTAATTATAATAAGCCCTTCCAACGGGCTACTCGTGAAAATGAATTCAGCATCCTCGCAATCAACACCACACTGGGCAGAAAGGCTCGCCTGGGTCGCATTCCTGGCCACGCTAATCCTCGCGCCCGTCCGCCTGCGGATGTTGTTGCAGTCGCGCCCCGTTGAGGGGCTCTACAGCGACTACACCGATTTTCTGCTCCTCCTCCCGGACGTTGCCATGCTTGTTACATTAATCGCATGGGGATTTGCCCGGCGAATCGCCTATCGCACCCTGCGCCTGGGTCCGCCTTTTGTGTGGATTCCCCTTGCGGGGCTGACGGTCTTATCGCTGCTGTCCAGTCTTTCCAGCGTTGACCCGGCGCTTTCGTTGTATCATGCCGTTCGCTTGTGCCTACTGTTCCTTTTTTATCTCTTCGTGGTCAATCACCAGGTCTCGGTTTTTGTCATCGCCCTCGCGGTGGGATCGCAGGGAGTCTTGCAGGCGGTGGTTGGCATCGCGCAGTCGATGTTACAGCGTTCTGTCGGTTTGCTGGCGCTGGGCGAATATTCGCTCGACCCAGCCTGGTCGGGCGTGAGTATCGTTTCGGATGGGACATCTCGCTTCCTCCGTGCGTACGGGCTTTCGGATCACCCCAACATTTTGGGCGGATGCCTCGCTTTCAGTCTGCTCGTCCTGTTGACCGGTTATCTGCGCGCCGAAAAAAAACGAGCCATCATCCTTGGCATTGCCTTTGTAGTTTTATCCCTCGCGTTGTTGCTGACCTTTTCCCGGTCGGCGTGGCTGGCTTTCGGGGCGGGATCGGTCTTCCTTCTCGGATTTGAAGCGAGGGCTCGAGGCTTGACATTCCTCAAACCTGTTGGAGTGCTTTTCGCGTGCGCCGCGCTCGTTGTGCTTCCGTTCATTGTGATGAATTCAAGTTATTTAGGCGCGCGCTTGAATGTCGGGCGATCGACGGAGGTCGTACGCACAGAACGCGGATCACTGAAAGAACGTGCATTTCTGATCGAATCTGCAAATCATGTTTTTTCCAAATTCCCGTTGACCGGGGTTGGCATGTCCGCTTCGCCGCTTGCGCTGCGAAACGAGATCTCCCAACTCCCTGAAACCTTCAATTACCAACCGCCTCACTTTGTTATGCTGACGGTCGGGTTGGAGACGGGTATGTTCGGCGCGATCTTCTATTTTCTGTTGATGGTCCTGCCGTGGGTCGCTTTTTCGCGCCACGCACACCTGCAAACGAATCCGCACGTGATCGGTGCGATGGGGCTTTTGCTCGCCGTGACGACCGTTGGTTTCTTCGATTATTACACATGGTTCTCGACCCCCGGCAGGTTGTGGCAATGGCTGGCATGGGGATTGGTTGCCGTTTCCATGGAATCCCCTTCTCCCTTTGGGAGAGGGCAGGGTGAGGGTGAATCATGACCTGGCTCGACATCCTCTTCATCCCTGTCACGGTGGTCTATTTTCTGGTCGTCACAGCCCTGTTCATGTACGGGTTGAATTTCTTGTATCTTTCGTATCACGCGTGGAAGCGGCGCGATGCCCTGGTGACCCAACCATTGCCTCTCGACCTCGCGTCGTTGCCGTTTGTCACTGTTCAATTACCGATCTACAACGAGTTATACGTGGCTGAACGGCTGATCGAAGCCGCCGCCGCGCTCGACTATCCGCGCGACCGGCTCGAGATCCAAGTGTTGGACGATTCCACGGATGAAACAGTTTCACTCGTCGCGCGAATCGTGAAGCGCTTCCAGTCACAGGGATTGAACATCCATCATCTGCATCGCAAAGACCGTCAGGGCTACAAGGCGGGCGCATTGGCGGATGGCTTGAAAACAGCCAGGGGCGGGTTCATCGCCATCTTCGACGCGGACTTTGTCCCCAACCCCGATTATCTCAAAAAGATCCTTCCCTACTTTGATGCGGACAACATCGCTTTCGTGCAGGCGCGCTGGGGACATTTGAACAGCGGCTATTCGTTGCTCACCTTTTTGCAATCGCTCTCGCTGGACGCGCACTTTGCCGTCGAGCAACTCGCGCGCTCGCAGCTCGGTTTGTGGTTCAACTTTAACGGTACCGCAGGTGTGTGGCGTAAAACGGCGATCAGCGATTCGGGTGGTTGGAAAGCCGAAACCCTCACCGAAGACCTGGACCTGTCCTATCGCGCCTACCTGCGCGGCTGGCGCGCCCGCTATGCCGGTGAGATCGAAGTCCCCTCCGAGTTGCCGGTCAGTTTCACGGCGTTCCGCCGCCAGCAACATCGCTGGGCGCATGGTGGGTTCGACTGTGCGATACGTTATATCCCGCTCATCTGGAAATCGGATGCGAGCCTTGGGCGCAAAATCCAGGCGAGCCTGCACCTGACCGGTTATTTGATCCATTTGTTGTTGTTCGCGTGCGTGTTCTTATATCCGCTGGTCATCGTAATTTCAGACCGCTATCCGGGGTTGATCAGTCTGTTCGGCCTTGCCATCCTTTTCAACTTCACGGCGCTCGCGCCGATCGCATTGACTGCTGTCGCGCAGAACTCGTTGCGCAAACGCTGGGTGACATTCCTGCCGTCCTTCCTCGTATTAGCCGCGCTCGGCGCGGGTCTGATGCTCAACACACTGCGCGCCGCGTTTCAAGTCTGGGTGGGGCGGAAAACCGCCTTTGAACGGACCCCGAAATACGGCATCACCGCCCGCGCGCAAAAATGGGAATCGAGACGCTACTATGTCAAGGTGGATCTGCTGGTTGCCTTCGAGATCCTGCTGGCGTTGTTCAATTTGGGGACGGTCTGGCTCGCGTGGCAGAATTCCAACTGGCTGATCATGCTTTACGCGGCGATCTTCGCGGCGGGACTATTCTTCAACTCCGGTTTGACGATCATTCAAGCGATTCAACGCCGCCTCCCCCGCGGACTTGCAGTTGATTCGGTGTAGGCGATTTTTCCATGCCCTCTGCATCCATTTCCCTCCGACGTGCCATCCTCGAAGCCCTGACCTACTCGGACATCTTCGACCATCCGTTGCGATTCGACGAACTGCATCGTTATCTTCCTGTGCGCGCCGGAGTGGATGAGTTGGCTCTTGCATTGGCTTCCTTGAAGGGGCATGTTGGAACACGTGAAGGTTATTTTTTTCTTGCAGGTCGTGACGCAATCGCGGACATTCGTAATCAGCGCGAAGCGCGTTCTAACGAAATACTGCCTCATGCTATTCGTTATGGGAAAATACTCGGCGAGTTGCCATTTGTCCGCATGGTTGCGTTGACAGGTTCGCTGGCGGTCTTGAACATTTCAAAAAATGCAGACTTTGACTACATGCTCGTCACTGCCAAGGGTCGCGTGTGGACGGCGCGCGCGTTCGCGTTGTTGTTGAACCGACTTGTCCGTCCACTCGGTCACACCATTTGCCCGAATCTGATCGTCTCCGAATCTGCGCTCGCGTGGCCCCTGCATGACTTGTACTCTGCCCGTGAGTTGATCCAGATGATTCCGATCTCAGGTATGGACGTATACCGTGAGTTGATGAAGGTCAACAAATGGGCAGGGGAGTTTTTACCTAACGCGGGCCCGTCATTGCGAGGAGCGGCCAGCGGGAGAGTCGAAGCATTCCCCAAGCAGGTGACGGAATGGTGTTTAGGCGGCGCGTTCGGTGACAAATTCGAAGCATGGGAAATGACCCGCAAGATCGCACGTTTCTCCAACCAGCCCGGCTTCGGTGAAGAAACCATTTTCAATGCAGAGGTCTGCCAGGGAAACTTCCATCATCACCGGACGTGGACACATGAGATATTTCGGAAAAAACTAAACAACCTGAGCGATGATTCCCCTCTCCCCTTGGGAGATCGCGAAGCACCTCGAAGGGGCGGGTTGGGGGTGAGGGTGCCATGACCCAAATCCTTCTCGGACAATCCTACTATCTGCGCTTCGACCCCAAGCTGTGGGAAGCCATGCAGCCCTATCCGCCGTTGGGGACCATGTATGCCGCGAGTTGGCTGCGTCAGCACGGATACGAGGTCGCGTTGTTCGATGCCATGCTGGCAGAATCGGAGGAGGAGTGGGCGGTCGCGCTCGATGAACATCAGCCTCGGTACGCGATCCTCTACGAAGATAACTTCAACTATCTCTCCAAGATGTGCCTGCTCAGAATGCGCGATGCCGCGTTCAAAATGATCGACATGGCAAAATCGCGTGGATGTGTTGTCATCCTGTGCGGCGCGGACGCGACCGATCATCATCGGGAATACATCGATAGAGGCGCAGATTACTGCATCCTCGGCGAAGGGGAGGAGACTCTGCTGGAGTTGTTGAATCAACTCGAAGGGAAGAATGAAACGGGTTTCGAATCCAATTTGGGGCTTGCATATCGGTCTCCAATCTCCAGTCTCCAATCCGAAATCGAAAATCGAAAATCGAAAATCGTAAATCCCCGCCGACCCGATATCACGGACCTCGA
>CAZFDL010000099.1:4567-10085 GCA_964517905.1 uncultured Anaerolinea sp. | reverse complement strand
TTGTGCATTTGCCACGTCGTACCTTATGGGTTGACGATTTAATCTCCCCTGCGGAATTTGTGATTGCCGATCTTCGATTTCAATGTGCCGCTGCCTTCATGCACCCACCACGTTTCATAGGCTTGCGCGTTACGATAGAAGTAGTCCATACTTTTCGAGGCGCGTGCCACGCCGAGGATCACATCACGATTTGCAAGCAGTGGAATCCGTGCAGAGACCGGGTCGCCTCCGAGCGGCGCATCGGCTGTCTTGAACGCGCGATGGCGGATGGGACCGAAGTCCACAGTTTCAGGCAGGCGCGAGCCGAGGTCTTCGGTGTGTTTAACGCGCGGCGGCAGAAAGTTGTGATAGAGGATGGATTGCAGGGAGGAGAAACCTTCCAACCCCATCAATTCTTCGCGATACAATTCGCCGTTCGGTTTTCTGAATTGGGTGTGCCGCTTGTGGGGGATCTGTCCGAGTTTGTGATAAAAGGGCATGTTATTTCTCCGTAAAAATTGCGGGGCACGACATGTCGTGCCCCTGCGCTATCCAACCGTGTTCCTCAAAACACCGATACGTTCAACCTCGAGTTCAACCACATCGCCATGATTGAGCCACGGTCCCTGAAACTTCGTCAGTTCAAGCAAACAGCCGGTGCCAACCGTTCCAGACCCAATCACATCGCCGGGATAAAGCATAACCGAATCGGATGCGCGCGCGATGATCTCGCCGAACGACCAGTGCATATCTTTCCAATTGCCTCTGGATAATTCCCTGCCGTTGACGCGCGCCACCATTTCGAGATCGTACACACCCGGTCTTCCCGTCGCCTTGTCGGCAAGCGCGTCGTGCGTGAGGATGACTGGTCCAAAAGCGGAGGCGAAGTCTTTGCCCTTGGCAGGACCGAGTCCCACCGCCATCTCCTTGCGCTGGACATCGCGTGCCGACCAATCGTTGAAGATGGTGTAGCCGAAGATGTGTTTCTCGGCATCTTCCGCTTTGATGTTCATCCCGCCTTTGCCGATGACCGCGGCAATTTCCAATTCGTAATCCATGGCTTGTGTGTAGTGCGGATAGGGAATCGTGTCATCGTGACCAAACACCGCGTTTGGATTCGTGAAGTAAAAGACCGGGAACTGATACCATTCTTCCGGCACTTCGCGTCCGCGATTCTTGTTGGCGGTTTTCACATGTTGCTCGAAGGCGTACCCATCGCGCAGGCTGGTGGGCTTGAGCGGCGAAAGGAATTGCACTTCATCCATCCCGAGCGATTCCTTGGCGGCTTTGCGCGCGGCTTTTTCCGCGCCTTCCGCGATCACGGCGAGCATGTCTGGGTAGGGCAGGGTGTGGACCTGGTCGTCCACGACGATGGCAGGCTGGGTTGTCGCGCGAAGCGTGCTGACGGTGGCGAATTTCATTACAGGTTTCCTCGTCGTTCCTGCTCCAACTCGATCGACTCGAACAGGGCTTTGAAGTTACCCTTGCCAAATCCCTGGGAGCCGTGGCGCTGGATGACCTCGATGAACATGGTCGGGCGGTCTTGAATCGGGCGCGTGAAGATCTGCAATAGATAACCTTCATCGTCGCGATCCACAAGGATGCCGAGATCGTGAATGGCTTTCATGTCTTCTTTGATCTTTCCCACGCGGTCGGGGAGGAGTTCGTAGTAGGTGTCGGGGACGCGCAGGAACTCGACCCCGTTCTTACGGAGATGTTCGACGGTTTCGAGAATATTGCCGGTAATGATGGCGATGTGCTGCACGCCCGGCGAGAGATAATAATCGAGATATTCTTCGATCTGGCTTTTGCGTTTGCCTTCCGCAGGCTCGTTGATCGGGAACTTGACGCGTCCGTTTCCGTTCTGCATCACCTTCGACATGAGCGCGGAGTATTCCGTCGAAATGTCCTTGTCGTCGAAATGCAATAACTGGCGGAAGCCCATCACCTGATGATAGAAATTCACCCAATGATTCATCTTCCCGAGTTGTACATTGCCGACCATGTGATCTACCGCGGCGAGGCCGGTTGATTCGGCCTCATAGTTGATCGGTTTGTACGTGGGGGCGAACACGCCTTTGTAATCCCCGCGGTCGACGAACACATGCAGGGTTTCACCATACGTATAGATCGCCGACGTGCGGTAGATGCCGAAATCATCCCTCTCTTCACGCGGACCCCATGCGGATTTTCCGCCGCGTGCCGTGGTTTCCTTCCACGCTTTTTCCACATCGTCCACTTCGAGCGCGATCATCTTCACCCCGTCACCATGCACCATGTGATGCGCCGCGAGCGGGCTGGACGGCGCGTACGGCGCGGAAAGAACAAACCGCGCCTGCCCCGATTCCAACACGTACGAAGCGAAGTCGCGGTTGCCTGTTTCAAGCCCCGAGTAGGCAACGGGTTTGAAACCAAAAGCCTTCCACCAGTAGTACATGGCATGTTTGGCGTTGCCCACATAAAAATGCACGTGGTCAACGGATTTTATCTGTAGAAAGTCCGCCTCCTCGGTCATGGGGCGGGTTTCTGGCGTAGCGGTAGTAGCCATCGAGCCTCCTTGGGCTTGTCCTGAGCGTCGCGTTCGTTGCGACAGTCGAAGGATGAGATATGCCGATTCTACGACAAAGGGAGTTTGCTTGCAATGAAAAAATTACGGCTTGGGGTGCGAGGCGAAAAACTCCCACATGACTTCCGTGGCGGAAATCGTTTGAGTAGGTTCATCGCCGCCAGGCCACACGGGAGCGTTCCGGGCGCAGGTGAGCAGGCTAAGCGTCAGCGCGAGAAGCGCAGACTGAATTTGCTTCATGGTTTGACACGCGCGACTTTTCCATCCGTCATCTTTTGTAAATCGGCGCTCTTCAACTCGAAGATCGCGTTGGGTGTTCCCGCCGCTGCCCAGACGGTCTCGTATTGCAGGAAATCTTCATCCAGATAGGTTTCGATCTTTTGGACATGGCCGATGGGTGGCACGCCGCCGATGGCGAAGCCGGTGACTGCCCGCGCGAAGTCGGCATCAGCCTTGCCTATGGTTTCGCCCGCGTATTCACTGATACGTTTTTCGTCCACGCGGTTCGCGCCGCTGGTTAGGACAAGGACGGGCTTGTTGGATACTTTACCCTTGAAGATCAACGACTTGACGATCTGACCGAGTTCGCAACCCGCGCGATCGGCGGCTTCCTGCGCGGTGCGTGTGGACTCGGCGTGTTCGATCACCGTGTAGTTGTATCCGAGCGAGTGGAGCAGGCCTTGAATTTTTTGTGCGGATGGGGATAGTTGAGACATGCCCCCGATTATAGCAATTTATATTTTGCGCGTGTACTTTATCTGCCAAAGAACGCGCCATGTGACCCCGCCGTCGTCGGAGCGCTCCCAATTCCAGTCGAATCGATTCATTTCGATGTTGTACCAGACCATGCGTTGCTTGCAGGTTTCCCCTTGGATAACTGCATCACGGCTGAGGGTCATTTTCTCGTCCTGAAACTTCCCTGTAAAATCGAGGTATGTGCCGTTGTTGTCCACCCAGGTCTGGCACCAGAGATTACGTTCCGGATCGTAGGCGGAGAAGCTCATGCCGAGCAATCCTCCACCATCGAAATTTTCCTGGAGGATTTTATCGCCCAGGACTTTTTCGATGCGGTTGGTGCCTTTGCCATCTTCGCCCCAGGTTACATCCCATTCGCCAAGCCAGAAGTCAAATTGGTTTTCAGGGTTCATGCGCAGCCTCTCTGTAATCGGGATGCCGTATAATCTACCATGCCGGTTGAATTTTTACACCCTTCTTGGGAAGGATTTACGATGCCCGTCATTAAAGTTGCCTTTGCCATCCTGATAGGAGCGCTACCGTTGAACGCTTTACGCGTGCTTGGATACAGGATGTTGTTTGGCTATCAAATTGACAAATCCCGAATTGGGTTTGGTACGATCATTGCTGTAGACGAATTCTTGATCTCGAAATCGAATATCGGATTCTTCAACCTGTTCCTCGGTCCCATGAAGGTGAGAATCGCCGAAGGCGCGTCCATCCTTGATCGGAATACTTTTTCATGTGGTTATTGGGTCCTGCGTGAGGAGAACCGCAATTCGAATTACGCGCGGACGCTGGACATCGGTGCAGACACGCTGATCACGTCGGGTCATCATTTCGATGTCGCAGGGATCTTTAAACTCGGCGATCGTTCTTGGATCGCGGGAATCGGCTCGCAATTCTGGACGCATGGGATCGGTGTTCGAGATAGGGATATTGAGATCGGGAGCGGTTGTTATCTTGGGAGCGCTGTCCGTTTTGCGCCGGGATCGTCCATCGGCGACAGCGTACTTGTGGCAATGGGGAGTGTAGTTAGTAGCAAAATGAAAGTGAACAATGCGCTGGTGGGGGGAGTCCCTGCGAGGGTGTTGAAGGAAGATTACGATTGGACATCCATGCATGAGTGACGAGCAGCAGAGAAAAATTTATCAAACGGACGGCGACCGCTACGAAGCTTTGATCGCGCGCGAGGATTACGAGGGAAATATTCCGAGGGCAATTGAAGAAATTACCAGCCCCGAGGGCTTGGATGTTTTCGATCTGGGTGCAGGAACCGGGCGATTGACGCTTATGCTTGCTT
Source organism: uncultured Anaerolinea sp. (assembly GCA_964517905.1). Taxonomy (GTDB): domain Bacteria; phylum Chloroflexota; class Anaerolineae; order Anaerolineales; family Villigracilaceae; genus Defluviilinea. The sequence goes on along the minus strand of CAZFDL010000099.1, from coordinate 5,502 downwards.
CTCGTGCAAAGTCGATCCGCGCGTTCGATATCTCGGAGGAAATGTTGCGCGTGTGCCGTTCGCGCCTCGAAGCCAGCGGATTCTCCAATTGGCAGGTGGATGTGGCGGATCATCGAAAGCTGCCTGTCGAGAATCATTCCGCTGACCTTGTCGTTTCTGGCTGGAGTGTGAGTTATCTCGCCGTGTGGAATGAGCAGAAGCAAACCAGTGATCTGGATGTTTGGCTCGCTGAAATGAGGCGCGTCCTGCGAACGGATGGAACGATCATCCTATTCGAGTCGCTTGGTACGGGCAATGAAAATCCGATTCGGCTCGGGCACGTGGAGTCCACGTATCAATGGCTGGACAAAAACGGTTTTCAAAGTACGTGGATTCGCACCGATTACAAATTCGAATCGCTGGCAGAAGCCGAGGAATTATCCCGCTTTTTCTTCGGTGATGAGTTGGGGCAAAAGGTCAGGCAAAACAAATGGATCGTCCTGGCGGAGTGTACGGGGGTGTGGTGGGTAGGACCGACTTAAGTCGGTCTTACGATTGTTTCTTGAATCCCTTCATCGCGGCTTTCACCAAGCCGATCAACATCAACACGCCGCTTGCAATCGCAAACAGCCATTTGACCATGGTGAATATCGCAGTGACCCATGCCAATGGCGCTGGCGTGGATGGATACACGGTCAGCATTGCTACAATACCTAAATTTTCGAATAAGTCAAACAACCAACCGCCGAAGGGTGTCACGTTGAATTTCTGCATCACGCTGTGCGTTGCAAACCCACGCTGAAAGAGCCACGTGATGGCTAGGCTGAAAAATAGGGTGTACACGATGGGGTAAAGGATGTCGCCGGTCAACTCGAAGAGGCGATAGTTCGCGCGACCCGCCTCCCCGTACGCCGCGACCATGGAATAAACTTTTTCAGGTGTGTAAAAAAACTGCA
>CAZFDL010000099.1:0-4467 GCA_964517905.1 uncultured Anaerolinea sp. | reverse complement strand
CAGGCGACATTGCAACTGTCGCCTGAACCGCCGTATTGTTGTGACTATTTGATGAATGCCTCTGCTCGATTCAACAGCGCATCTTCCACGCGGGATTTGTGATTGCCAAGCATTGGCATTGTTTCCATATCTACCATCGTGAAGAACCCCGCATCGGTGGTCTCGTTACTCAAGCCGAGTTCGCCGCCGACGATTTCCGCATCAAAGGATAACGCGACAACGAAGACTTTGTTCCCGTCGGGATAAATGATGAGTTGATTCGGATCGCTGTACACGCCGACCAAACGCTTCGCGCGGACGTGGAGACCTGTCTCCTCCCTCACTTCGCGTTCGCACGCCTCCGCCGCGGACTCGCCCGAGTCCATGGCACCGCCGGGCAGGCACCATTGACCGTTGTCCGTGCGGCGCGTGAGCAGGACGCGTTTGTCGTCGTCGAAGATGATGGCTGTGCATCCGAGGCGGAGTTGTCCTTGTTTGCCGAGGCGTTCGCCGTAGAGGATTTTAGTCAATGAAACCTCCCGTTAAAAATTTGTGGGGCGGGGTCACCCCGCCCCACAACGGTTTATTTTATAAACGTTCCGTTACGTAATTCTTTCAACGTCTCTTGAATCTCTTCGAGTGTGTTCATCACGAAAGGACCGTACGGTACGATCGGTTCCTTGAACGGCGCGCCCGCGATGAGCATGAAGCGGACGGGGTTGTTTTCTGTTTTCACAGTGATGTGATCGCCATCCGAAAATTTGACAAGATGAAGAGCGTTCACGGTCTCGCTCGAAAACACTCCTTCGCCATTGAAGACATACGCGAGGGCGGTGTGTCCGTTGGGGATGGGAGTCTGCCATTCGGAGGCGGGAGCCAGTTCCACGTCCATGTACAGAGGCGAGGCGGAAATATCCTCGACCGGTCCATTAACTCCGTCCACCGTCCCAGCGACAACGCGGATCTTGACCCCGTCTTTTTCAAACGTAGGGATCGTGGATGCGGTTACTTCCTGGTAACGCGGCGCGGACATTTTGAGGTGCGAGGGCAGGTTGACCCAGAGTTGAAATCCGTAGATGTTACCGCTCTCGCCGCGGCGGGGCATTTCCTCATGGAGGATGCCGCGCCCGGAACTCATCCATTGCACGTCGCCGGGACCGATGAGACCCTGATTGCCGAGGCTGTCGCGATGGGCGGTGGAGCCTTCGAGCATGTAGGTGACTGTTTCAATGCCGCGGTGTGGATGGTACGGGAAGCCGCGGATGGGTCCTTCGATCGGGTCGTTGAAGGCGAAATGATCGAAGAGCAGGAAGGGGTCGAACAGGTTGCTGACTTTTGGCCCGAACGAGCGAAGCAAACGCACACCTGCGCCTTCGATGGCGGTTTGCGGTTCGATGATTTGGGATATTTTTCGTAGGTTGTTCATGGCGTGTAGATGAGGTGGAGAGGGATGGTATTACAGAGGTCACCAAAATATCGATGAATTGCGCCGGCGTTCGTTTTTCATCTTCGAAACATGGCTTTCTTTATTTACTGAAACCGGATGAACTTGTTGGATTATAGCATCTCCCCGGGCAGGGACCAACATGTGACAATCTAACTTGGAATTTTCATCGGGCATGACCAAAAGTACTACACGGCATTAATTGAAACTAAATCTTCTTGCCGCGGCATAGAACCAACGGGTAAATTTTCAGAACTGTAATTGAAAATCATGCAGCAAGCATGTGTAGGTAACGGGAACCCCTCTACAATTTCCTGCATGAAACATCACTGCAAACAAAATCACTCCCAAAAAGTCTTGTATTTACTTCTCGTCATTACCAGTCTCCTTATCCCATCACCGGTGCGTGCATGGGAGAAGACCGAAATCCCGCCATTTGAGTTTTTTGTCGCGCAAGTGACCAATGGCGAAGCAGACGAACTGCGCGGCGTGTACGTCCCCGGTGTGCTGGCGCACACGATCGTGCCCCAACCAGAGGGCAACCCCACATATATTTCATCCGCAGCATCCACGTTGACCCAGTTTGAACTGGCTTCACGCTACGAGACGATCGGCCTGTTGGCGCATAATTACCTTGCTGGGAACGACTTCTTCTTTCTCGAAGAGGGTCAATTACTATATCTGATCTATGGCGATGGACGCGTGGGAACGTATATGATTCGTGAGTTTATGCGTTATCAGGCCTTATCGCCCCAAAGCGTCACGAGCGACTTTGTTGACCTCGAGAGCGGACAAACGCTTTCGGCTTCGGAACTCTTTATGAAAGTATTCGCTGGAGAGGGCGAGGTGGTTCTGCAAACCTGCATCTATTCGGAGGGGGACGCGTCGTGGGGCAGGTTGTTCATCGTTGCCGAGCCGTTCGATCAATATGCGCCGATCTCGATGCCGCACCGACTGCGATTCCAGTGAGGCCGGTTAGCTCGGATCTCCCGACCCAACCCGATCCAATATCTGTTGTGTTGACCGCCGATAGTTTTCATCTTCGCCTGACACATCGATGCGCAAGATGCTCTCGTTTGGCACGGACTCCAACCACTGGCGCATGAATCCATCCAGTACCTGCGCGTCGTTCGCGGATGCGATGTTGATCCGCCTGCGGGAGGCGAGTCTTTGCGAGATGAGTACCTGTGGCGCGCTGAGCGCGACGATGAGATCGGGGGGAGGTAACAACTCCCGCAAGAGCGAATAAAGCCGCAGGCAGAGATCGAATTCAGCGTCGGTGAGCAAGCCGAGGTTGTGGAAGAGGCGGGTGAATCCGTTAAAGTCGAGGTCCAGCCCGCCATCCATCAAACCGATTTTGTTTGCGGCGCGCAATTGCTTTTCCTGTTCCGCGCGCAGAAGAAGGTAATCGACCTGGTTGGCGAGCGCGAACTGCCTATTCTTTTTGAACAATGCCTGAAATGGACGCTCGGCGTGTTGTTCGAACGCCGTTGCAAACATTCCTGTTTTGGCCAGCGCATGGACGAGTGTCGTCTTGCCGACGCCGCTCGCGCCGACGATTGTGATGAGTTTGTTCATCGCGGATGATCAATCCGTGCAGCAGTACAACTGCCGCACCAACTTGGGTCAATTGCAAAAAGCCGGCGCATCGAAGAATTCGACGGCGGTGATGAACCAGCCCGCGTTCAACTGCCGGATCGTGATGGTTTGAGGCAACAGGCTCGGGCCTTCACTTGCGATCAATTGACCGTCTGAAAGGCGGTAGGTTGTGGTCGTCCACACTTCGCAGGTGTCCACTTCGATGTGTGCGTTGTTCAAGACGCGGATATCGTTGATGTAACTTTCGTAATAGTCAATCTCAAAGATCGAAACCAAGCCTTGCGCATTGAGAGTATCGATCTCGGCAGATAAGTTATCGAAGATATCGCCCTGCATGATGGATGACGCGATCGAAGCGTCGCCGCGTTGATAGGCTGCGATCTGCAATTCGATCGCCTCCGTTAAAAAATTGCTCACTTCGTCTTCGAGTTCAGGAGAAATACCTGCCTGTTCAGGGAAGAACGGATCGGTACCGTTGGCCACTTCCTGCCCGTCGCTTACGCCGTCGCGATCCATATCCGGGTCGAGGGGATTCATGCGGTTCAACACTTCCACGCCATCGCCCAAACCGTCGTTGTCGCTGTCGTCATTGTTTGGATCTGTGCCGGTGACGAGAAGTTCATCGCGGTCGGAGATCCCGTCTCGATCGGAATCATCTGCCGCGCTGGGAGGCGGCGAGTCATCCGCAGGGGCATCTGGCGCAGGCGGAGGTGCGCTTGCCAGCCCGTAAAGGCTCTGCACGCCAGCGATATCGTCCCTCCCAAGGAATCGATGCGGTCCGCCGTAACTGGGATACATCAACGCGTCCGGGTCGTTGCTATGCCCGAGCCCCAACGTGTGACCGATCTCATGCGCGGCCACCGTGAGCAGGTCTACGTTTTGTGTGTTGCTGTTTACCCAGCGTTCATCGTCGTCGAAATGCAGGAAAACCGAGCGGTCATCGAATGGATTTGGAAACGACGCGTGTGCCAGCACGTCGCCGGGTCCGTCGAACGGGTCGCCATCGCCGTGATCATTGGTTGCCCAGCCGACAACGATATCAGCCTGCGAGCGATTCGCCGCTTCTTTGAACGTCAACGGGGTTTGCTGCGCCCATAGGTCGAAAGCCTGTCTGACGAGTGTTTTCTCCTCATCACCTGCAATTTTTCCGGTGCCGTTTACAAAGAAATACGTGATCTCAAGTTTTCCCCACTGCGAAATGGCGCGATATTCCGAAATCGCGGCGGATTCATCACCTGCCTCCGGCAGATCGTCGTAGCGATACTCAGGTTCGGCGGAAGGTGGCGAAGATGTGAAATTCGAGCAGGCGAGAGCCGACAGGGCAAGGATGAAGATCCCTTTGAAGAAATTCAAGCGCATGACAAAACCTCCGTCAGAGATGGTCTCTTTATAGCACATGCCTTTCGGTGTATCAAGACGCGGCTCACGGACTCACAGGCACGGCG
>CAZFDL010000098.1:0-10192 GCA_964517905.1 uncultured Anaerolinea sp. | reverse complement strand
GATTGAATCAACGCATTCGTCGCGCGCAAGGCGTCATCGAATTCCTGCGTTTTATTTTTCAACGCGTGAGCCTCCGCCAACGCGATCAGCCCCGCCGCGTGCACGTGGAGATAACTTGCAGGCTCACCGCGCTCGACGAGATGCGAATGAATCGCTTCACGCACAACAGAAACATCAGGGTCATTGGCTTCACGTTTGAGATGCTCTCCGCGATTCCATAAAATTTGAATCGGGTCGTGTTCGGTTCGCAAGGCAATGCTGTTCAAGTCGAATCCTGCCGCGTTGGCGGCGGTCAATGCTGAAGTGAGAAAGGGCGGCTCTGGTTCAGGCATGAATCCAAAGAATGGTGTTCCGAGCGGCAACAGGTCAAAGAGATGTGTGAATGCGGAGTGCAGAGCGGTTGCGTTCCATGCCCAGTCATACCGCCTACGACGCAACGCGACCTTGTATGGTTCCACCGCTTCGCGCCCCCACAACCAGCCAGCCCATAACGCGGAGAGCGTCCAAAAGGCTTGATTCGGGCGCGGCAATGCTCCAATCACCGCGGCGATCGGGATCTCTTTTTTGACCTCATGCGCCAACTCTTTCAGACGACCTTCGTAGATGCAGATTCCTCCGCTCTCAGGGATTTTTCGGGGCCACGCTTCAACGACCACGCCCGCGCCTGTTTCAGTCCAGAGATTTAATCCACGCTCCAGCTGAGTCCACAGGTTGTGTTCGCGGAATTGACTCGGGATATTGAGCTGCTTTGGACGCGGGCGCGTGGGCGGATAATCCCACAACGTGTTGCCTGCGTCGCACGCGACGAGGATCAACGCGCTCAAAGCGCGCGTGCGCTCAGGCGTGAGATTCAATCCGTCGATGCGATTGATACCTGTCGTCAAAAAATACAGCGGACGCGGCAGGTAATGTTGGATTGCCTCTTCCGCGTAGACGCGATCATCGTCATCGAGTTTTGCCACGCGCTCGAACGCACGCGAACGGTGCAGACCGTCTGTTGCGGCGATCTGTTTCGCGCGGTCAATGTCCTGTTGTGTGGCAACACGCTCGCCTGAGTCTTCGCAATGTGGACAGGTATACACACGGGCATGAGGTGCAGCCGCATCTTTGCGCCACAGAAAATACTCCACTTGAATCTCACGACCACATTTTTCGCAGGGTGTTTGATAAAGTGATTTTAAATGCGCCCCAAGCCTCTCGTCGCCCTTCCTGGCGGATTCCAATTCGGCGAGCGCGGCGTTGAATTCGGTTTCAGCGGGAGGATTGGAAGAAATCTCCAGTAGAAAACGCGTAACGGGATTGTTCGCCGTCACGAGCACGCGATAGCCCGCACGCGCGGCCTCGAGCACGAGGCGGGGGGAGAATCCGAAGGGGTCGAGGAGCCAACTGGAGATCGGCGCGTGAAGCGGAAGCCAGCGGGAGAGCACTCCCTCTTCGAGCGGAGGAATGAACCGCGAGAGCGGGCCTGCATCTGCCGGCTTCGTTCCCGGAACATACGGTTGAGCTTGCATGAGTTAAGTATACATCCCCCAATGAATTGCAGATGAATTACTTTGCGCGGGCGGCAAATACCTCAAAGAGAGGAATGGGTGGATAAAGAGTTGCGATGTGTTCGAGGCGCGCGCTGCGACGCAGTTCGCGCTTGATCTCGGCGATGCCGCGCTCGTGATACGCACCGGAATATTCGGAACCCGCAAGTCGGCGACCAATCTGATACAGGATATTTTCAGTCGGACCAGACACCACCAGTTGACCATTCGGTTTGAGGAGATTCAGCAGTTGTGAAATTGTGCGCGGCAGATCGTCCACGTGTTCGAGAACATCGAGTGCGTTGATCAGGTCAAATGACGCTTGTGGAAGATTTGCGATCGGAGATTGTTTCGCATCCAGCACGCGCACGTTCGCGGCGAGAGGGATATGTTGTTTCACTATTTCGAGAGGGAGCAGGTCAACGTCGATCGCAACGACGCGTGTGCCCAGACCCGAAAGAAACGGGAGCATCACGCCGCTCCCGCAACCAAAGTCGAGGATGTTTTCGTACGGTGCGGTACTTTCAATGTGGTTGATCGCGGTGTGAAGGCGTTGCCAGAACAGCCAGTTGATGACCTTGTTGGGATGCGAGTATGCAGGGAAGCCTGCTTCGTCGAGGCGGCCTTTTTCGGATTCAGCGAGCACCTTACGGATCGCGGCGCGGTAGCGGGTTTTGTAGGCGTTGAATTCGGTGGAGTTCATACTAAATATTGCTCATGCCGCCGTCCTCGGCGGCGGAGACGCCGCCTTGAGCTTGTTAAGGAATCGCCCCGTAGGTCGGCGCGCAGACGACATCGTAATATTCGAGTTCGACGGCTTTATGTTGTTCCGCGTATGCAGCCGCTTCGTTGCCGATCTGCCGGACAACATCGATGTTCGAAGCGACCTGATAGGGCCAATAGCGCGGGATGACCATGCGCGGGTCGTTGACGTAACCTTCGGGCAGATATGCAGGGCGCGCAGGATCACTTTGATCTGCAAGTGGAATCCAGTTGTACATCACCGGACCGCGCGGGTTGATGGTGAAGCCGAGTCGATAGCCATACTCGCGTGCGAACTGCACAGGACGGATGCCGAATCCGCCGCCCGGCCAAATGATCGCAACGGGCGTTTTGCCGAAATTGGTCTGCAGATCGGCGATGGACTTTTCGAATTCCGTTCGGATAAATTCGTCGGTGGATGAATCGCCCATGTTAATGTTGTGGATGTAGCCGTGTGATTGATGATCCACCCAGCCCTCAGCTTCGAGGGAGATATTGGACTCCAAACTCAGCGCGCGCGGACCATCCTCCAGACTGATCCAACCATTGATGACCTGCCAGCCGAATTTTTCATAGAACGGGCGAAAGTGGTCATTGAAGTATTCGCCATGATGACGGTCATCCGCGATCAGGAGCACCGAGCGAGGCGGGATCTTCGCGTTGGAATCCATGAAATCCGCCATTCGAGTCGCGTTGATGGCTTCAAAGCCCTGTTCTTTGAGGTCATTCATCATCCGCTTGAAATCGGAGTCGAGGATATCGTTCGCATCGCCCGCTGAATCCTTGTTGATGCCGTGGAACATGATAACCATGACGACCGTTCCCGGCGCGGCATTGTTGGAATTCCACTTGTTGTGCAGGTATTCGCACGAGTCCTGGATGTAGGTATGCGGCGCATCCAACGGATTCAATCGACTGGCAACGTATGTAGAGGGAAGCGCGGGCGGCGTGCGGATCGCAGTCGGAGGGGGAACCGGCGTCTCCGTGGGAAGCGGCGTTTGCGTGGGTTGCAGTCCAGCCAGTGCGGTTTGAAATGCCTGTGTTGAAATCGCGTTCACGTCCACAGTGGGAGCGGCCGGCGCGGAGGGGACGCACGCGGCTAGAAGAATGGCGAGCAAGCTGCCCCACAGGGGTGCTTCGCGAAAGGTGAGAAAGAGGCGGCTCCCCTCACTCTGCCCTCTCCCAAGGGGAGAGGGTTTACTCATCGCTCTTGCCTGAAATGAAATCGTCCACTTTTTGTTTGGCGATCTCATCGCGGAATTGTTTGGGCGGAGTCTTGAAGAAGTAGGAGGAGGGACCGATAATTGGACCCGCAAGTTCGCGGTCGAGGGCGAGTTTGGCGCAGCGGATCGCGTCGATCATCACACCGGCGGAGTTGGGGCTATCCCACACTTCAAGTTTGAGTTCCACGTTGAGCGGCACATTGCCGAAGGTGGTGCCTTCCATGCGGATGTATGCCCACTTGCGGTCGGTCAGCCACGGCACGTGATCACTCGGACCGACGTGAACGTTGGACGGGTCAAGGTCGTAGGGAATCATGCTGGTGACCGCGTTGGTCTTTGATATCTTTTTGCTTTCGAGCCGTTCGCGTTCGAGCATGTTGAGGAAGTCCGTGTTGCCGCCGAAGTTGAGTTGATAGGTGCGGTCGATCTTTACGCCGCGGTCAACGAACAAGGTGGCGAGTTGACGATGCAATATCGTCGCGCCGACCTGGCTTTTAACGTCATCGCCGAGGATCGGCAAGCCAACATCGGCGAAACGTTTTCCCCAATACTCTGAGGATGCGATGAACACGGGAATGCCATTGACGAAGGCGCAACCCGCTTCGATAACCTGTTCCACGTACCACTTGGTCGCCATCTCGGAACCTACCGGCAGAAAGTTGATCACCACATCGGTTTTTGTGTCGCGCAGGAGTTTGACAATGTCTGCAGTCGAGCCGGGCGCTTTTTGGATCATGCCGCTCAGGTATTTGCCCAGCCCATCGTGGGTCATCCCGCGCACGACGGGTGCATTGAGTTTGGGAACGTCCGCAAATTTGTAGGTATTGTTCGGTTCGGCAAAGATCGCTTCCGAGAGGTCCTTGCCGACCTTGGTAACGTTCACATCGATGCCGAGAGTGAATTCAATATCCCGCACGTGGTAGTCGGCGAGCTGGGCGTGCATGATACCGGGGATCGCCTCGTCCTTCCTGGCGTTCTTGTAGAATTGAACGCCCTGCACGAGGGAGGAAGCGCAATTGCCCACGCCGATGATCGCCACGCGTACTTTTTTCTGAGCCATCTCTGTTTCTCCTGGGTATGAAGTGGTTCTTCAATGAAACAAATATTCTTTAGCCATGCCCGTGTTGTATAATTCGAACAATGGCAGCCAACGAACGAATCGACCATCTGGAGCGCTTGCTGGAAGTGGTGCGGGGTCTGACAACAGCGCCGGATATCGAGGCGTTCCTGCAAACCGTCATCACCGAAGCCAGCGAGATGACCAACAGTGAGTTTGCCTCGGTTCTCGAGTACGAAGCGGAGGCGAAAGAACTTCGGTTCCTCTCGATGGCGTGGATCCACCGCGAAGCGCTGCGCCGGGTCGGCGTACCGCTGGACGGCAGTGCAGCAGGCTGGGTGTTCCGCAACGGTCAGCCGTTGATTATACAGGATACGAGGATCGACCAGCGCCACTTCAAAGTGCCCGACCGCATTTCGCAATACGAAACCCGGTCGCTTGCCGCTGTGCCGCTGATCGCGCGCGGCGAAGTGATCGGCGTATTGGAAACGATCAACAAAAAGGACAATGCGCACTATACGGACGAAGATCTGGCTATCCTTTCCGCGCTGGGCGCCCTCGCTGCACAAGCGATGCAAAACGACACCTTGCGCCGGCTGGTACGATCCGTGCGCATTGAACTGGCCGAACTTGAACGCCTAAAGACGGACTTTATCGCCATCACCTCGCACGAGCTTCGCACGCCGCTTGGCTTGATCCTTGGTCATGCCACTTTTCTGCGCGAACTGGCTGGCGAGCAATACGGCGAGCAACTGGATACGATCATTCGCAACGCAACCAAATTGAAGGAGATCGTCGAAAACCTTGCCGATGTGGACAATTACCACAAGGGTTCTGCGCGGGTACGAAGCAATCGAGTATCACTGGCGAGGATCGTGGACGATGTAGCGCTCATCTTTCAGGATGAGGCGAGATCGCAAAGCGTTACGCTGGCGGTTGAACGGTCCGACTCACCGCTCTTCATGGATGCGGACGGCGTCAAGATCAATATTGCCCTGAGTAACCTGGTGAAGAATGCCATTCAGTACACCGACCCCGGCGGGCGCGTGACTATACGGGCGGGGGAGGAATCGGGATACCTAAAGGTGTCCGTCGAAGACACGGGAATCGGTATCCCTGCACGTGACCTGCCGCGCGTCTTCGAGCGGTTCTTCCAGGTGGAGGATCACCTCACGCGTCGCTACGCAGGAATGGGGCTGGGTCTCGCCGTGGCAAAAGGGATGGTCGAACTGCATGGCGGACGCATCTGGGCGGAAAGCGAAGTGGGGAAGGGAAGCACGTTCACGTTTCTTCTGCCGTTGCATCAGCCAGCGCCGTCTGAATCCAAGCCGCGACCGTTGATGGAGTAGCTACGAATCCGCTGATAGGCGGATGTTCTTTTTCTTCAGGCGGCTTCATTCCATCTTATAATTGCCTACCATGCCTCCCCGGTTTCTCGTCTTTGGAAATCTGACGCGCGAATTTCTCCTGCCCGCCGAGGGGCAGCCGCGGTTGGATGTGCCGGGCGGTAGTCTTTTGTACGCGGCGGCAGGCTTGAAGGTGTGGGAATCAGATATCGGACTGGTGGGACGCGTGGGAGACGATTATCCGCGTGCGTGGTTGAACGAATGCAAGTCGCGCGGGTTCGACACCAGCGGCATCAAACTCCTTCCACAACCACTGGATGTACGCGAGTTCATCTCGTATAACGAAAATTTTGTAACGAATAGTGCGAATCCGATCGCGCAATTTGCACGGCGCGGCATGATGTTCCCCAAATCCCTGCTTGGATATCAGCCGGCGGCAGAGCGTGACCCGGTCGAAGAAAAGCGGGTGCTGATCACCGATATTCCGGATGAGTACTTTTCGGCGCGCGCCGCGTTGTTCTGCCCGATGGAACTTTCGACGCAGACTCAGTTGATGGCGGGTTTGAATCGCGGGGACGCGCACACGTTCGTCCTCGACCCTGCTCCTGCAAATATGACTCCCAAAGCGCGGCGCGAACTGCCTGCCATGTTGAACGGGGTGACCGCGTTGTTGATTTCACAGGAGGACCTGCGCAACCTTTTCTGGGGTGAAACCCATGATCTCTGGGAAATGGCTGAGGCTGTCGCGCGGTACGGATGTGAATACGTGGTGATCAAGTGCGGCGCGCAGGGACAGTTGCTGTACATGGCTGGCATGAAACGGAAAGTTGAAATCCCCGCCTACCCGGCGCGTCTGGTCGACCCCACCGGTGCAGGCTATGCGTTCGACGGCGGTTTCCTCGCAGGCTATTGCAAGAACTACGACCCGCTGGAAGGTGTATTTTACGGAAGCGTGTCCGCTTCGTTGAAACTGGAAGGCAGCGGCGCGTTCTCTCCGTTGGAGGTAATGCCCGGATTGGCAGAGGCGCGTTTGAACGCGGTGATGGGCATGGCGCGGGATGTGTGAGGAAAGCGGTAATTAGAACTTGTCTCAAAAATACCATGTCGCTCTGAGGGAGCGGTTGTTGCGACCGAGGAGTCTCTTGTTTTTTGCAGTAGAGACCCTTCGCTACGCTCAGGGTGACATTTTTGAGATGACTTGTAGTAAGCGCCGCCCTGAGGCTCCCGAAGGGTGGTAATTGAGAATTGGAGATTAGAGACTTGAGCCTCGCGGAACGCGTGATCGAACTTGCGATTCAGATTCAGCAAATCCCTGCGCCGACGTTTGCCGAAGCGGCGAGGGCGGAGTTCGTGCGCGAGTTGTTTGAGAAAGAGGGATTGAACAATGTGGAAATCGATGAAGCGGGGAATGTGTACGGCTTATTATCTGCAAACCGACCGCTGACCTCCGACAACCGACCGCTTGTTATTTCTGCTCATTTGGATACGGTCTTTCCAGCCGAAACGAACTTGAATATTCGGCGCGAGGCGGGGAAGGTTTTTGGTCCCGGCATCGGGGATAATTCTCTCGGCGTCGCCGCGTTGTTCGGGTTGTTGTGGTCTTTACCCTCACCCCGGCCCTTATCATCCCCGAAGGGGGCTCCCGAAGGGAGAGGGGGATTCGCTGGCGATATTTGGTTCGTGGCAAACGTCTGTGAAGAGGGGCTTGGCGATTTGCGCGGCATGAAAGCAGTCGTGGATCGTTTCGGCGCGGACGTGCAAGCGTACCTCGTGCTGGAGGGGATGGCATTGGGGAATGTGTATCATCGGGCGATCGGAGTCAAACGCTATCGCGTTACGGCAAGAACTTCTGGCGGACATTCATGGTCTGATTACGGAAAGCCGTCCGCGATCCACGAATTGTCGAAACTTGTCGTGGAGTTGACTTCGATGAAGCTTCCCGAATCCCCACGCACGACGATGAACGTCGGTAAAATTTCAGGCGGCACCTCGATCAACACGATCGCCGCTGAAGCGCGGCTTGAGCTGGATTTGCGCTCGGAGGGGCAGGAGGAATTGGCGGAGTTGGTGTTGAAGGTGGAGAATGCGATTGAGGAGGCGAGTCAGCCCGAAGTGAAGTTTGAAGCGGAAGTGATCGGGCAACGTCCTGCTGGCGAAATTTCCGCGGACCATCCACTCATTCAACTTGCACAGGAGTGCATCCGCGAGCAGGGACTCGAACCACTACTCGCATCGGGCTCGACGGATGCGAACATCCCGTTGAGTCGCGGTTATCCAGCTCTGGTGCTGGGCGTCACAACAGGCGGCGGCGCACATACGGTTAATGAATTTATCAACGTGAAGCCGGTGAAAAGTGGATTGAGGCAGTTGGTTTCATTCGTACAAAAGCTTTAAATCAAAACGCAGTACGAATTCCGTACTGCGCAAATCGTCAATCGTAAATATCTCTACTTCAACCCCAACACCTCGAACACATCCAGCGGCTGGGTCTTGCCTTTCACCACGAGTGGCGAGAACGGACGCGCGTCCACTTCGTCTTTCACGCGCTCGTATGCCTCTTTGCTGATGAGGATCTGATTCTTCGCGGAATTTTCCTGAATACGTTTGGTTGTATTCACGCTGTCCCCGAGCGAGGTGAACTCGAGTCGCTTCTCCGTGCCGATCCAGCCGAGCACGGCTTCGCCGTAGTGAATGCCCACACCGAAATCGAGGTGCGCTTCTTTCGGCAGTTCAGAATGTAATTTTGCGATCGCCTCGCGGATCGCCAGCGCCGACTTTACCGCACGCAAGGTGTGATCGGGTTGCAGGATCGGCGCGTTGTACCATGCCATCACCGCGTCGCCGAGGAATTTGTCCACGGTGCCTTCGTGCGCCAGCACGGCATCCGCCGCGGCGGCGAGGTACTGGTTCAACACAGCCACCAATTCCTCCGGCGAATGTTTCTCGCTGTACGATGTGAAGCCGCGCACATCGGCAAACAATACGGTGATAAAAACCTGCTTGCCGCCGATCTGTAAAGTGTTCGGGTCGAGCTGGTCGAGCACGGCAGGGGAGACCATGCGCTGTAACAACCCGCGCTGTGCTTCGAGTTTTTTGCGTTCGGTGAGATCGTCGAGCACGATGGCGACACCCTGAGTCTTTTGCCCCGCGTCCTTCAGGGGTGAGAGGTTCAAGCGCCAATCGATGTTGCCGCCCTGGGCCAGCGATCGGCTGAACTCGATCCCGAGCACGGGCTTGTCGCTTTTGCGGACCGCTTCGAGATGCGGTTTGATATCGCCGGCAAAGGTGGGGATGATCTCATCGAGTTTCCTGCCGATGATCTCCGCGGAAGCCTGTCCTAAAATGGACGCGGCGGCTCGATTACATAGGGTGATCTGGTCCTGCACGTCAGCTGTGATCACGCCTGAGACGATGGACGCGAACACATCATCCATGAGATTCTTGAGTTCGGTCACCTCGGCAAGCGTCCGTTTAAGAGAGGAGAACAATCGCGCGTTCTCAATGGCGACTGCGGCCTGGTTGGCAAATGCGATCAAAAGGTCGCGGTCTGATTCGGAGAAGATTCCCGTGCGGATGCGGTTATCGGTGTAGATCACACCGATCAGCTCGGTCTTGACCATCAATGGCACGCATAGGATCGAACGCAGGTTGAAGGCGATCACACTCTCCTGCCCGCTGAAGCGATGGTCTTCGAGTGCGTTCGTGGTCAGCACAGCTTCGCCGGCGTCGATCACCTTCTGGACGATCGTGCGGCTGATGGACGACTCGCTCTGGTTGATCGACTCCTGTTCCCAGTTGCGAGCCATACGGATGACCATTTCGCCGCGTTCGTCGCGCAGCATCAGGAAGCCTCGTTCCGCCTCGGTCAGGCGTACGATGGTGTCCATCACGATCTGCAGGACTTCGTCTATTTCAAGGGTCGAGTTGACGACCTGCCCGATCCCCGCGAGGGCTTGCAGGTGGCTGAACCGCTGTTCGAACGGGACGAGGACCTCGCTGATGCGTCCGAGCGAGCCTTCGAGATTCTTCAGTCCTTCCGTGGCTTCGGGTGTTCTGGTGGCATCCAAGGAGTTGCGTAGGTGCGTGGCTTGTTTCGTGACCGCCACAAGCTGGTCGTTGATCGAGATGGCTTTGGTGCGTGCCGTGGTTGCCATGAAGTGTCCTTTAGTGATTGCTGATTCAGAGTCGGGGTGAGTATTTGCCGGTCCAAAAGTGACGGATGCGGGCGAGAACGACCTGCAGGCGGAGCGTCCACGCCGCGCGACTTGCGAGCCG
>CAZFDL010000097.1:0-10314 GCA_964517905.1 uncultured Anaerolinea sp. | reverse complement strand
AAAGCGCAGAGGCTGTGGGTCAAAATCCTCGGCGGACTAGGCGCGGGTTTACTCGCGCTCGTCTTCGCCGCGGTCTCATTCTGGGGCGCGAAAGGGATGGCCACCACTTACTTTCCCGGCGCGGATCCCGCGCCCGACCTGACGGTAGCCGGCACACCGGAGCAGATCGCCCGCGGCAAATATCTGGTGGACATTGCCTGCGTTGGCTGTCACAGCCCAGTTGGACCAGATGGCCGCCCCACGGGTGAACATCCGCTCAGCGGCGGCTGGAACATAGCCGAAGCCGAAGGTTTTGGCTTCATCGGCGACATGGTAGCGGAAAACCTGACGCCGGGCGGCAAACTGGCCGGTTACAGCGACGGCGAACTGTTCCGTGTACTGCGCTACAGCATTAACCAGCAGGGACACGAATTGGGAATGATGTCTTTCCTGCCCTATCGCGAGTTGAGCAACGATGATACCGAAGCCATTATCGCCTACCTGCGCTCGCTCCCACCAGTTCCGACGACCGGCGTCACCGGCGACAAAATGAATTTCCTCGGCGCGGTCATGTCTGGCGCCGGTTTATTCGGGGAACCGCCTCCACCAGCGCCAGCCATCGTCACCGCGCCGCCCCAAGGTGTGAATGCGGAATACGGCAAATACGTTGCTACGTTTGGAGAATGCCGCGGCTGTCACGGACCCGACATGACCGGATCTCCCGCGACTTCGGTCAGCCCAGCAATTCCCAGCCCGCGTCCTTTTGTTGGCTCATTGACCCTCGAAGAGTTTATCCAAACGATGCGAACTGGCGTACGACCCAACGGCACTCCGTTTACCGAGTCGATGCCGTGGCAAAATGCATCTAAAATGACTGACGACGATCTCGCCGCGTTGTTCGCTTATTTGACTGCCGCCCCGTAGCGTGCCGAACTCACCGTATTTCAACAGGAGCAATGGACCTTCCATTGCTCCTGTTCGGTTATAACGGTTCAAACTGCGCCGTGAAGTGACGCAATAACTCGGGCGCGTACGTGAATTTATACCCGCGTAGTTCGCGAGCGCGGGATTTTATCTGAGCGAGCGCATCCACCACGTAATCAAAATGACTTTGTGTGTACACTCGTCTTGGTATGGCAAGCCGCAAGAGTTCGAGCGCGGGATAGTGCCAGGTGTTATCTTGCGGGTCAAGACACGCAAACATGACCGAGCCGATCTCCACGCCACGGATTCCGCCTTCGCGATACAACTCCACGCCAAGCGATTGCGCGGGGAATTCATAATTGGGGATGTGCGGCAGGATTTGATTCGCCACCACGTAGACGGCGTGTCCGCCTGCGGGTTGGATGGTGGGGATGCCAGAGTCGTTCAGTCGGGAGGACAGGTATAACGTCTGCCCGATGCGATAGGCAAGGTAGGATTCATCCATGCCTTCGTAGAGTCCCACCACCATTGCATCGAGGTCGCGCCCGGCCAGCCCTCCGTATGTTGGGAATCCCTCGCGCAGGATCAATTCGTTTTTGATATTTTGAAATAATTTTTCATCGTTCAGGCACAGCAAGCCGCCGATGTTGACGATCGCATCCTTCTTCGCGGACATGCACATTCCATCCGCGAGCGCAAACATCTCACGGGCAATTTCTTTCACCGATCTAGTTTGATAGCCCGGCTCGCGTTGTTGGATGAAGAAACAGTTCTCGGCGTAGCGCGCCGCATCGATGAAGAAGGGGATGCCTGCCTCGCGATAGAGAGCGGACACCGCCTTGAGGTTCTCCATCGAAACGGGCTGACCGCCTCCCGCGTTGTTCGTGACGGTGATCATCCCGAACGGAATTTTCTCACGCCCATACATCGCGAGGAAGGCTTTGAGCTTGGCAATATCCATGTTCCCCTTGAAGGGATGCGGATTCGCGGGGTCGGCGGCTTCGTCAATGACGAGGTTCGCGGGGCGGCCGCCGCGCGCGCGGATGTTTGCGTCGGTGGTGTCGAAGTGCATGTTGCTGGGAACCCACTGCCCGGGCTTCACCAAACACGCGGCTAGAATATTTTCGGCGGCTCGTCCCTGATGGGTCGGGACGAAATATTTGAAACCGAAGATATCCTCGACGGCGGCTTTGAGGCGGTGATAAGAGCGCGCCCCCGCATAAGACTCGTCGCCACGCATGATCGCCGCCCATTGCTCGGAACTCATTGCGCCTGTGCCTGAGTCGGTCAGCAGGTCAATGAAAATATCTTCGGCCTTGAGGGCAAAGAGGTTGTAGCCCGCCTGTTTGAGCGCGGCTTCGCGCTCCTCGCGCGGAATCAAGCGGATCGGTTCGGTAACTTTGATGCGAAATGGTTCGGGAGGATATTGCATGAAGACTCCTTTTGGTAAGAAGTGTAGCATTCCCAGCAGGAGAATTCATGTGACAAATCGCGTGAATGTATATGTGATTTGTCGGGATTGTACTCTTGCCAGTGGTATCATTGACGGACAAAATCAGCACAAGCAAGAGGTTTTCATGTTCCGATTTTTCAAGAAGCGCGAGGAAGTTTTTCACAAACTCATTCAAGAGCAGGCTGCGACCACCTACGAGGGGTTGAGACTGCTGGTGAAGTATCTCGAGTCGCCCGCACAGGAGATCGCCGAGCAACTGTCCTTGAAGGAAAAAGAGGCGGATGAGACCCGCCGCATCCTGATCGACGAGTTGAACCGCACGTTCGTCACACCGTTCGACCGCGAGGATATCTTCGCCTTGTCCCGATCCATCGACGATGTGATCGACTATGCAGACAGCACGGTTATCGAGATGGCGATCTTGAACGTCCAGCCCACACCGTACATGTCACGCATGGCGGCGCTCCTCAAGGATGCCGCGTACGAGATCTATCAGGCAGTATTGCGATTACAGAAACATCCCGCGGTTGCCACCGAACATGCCCAACGCGCGAAAGCGCTCGAAAACCGAGTGGAGGGTGTGTACCGCGAAGCGGTCGCCGATCTCTTCCGCGGACCCGAAGATGTGCATCATGTGGTGGAGATGTTGAAACTGCGCGAGGTATATCGTCACCTTTCCAACGCGGCAGACCGCGGCGATGAAGCGGGGAACATCATCGCGGATATTGTGGTGAAGAAAACCTAAACGACCTGATCTCGGCGGCGTCCCCGCCGCCGAGGACGGCGGCTGGAGCAATAATTGCCCAACGACCTCCTCATCGTCATCGCGCTCGCGTTGATCTTCGACCTGCTCAACGGCATGCGCGACGCATCCAACATCGTCGCGACCATGATCTCCTCGCGCGCCTTTGGCCCACGCACCGCGCTGGGGATTGCCGCCATCGCCGAATTTTTCGGACCGTTCCTGTTCGGGGTTGTGGTGGCAAAAACGATCGGCTCCGGAATCGTCGAAGCCGAAGCGCTGACCCTGGAGATGATCGCTGCGTCATTGCTGGGTGCCATCGCCTGGAACCTTCTCACCTGGTACCTCGGCATACCCGGCAGTTCGTCTCACGCGCTCATCGGCGGATTGATCGGGGCGGTCGTTTCAGGCGCCGGAATGGGCGCGATCCTGTTTGCGGGCTTGAACAAGGTGTTGATCGCGCTCTTCGCCTCGCCCCTCATCGGATTCCTATTCGGTTTTATCATCACGCGCATTATTTACTTTCTGGTTCAAAGCGCGTCGCCGCGGATCAACGTATTCTTTAAACGCAGTCAATTACTCACGGCGGTTGCGCTTGCCCTCAGCCACGGCACGAATGACGCGCAAAAAACAATGGGGATCATCGCCTTGAGTTTGGTCATTGGCGGGGTATTGCCCGAATTCGAGGTGCCGTTTTGGGTGATCGTCGTGAGCGCGGCGGCGATCGCCATCGGCACCAGCCTCGGAGGCTGGCGACTCATCCGCACGCTCGGTGGGAAGTTTTACAAGATCCGCCCTCTGCACAGTTTTTCAACCCAACTCACCTCGGGGGTCGTCATCCTCGGCGCGTCCTTCTTCGGCGCGCCGGTCAGCACCTCACAAGTCGTGAGTTCTGCCATCATCGGCGTGGGCGCATCGGAACGGTTCAGCAAGGTCCGCTGGAGCGTCGCCGGAGACATTCTTACCGCGTGGCTGATCACCATCCCTGCCAGCGCACTGCTCTCCGCAGGCTTTTATTGGTTATTGATCCAGGTCCCCCGATGATCAGGGGATCACCAGAACCTGACCCACACTGATCGTATTCACATTGGAAATGCTGTTCGCGGATGCGATCGCCGCAACGGTCGTATTGTATTTGACGGCAATCGCGTATAAAGAATCGCCCGATTTGACGGTGTAGGTTTTTGGGGATGAAGAAACGCCTCGCGCGCTGCTGGGGCTGGTTTCGCGCTCGGAGGGAATCGCGACCGCGACAGGGATGGTCAACGAGTCGCCGGTCTTCAGCAATTGCGGATTCGCGCTGACAAGTTCGCGCACGGTCACGCCATATTTGTTCGCGATGGTTTCGAACGAATCGCCCGCCGCGACCTTGTGCCGGGCAGGTTTCGTATCGGAAGCAACCGCTTTCGCGCCTGCCAATTGATATAACTCCTCCAACGTGCCGTTAAACACATTCATATCCACGCTGGCATTGACGCCATTGACGCGCCCCTTTTCACTATACTGCCAGAACGTCCAATTGAACCAGCCGCGCGGCAGGTACGGCTTTGAATCGTCCGAGTAATTGTTCGGGTATTGCGCGAGCCATAACGGATAATCCTTAGCCCACACCGGAGGCCCGCCGCCCGCTTCTGAAAAATGATCCTGCAGGAAGTATTGCCCGGAGTACATGATCGGCTTCTTGCCAAACGCGGCTTCCACAAGATCGAGCCACACCTTGGCGCGTTCGATGATCTTGTCCTTCTTTTGTCCATCGTGAGTTTCGAGATCGAGAACCGGCGGCAGTTCGCCGTTATCGTTCAGGGACTTGACATAATCGATGAAGCGCGAGGCTTGCTTTTTGCCGTCCACATTGGCGCGGAAGAAATGATACGCGCCGCGCAAGAGTCCGGCCGCCTTTGCGCCGGACCAGTTCGCCCCAAAGGAGGGATCCGAATAGAAGTCGCCTTCGGTGGCTTTTATAAAAACAAATCGTTGACCGGTCGCACGCACTTTAGGCCAGTCAATTCCTGCGTTCCAATACGAAACGTCTATGCCGGGAACGGTTGCCATACACCTCTCCTCTCAGGATGTCAAGATAAGGTTAACACGAAACATCGACAAAATCAACCGGCCTAATAATTTCGCAATTAATGAATCCCTCCCCCCGCGTGGACGAATATGGTATAAGAATCATGTCCCTGCTGTGCTCGTGATGTTGCCCTTCCGTTTTGAGCCAACACTCACTAAAAGGGTCTTTAACTCCAAAAGAAATAACGCGATAGGCCTGAGCCAAGGCGGCGTTTCTGGGTAGGGACCCACCTGCGAAAGCAGGTTCAAAACTTCGTAGCACACGGCATCGGCGGGGTATCGAATTTACGAAACCTCACAGGTTTATGAAACCTGTGAGGTTTTATATTTTACGGTGATCGATGTATCGCAATCGCCGCGCGCAGACCCGATTCGAACGCGCCTTGAATCCACGCGTGATACAACGAAGCGTGTTCGCCGGCAAAATGGATTCTCCCCTCCGGTTTTACAATTTCATCGTGCAATAACGTTTGCTGACCCGGGTCGAACAGCGCGAACGCGCCGCCGGCGAATTCGTCGTCGTGCCACATCCAGGAGATACCGACCTCGAATTCTTTTGTAATTTGCGGATGAATCTCCGCCACGTCATCGAGCGCCTGCACGATGCGATCATCCGGTTTGAGCGATCCCCACCGCTGTGCGTCTTCGGACCACGTGTAACTCGCGAGGATGATACCGCGTCCCGTTTCGCGCCCATGGTCGGGGTAATACAAATTGCGGATCGGCAGGTCTGTCATCGTGCCGCCGCCGAAGATGCCGTCGTCTTCCTCCCAGAACCTGCGCTTGCATTGAAAAAGGATCTTCGCCGAGGCGTCGTAATGCAATTGCCGGATTGCGCGGTTCTTCGCACGCGTGAACGGCTTGAGAATCTCCACGTGCCGCAGGACCGGGAACGGAACCGTAATGATGGCATAATCGCCTTTCTCCTCGAACTTGCCAGCCTGGGTTTGATAGTGAATCGTTACATCCGCAGGCGATTGATCCATCGCGATCATTTTCGCCCCGAAGCGGATGTCTTCCTTTAATTCAGGGAGAAACGCGTGAGGCAGGCGGTCTGTCCCACCTTCGAGCTCGATCATATTCGTGTAATAGTTACCCGAATCTTCGCGGAACAATTCAAGAAAAGAGGAGTTCATCACCGATTCTTGATTTGCCAGCAAGCCGAACATTTCGATCATGCCTTCAGACCAGCCGTTCAATTCCAAGAATTCGCGCGTCGAATATTGATCGTATTTCGCGATGATCTCATCCCACGCCTTGTCGCCGTCGCGCTCAAGTAGATCAAGCAATGGTTTCAAAGCCGCTTCATACATCTTGCCAGCTGTTTTGCCTTTTTCGTTTTCTGCGACATCGAACCCCAGCAGTGACGGATCTTTCGCGGCTTCCGACGCGCGGACCTTCCGCCCGCCCATGTAATAGTACGCATTGGGGTTATCCATGGTGAAATCGTTGGTCTTGAGTCCGAACCTTTCGACGTAGGACATGGTCAACGTGTGCGCGCGTGGAATGCGCATCGCGCCTACTTCTGCGTACAAGCCCTCGGTGAACGGGTCGCGCAGCGTATACACGCGCCCACCCACGCGCTGCTGCGCTTCGAGAATGATCGGGGTGTGGCCGGCGCGCTTGAGTTCGAATCCAGCCGCTAGTCCCGCGAGACCCGCCCCCACGATGACGACGCGTTTCGGCTTGCCATCTCCAAATTTTTTCGCGATCCCCTGTTTCACAACGTCAAGGTATTCCTCTATCGAAAGTTCGAAATGCATCACAACCTCCATGGGGCAAAGTTGATGTATCATATCGAAAATCATATTTATTATCAATCACCAATTTCATGCTTGACAAAGCCTTGTCATACGTATACAATCGCCGCCATTAACAACTGAATATGTGGAGATTTAGCGGCTGGGTCCCGCTGTTGGTTGAGTGGCGCTGCAAGCGCCCCGTATCGAAACCAGAAGCGGGATCACGAGGTGGAGGTTCTGTCTCGCGAGAGACATGCTAAGGACTTCCCCTCTCCTTTAGGAGAGGGGTCAGGGGTGAGGTCCAAAAATCGGATTCGATCAGCGGATGCCTCCGGAGTTTGTCACAGACTCCTTTCTCCCTTCCGAAAGAAGCGCAAGGAGCGGCGAGTTTATAAAAAACTCTGTCGCTCGCCCGAAAACCAGAGAGCGATCTGTGGGACAAGGGAAACGCAGTGATACAGGTGGATTCCATCTGTTGGGGTTTGGAAGGGCTGTCTTTTTTAATGCTAAGTCGTTAACAGGCATGCCCACGCATGCCTGTTTTTATTTGCACAAGCCGCCGTCCTTGGCGGCGAGGACGCCGCCGAGAGCAATGAAACTCAGCAAGAATCGGGTCGGCAGATGTAGAAGATGTTCATAGAATGGCGTCAACAGAAGGAGAACCTATGAACACCGATTTCAAACAGTCGTCCGAAGATTACCTGCGCATCGAGCAGGCGATCCTGTACCTTGAAAAGCATTATAAAGACCAGCCAAACCTTGATCAGGTTGCAGCGAATGTCGGGTTGAGCGAATACCACTTTCAGCGATTGTTCACGCGCTGGGCGGGTGTCAGCCCAAAACGATACCTGCAGTTCTTGACGAAGGAAGGAGCCAAGGAGCTGCTCGATAAGTCGGAGAACTTGCTCGACACCACGCATCATGTCGGACTGTCGAGCCTGGGCCGCCTGCACGATTTGTTCGTCACCACCGAGGCGGTGAGTCCCGGCGAGTACAAATCAAAAGGCGAAGGCCTGACCGTCCGATACGGGATTCACCTGACGCCCTTCGGCAAATGTTTAATCGGCCTGACCGAGCGCGGCATTTGTCATCTCGGTTTTGTGCAGGGAAGTGAAGGCGAAGCGATCGACAACCTCGTGGCTGATTGGAAGGAAGCGAAGATGGTCGAGGATTACCGAGCCACTGCGCCACTGGTTGGACCGATCTTCGACCTGCAGTTCAATACCCGGATCAAACCGCTGACGGTGCACTTGCGCGGCACGAACTTCCAGTTGAAGGTGTGGGAAGCACTGTTGCAGATCCCTGCGGGAACGGTATCCACGTATGAGAGCATCGCTTCACGCATCGGCAACCCGAAAGCCACTCGCGCCGTGGGAACCGCGGTTGGTCACAACCCGATCGCTGTGCTGATTCCCTGTCATCGTGTAATTCGAAAGGATGGCGATTTTGGGAAGTATCGGTACGGCGGGCCGAGGAAGAAGGCGCTGCTGGCAAGAGAGTTTATGAATGCCTCGGTGGTTGAGTAATCCCGTGTGCAGTTCGCGGGATGTATCGAGACCACCATCTATTGCAAGAATTGTTTTTGTGACCAGTTGGTTTCGATACGGGGCGGAACACCGCCGCCCCTACTCAACCAACAGAGTAAACAAACGGAGATGAATGAAAACTAAAATATGGATCGCCTTGATCGCGCTGTACATCGTCTGGGGCTCCACGTATCTCGCGATTCGATTCGCCGTGGAAACAATTCCGCCGTTCTTACAGGCAGGGTTGAGATTCTTTATCTCGGGATTGATCCTCGTCCTTTGGCGGCGCGCGGCGGGAGATGCAATGCCCACGCGAATCCAATGGCGTTCGCTGGCGATCATCGGCACACTGCTCCTCCTCGGCGGAAATGGATTGGTCTCATTTGCCGAGCAACGCATAGCCTCGGGAGTTGCAGCTTTGATCGTTGGCACGGTTCCGTTATGGTTGGTGCTGATCGAAGCCTTGCGCCCCGGCGGAGTCAAACCCACGTGGCAGGCGATCGTTGGGTTGATCGTCGGTTTTGGCGGCATTTACCTGCTGGTCGGTCCCTCCGAGTTGACAGGCAAACTGCAATTCGACGCCATCGGGACGATCGCGGTGATCTTCGCCTCGTTCTTCTGGTCGGTGGGTTCGATCTACAGCCGCAGTGCCGAATTAACCAAGTCTGCACTGATGAACACCGGCATAGAGATGCTTGCAGGGAGTGTCCCGATATTTCTGGTCAGCCTTGCGCTGGGAGAATGGCAAAGGTTCGACATACGGATGGTTTCCACGGAATCGTGGCTCGGCTTGCTCTACCTCATCACGTTCGGTTCGATGATCGGCTTCGTGGCGTACATCTGGTTGTTGCAAAACGCGCCGATCTCGCTGGTGGCGACCTATGCGTATGTGAATCCGCTGGTGGCGGTGTTGCTCGGAGCCTGGTTCGTCAGTGAGCCTCTCACACCGCGCATCCTCGCCGCCGCGGGAATCATCATCGGGTCGGTGGTCTTCATCAATTCGGCGAGGCAGGCAAAAGTGAAGACAGAACCGTTGCAGCCCGCCTCGGGCGGAGAATGAATTTCTAAATTTGATTTTTCGAACGATACCATATTGAAAATGAGGAGATTGCTTCGGCTTCGCCTCGCAATGACATTACCCTAAGGAGAAAAAATGGACGGCAAAGATCTGATCAAGAAAGTAAAAGAAGACAACGTGAAGTTTCTTTCACTGCAATTCTCGGATGTGACCGGCGCAGTGAAAAGTGTTGACATGCCCGTGCGGCATCTCGAGGACGCGCTGAAGGACGGCGTGTGGTTCGACGGTTCGTCGGTGGAGGGATTTGCGCGCATTCAGGAAAGCGATATGCGGCTGATCATCGACCCGGACACATACGCGGTCCTGCCGTGGTCGGCGGTTGAATCAAGACGCGCGCGCGTTTTCTGCGACATCTTCATGCCGAACGGGGATCCTTTTGAGGGCGACCCGCGCGGCACACTGAAGCAGCAGTTGAAACGCATCGAGGCTAAAGGCTGGACGTTCAACCTCGGACCCGAACCGGAGTTCTTCCTCTTCAAGGGCACGAACGGACACGGCGTGCATCCCGTCCCTCACGACGCAGGCGGCTACTTCGATTTCTCCTCGTTCGATGAAGCAGTCATTGTGCGCACCGCCCTCATGGACGCGTTAGATGCCATGGGACTCGATGTGGAAGTCGGTCATCATGAAGTCGCGCTCGGCCAGCACGAAATCGACTTCCGATTTGCGGATGCCCTCAAGACAGCCGACAATGTGTTGACCTTGAAATACACGGTCAAAGCGATTGCCGCGCAGCACGGACTCACCGCCTCCTTCATGCCCAAGCCTGTCTTCGGCATCAACGGCTCGGGTATGCACTG
>CAZFDL010000096.1:0-10375 GCA_964517905.1 uncultured Anaerolinea sp. | reverse complement strand
GTGCCGATCATGTACAGCCAGAACGTGACCGGCATGGTCTTGCGGAGCCCGCCCATGTTGCGCATATCGCCGGGGTCAAAGACTTCGCCATGACCCGTTGAAGCATGATCGTCGTGCGCGTCGCGCCCTCTTTCTTCTTTCCCCTTTCCGATCTTCCTCTTTGCCTTGCCTTTTACTTCCTCATGGCCATGCGCATGCTCCGCATGATGATGCCCGCGCTCCAAACCGAGAATCACCGAACCAGCGGAAAGGAACAACAGCGCCTTGAAGAACGCATGCGTCACAAGATGGAACATTCCTGCCACGTATGCGCCCATACCGACCGCGGCCACCATGAAACCGAGTTGGCTGATGGTCGAATAGGCCAGTACTTTCTTGATGTCATATTGTCCGACGGCGATCGTCGCGGCGAAGAGCGCGGTGACCGCGCCGACCAGCGCGACGATGTTCTGCGCTTCATGCACCGATGAATACAACGGCGCGGAACGCGTGATGAGGTACACGCCCGCGGTCACCATCGTCGCGGCATGGATCAACGCCGAGACGGGCGTCGGTCCCGCCATCGCGTCGGGCAGCCACACATACAGGGGAATCTGCGCCGATTTGCCCGCCACACCGATGAGCATGAACAACGTGATCGCGACGATCATGCCTTCGTGAACTTCATGCACTTTCGCGAACACGGCATCGAATTGAAAACTGCCGAATGCGAAAAACATCAGGAAGCCCGCGATGAGAAAACCAAAATCGCCGACGCGGTTGGCGATGAACGCCTTCTTCGCCGCGTCCGAGTTTGCCCACGAAGGCCGCGCCAGCGTATCCATCTCGTACCAGAAGCCGATGAGCAGGAACGAGCACAGCCCCACCCCTTCCCAGCCGACGAACAGCATCAAATACGAGTCGCCGCTGACGAGGATCATCATGGCGGCGATGAACAGGTTGAGGAAAACGAAGAAGCGGCGGAACCGCCCCACGTCGTTTTTGAAGCGCACGTCTTCGTGCATGTATCCGATGGCGTAAATGTGGATGAGCGTCCCCACGCCGGAGACGACCAGCATCATCGTGGTGGATAACGAGTCGACACGGAACGTCCAATCGAGGGATAGATCCCCGATATGGATCCACTCGGCGAGATACCAACGCATCGCTTCGCCATGGGAGGCTGATACAGTCATCGCAAGCAGGATAGACACGACGAACGCCGCACCTGATGCAAGGCTCGCCACGCTGCCGATCGTCCGCTCGCTGAACTTGTGACCAAAAATGGTGTTGATCAACAAGCCGATGACCGGAAAGAACACCAGCCAGGGGGCGAGGAAAAGAAAACCTGTGTTTACTGATTCGCTTAAGTGCATTAATGCTCCGTCATTCGATACTCGATATTCGTTCATCGAGTATCGAATATCGAATTATCCCTTTAGAGAACTCATCTGGTCCACATCGATGCTGCGTTTAGACTTGAAGATTTCCACGATCAGCGCAAGACCCACCGCCACCTCCGCCGCGGCGACCGCGATCACGAAGAAAACGAAGATCTGCCCGCTGAAACTTTTGATCGCACTGCTGAACGCCACGATGGCGAGGTTCGCCGAGTTCAGCATCAACTCGATGGACATGAAGATGATCAACGCGTTGCGCCGCACTAGCACACCCGTCACGCCGATGGTGAACAAAATGGCGGAAAGGATGATGTAATAATCAACAGGAACCATTACTTCTGCTCCGCTTTCTCTTTTTTCGTCAGGATGATCGCGCCCACCATCGCCACGAGCAGCAAAATAGACACGACCTCGAACGGCAGTAAATACTCGGTGAAGAGCGCGAGCCCGAGTTGCTGGAGGTTTTCAGGCGAGTTCGCCGCGGGGTTCGGCAGTATGTTGCCGACGGGACGCGCTTTCGAAACAAGCAGGTACGCGGCCTCCGCGAAGAGGAAGATGGATAACACGATCGCCAGCGGTCTCTGCCACGGGAGCACGGTCGATTCGGGCAGACTCTCCGCGCCAAGCAGCATGATCACGAACAGGAACAATACCATGATCGCGCCCGCGTAGACGGTGATCTGCGCCATGGCAATGAACGGCGCGCCGAGCAACAGATAGAACACCGCCACCGTGATGAAGTTCAGCACGAGATACAGCGCCGAATACACCGCGTTGCGGCTAAGCAACATTCCCAGCGCGGAGGCGATGGCAACCAGTGCAAGCAGGAGAAAGAGGGCGAGGTCGAGGGTCATGGTTGGTTTTTATTGGCAAATACGATCTGCTAGTCTGTTGGATTTTCCATCTCCGGCACCGAACGCGGGAACGCGCCAGCCTTCACCTTTTGCGGGGTGAGCAACTCGGCAGAGGAAACAGGCTCCAGCAACATATCCTTGGCATAGATGGCGGAGCGGCGGTCGTAATAGGAAAGTTCGTAATTATCTCCGAGCGTGATCGCCTCGGTTGGGCAGGCATCCTCACAATAGCCGCAGTAGATACAGCGGAGCATGTTGATCTCGTACGTGGAGGCATAGCGTTCGCCCGGCGAGAAGCGCTTCTCGTCCGTGTTCTCGGAGGCTTCCACGAAGATCGCATCCGCGGGGCAGGCGGCGGCACACAACGAGCAACCGATGCACTTCTCCAGCCCGTTTTCGTAGCGATGCAATACGTGACGCCCGCGGAATCGTTTGCGGACCTCCCGTTTCTCCTCGGGGTACTGAATCGTAACAGGCTTCTCGCCCATCGATTTGAGGGTCGTCCACAAGCCGCGGATCAGTTCAATAGCCGGATCAAGCACGCCCATGCGAAAGTCTCCTCAAGGCTCGATAAATTCCAATGATGGGGATCAAAAATACGATCAGGGAAGAAGCGGAACTGAGCCACATCCACATCTGATCGCCGGTCATCTCAAAAAGCAAAATTCCAACCGCGGTGAGGAACACGGTCGCCAGCGAAACCGGCAGAAGCACCTTCCAACCGAACGACATCAAGCGGTCGTAGCGCAGGCGCGGCCATGTGGCGCGCACCCAGATCATGCCAAAAAGCAACCCGACAATTTTGATAAACATGTACACGGGTCCGAGCAGCGGATATTGATCCACGCCGGGTCCGAGGTAACCGCCAAAGAAGAAAACGGCTGCGAGGGCGCAGATGATGATCATCTTTTGGTATTCCGCCATGAAGAACAGGGCGAACTTCATCCCCGAATACTCCGAGTGATAGCCTGCCGTGAGTTCCTGCTCCGCTTCGGGCATGTCGAACGGCGCGCGGTTGACTTCCGCAAGCGTGGCGATCCAGAAGATCAACGCGCCAACGGGTTGGTACAACACGAACCATGTCGTACGCTGTTGTGCTTCCACGATTTCCTTCAAGCTCATCGAATCCGCAAGCAGAATCACTGGCACCATCGAAATGCCGAGCGAGAGTTCATACGAGATCATCTGCGCGGTCGAGCGCATGCCGCCGAGCATCGCGTACTTGCTGTTGGATGACCAACCCGCCAGCACGATCCCGTACACGGCGATCGAAGCGATGGCGGTGAAATACAACACGCCCACGTTTATGTCCGCCAGATACAACTTGATCTCGCGCCCAAATAAATTAATCGATGTTCCCCACGGGATGACCGCGGCGATGATGATGGAAGGAACAACGGTCAAGATCGGCGCGAGGAAGAACACGAACTTATACGCCTTCGCCGGCGTGAGTTCCTCTTTGAAGATCAGTTTGACCGCGTCGGCGATCGGCTGTAACAAACCGAACGGGCCCGCGCGATTGGGTCCAATGCGCACCTGAATGCGCGCCAGCGCGCGGCGTTCATACCACGTGAGATAGGCGAACCCACCCAACAGGGCAAAGATCAGGATCAGCGATTTGATAAACCACTCGAGCCAGAGAGTCCAATCTGAGATCATGCCTTCACCTTCACCGCGACAGGCTCGCGGATGGCGATACCCATCGAACGCGGCACCAACGCGACCTCTTCGGAGATCGAAGCATCCAACTTCACAACCGCCTGACCGCTTGAGCCATTGAAACTCACGTTCACGGTCTGCCCGGCGCGCAATCCAAGTCTTTGCGCGGCCTCGGGATGCAAACTCACACTGGCAGCGCCGATCCGTTCGTGCAACAACTCCGCAGACATCACTGTCGTGCCGCGATGATACAACTTGTTGACCGGTACCGCGAGCAGTTCTTTCTCTTTCGGATGGGGAACCGTTTCTTTCTGAACTCTGGGTATGCTCACACGTTCCCCGCGCGTCGCGGCCGCCGAGAGATGCACGCCCAGGCCGTGTTTATTCTCGTAGGTTGTGCCGCCATAATACATGTCACCGCGCCCGACGATGGGGAATTGTTCCCACACGTCGGCAAGTTTGGCATAATCCAATCCTTCGAACGACTTCACTGTCTCGACTAGAAGATCGAACACCACTGAAACAGACGTGCCTTCGATGATGACGCCCATCTGGCGCGCGATCTGCGATGTGATCGCAAAATCGGGCTTGGCGTCGCCTGTCACCGGCACAGCAGGATAAAACCTCTGCACGCGTCGTTCGCCGGAGGTCAACGTCCCTGCGCGTTCAGTGAACGCCTGCGCGGGCAAAAC
This sequence comes from uncultured Anaerolinea sp., assembly GCA_964517905.1. GTDB lineage: Bacteria > Chloroflexota > Anaerolineae > Anaerolineales > Villigracilaceae > Defluviilinea. Next base: position 5,791 of record CAZFDL010000096.1, on the reverse strand, counting down.
AACATCCGCGATCCCGGTCGTGGCGGTTTCCATTACATCCTGCACCGCGACGAACTTCGCCTCGGCAAGCGCCTTCGCCAGTTTCGGGTCATCATTCACAGGGTCCGCGCCAACCACATACACAGACTTGCCCTTCAACGCCCTGGCTAGATCGTCCTCCACCGTGAAGCCCATCTCCCACGCGCCCTGATCGTTGGCTCGCTCCCACACACCGATGAGTCCGTTGTTGGGTCTGCCAGTGAAGCCATTATCGTTAAGCAATTTGGCACATGCGGTCGCCAGGCTTTGCGAGCCAGCGACTCCAAGCCCTTCGCTTCCATACAGGATGACCGCGTTATCGGCTTTCATGAACGCGTCGCCCTGTTTGCTCTTCTTCGCCAGATCGTGAACCGCTTTGGCTTCGTCCCCATAGGCGTATCGAACTTTGAATGAGGCGTATTTATCGAGCTTGGTCTCGCGCGGATTCAACACGATCAACGTCGCGCCGCGTTCTTTTGCTTGTTTGACCCTGAGATACCAGATCGGCGCTTCTTCATACAGATCAGAAGCAACGACCACGATCACCAATCCCTTCCCCATCGTACCAAAGTTCGTGCCCGCACCGACTCCCACAAGCGTTGTCAATTCGCCGCCGGCCATGTGAGAGTACAGGTACGATTTTCCACCGGCATGGTCGGCGAGGGTCTTCAGGTTGAACAAGTCTTCATTGGAAAGCCGGCCCGATGCCAGCACGACAAAATCCTTCTTCGCTTTGAGGAATTTCTCCGCGGCGAGTTTGGTCGCGGCATCCCACGAGGTGCGCGTCAATTTCTTATCCTTGCGGACGAGCGGTTTTGATAAGCGGGTCTTGCTTTCTGCGTAGTGATAGGCAAAGCGGCCTTTATCACAAAGCCAGATCTCGTTCACTTCTTCATTCTGCCGAGGCATCACACGCTTGACGACGATCTCGCCACCCGCCCTGGCTTCGCGACGCGTGTTCAAGGTGGTGTTGCAACCCACAGGACATTGCGTGCAGATCGAAGGTGAGGCGTCCAGTTCCCATGGGCGTGCGCCGAAGCGGAAGTCCGCGGTGGTCAATGCGCCGACGGGGCAGATGTCGGTGGTGTTGCCCGAAAAAACGGAATCAAAACCGGGGTCCGAGAACGAAACGATCTGCATCGTGCGGCCGCGTTCGGCGAAGCCGAGGACCGAATCGCCCGCGATCTCATCCTGAAAACGGACACAGCGCGCGCACTGGATGCATCGCTCGCGGTCGAGGTAGATCAACTCGCCCAGCGGAACCTGCTTGTCGAGGCGCATCTTTTCATCATAGAGAAAGCGGCTCTGCCCGGGTCCGTGCGCCATGGTGAGATTTTGCAGCGGACACTCGCCGCCCTTGTCGCAGACCGGGCAATCGAGCGGATGCGAGGTGAGCAGAAATTCAACTGTGCTTTTCTGACCCTCAGTTGCCTTCGCCGACTGCGTGAGGATGACCATGCCCTCTTCGACCCTGTTCGTGCAAGCCGTTTCGAGTTTTGGCATGAACTGGATCTTCGGCGCGCCGTTCTCCATGACGAATTGCCCGGTGGCGCGGTCGCGCACCGGACGGCCAATTTCAACAAGACACATGCGGCACATGCCGACCGGCTCGAGTTTGGGATGGTGACAAAAAACGGGAATATCAACGCCGACCAGTTTGGCCGCGTCTGCTACAACCGTTCCCTCAGCGACGGTAACTTGTTTCCCATCGATCGTGATTGAAACCTGTTTGCTCATTGTGCTTTTACCGCGTTATCGAGATCCTGTCGGAAGCGTTCAATGCCAGAGACAACTGCCATGGTGGAGAATTCTCCCAACGCGCACAGGCATTTTCCCTGCATCTGCTTCGCCACGTTGAGGAGCAGATCCACATCCTCGCGGGCGCCGTGACCGCTGTGAATACGCTCCGTAAGATGAGACATCCAATACGTGCCTTCGCGGCAGGGAGTGCATTTGCCGCATGATTCGTGTTTGAAGAAATGCACCGTCTTGTTAATGAGCCAGTCCATCGAAACGCTGTCATCGATCACTATAACGGATGCTGACCCAAGGTCGGCATTGAGCGTACGGACGCTGGTATAGTCCATGGGAGTGTCAAGGACTTTTTCGTCATCCACCAGGATCAATGATGACGATGCCCCGGCAGGCATGATCGCTTTGACCTTGCGAGAATCCTGCATACCGCCGCCGTGTTTGTAGATCAGGTCACGAAATGTTGTGCCGAAGGGCAACTCATAATTCCCGGGTTTGCGCACACGACCCGAAAGCGAAAAGACCTTCATGCCCGGGCTGTCTGCCGTTCCCAGGGTCTTGTACCACTCCGCGCCATTCGCCAGGATCATGGGCACATTGGCGAAGGTCTCTACATTGTTGATGACGGTCGGCTTGCCATACAAACCAACAGCAGGAGGGAATGGTGGACGCACGCGCGGCTGACCGCGTTTGCCTTCGAGCGATTCGAGCAACGCCGTCTCTTCACCACAGATGTATGCTCCGGCGCCGAGGTGGGTGTACATGCGAAGGGAATAATTCGTACCGAACAGTTTGTCGCCCAGGTAGCCGGCGTCTTCCAATTCGGCGATCTTTTCATCCAGCACAGCCGCCAACTCCCAGAACTCGCCGCGCAGATACACGTACGCGACGTTCGCACCGATGGCATAGGAAGCGATCGCGACACCTTCCAGAAACTGGAGGGGATTGCCTTCCATGATCTCGCGGTCTTTGAACGTGCCCGGCTCGGACTCGTCGGCATTGGCCACCACGTAGTGGGGCCAGTTCTTGTTGTCGATGAACGACCATTTCAAGCCGGTGGGAAACCCCGCGCCGCCGCGCCCGCGCAGACCGGAATTCTTGACCACGTCGGTCACTTCGGTCGGTTTCATTTTGGTGACCGCGTTCTTGAACGCGGCAAATCCGCCGTTCTTTTTGTAGACGGAGAGTTTGCCGATATCCGGTACTTCGCGATGTCGTAAAAGGATATGCGTCATTACTTCGTCTCCCCCACTGCGTTCTTCAAGGTGCGAATCAAATCCATTGTCTTATCCACGGTCATGTTCTCGTGGTATTTGATGCCTTCGGGTCCCTGGGTTTGGAACATCGGAGCCTTGTCGCACGCGGCAAGGCAGGTGACGCCTTCGAGGGTGACGACACCATCGGGGGTCGTCTCACCGGCGTTGATCCCGAGATTCGCGCAAAGATCGTCCATGAATTTATCCGCGCCGCGCAGGGCACAAGGGAGATCGGTGCAAACCTGAATTCGGTATCTGCCTTCTTTTTTGTCGTGATACAACGTATAAAAGCCAACGACCGCGGCCACGTCGGTTTCAGAAATATCGAGCATCTCGGCAATATCCTGCATCGCGGACCGGTTGATGTAACCCTCTTCACGCTGGGCCAGGAAGAGCAACGGCATCACCGCTGAGCGTTTACTATCCGGCGGATATTTCGAAAGGATTTGTTTGACTTCCTTCGTATACTTTTTGGCGAGGCTCATCGGTCAATATCTCCGAGCACGATGTCTATGGAAGCAAGGATCGCCACCAGGTCAGCCACAAGGTGTCCTTGCGTGATCTTGTTGATGACAGACAGGTTATCGAACGATGGAGTGCGCATGTGGATTCGGTGCGGTTTGGGACCGCCATCGCCTTCGAGATACACACCTAGTTCGCCCCGTGGCGATTCGACCGCGCTGTAAATGGAAGCTTTCGGCGCGGGGAAACCCTCCGTCCACAATTTGAAATGATGGATCAGCGCTTCCATGCTCACGCCGATCTCCGCACGTGGCGGCGGGACGAATTTGCGGTTATCGCTTTGTACCGGCCCCTTGGGGAGTTTGTTCAACGCCTGTTCGACAATTTTCAACGACTCGCGGAACTCCTCGATATGAACAATGTAGCGCGCGAACGTGTCGCCTTCCGTGCGCGTCGGGACTTTGAAATCATATTGTTCATAACCGCAATATGGACGCGCTTTACGCAAGTCCCAATTCACGCCGGAGGCACGGAGCGTGGGTCCCGTCACTCCGTGTGAAAGGGCGGTCTTCGCGTCGAGGATGCCGATACCAACCAAACGGTCGAGAAGAATCGGGTTATTCGACAGCAACGCCTCATATTCATCCACGCGTTTCGGAAAGATCTTGATGAAGTTGCGAACGGCAGGCTCAAACTCTGCAGGCACATCCCGCCACAATCCGCCTGGGCGAATGTACGTGGTCATCATGCGTTGACCCGAACATAGTTCGAGTATGTCCAATATCATCTCGCGCTCGCGGAAGCAATACAAGAAAACGGACATCGCCGCAAGGTCGAGACCGAACGCGCCGAGAAAAACGAGATGCGATGCGATGCGTTGTAACTCGGTGAGGATGACCCGGATCGCCTGCGCACGCGGCGGCACATCGAGCCCGACCAGTTTTTCCACCGCCATGCAATAGGCGAGATTGTTACCGGTGGTGTTCATGTAATCGAGGCGGTCGGTCATCACTTCGGCTTTGATGTACGTCTTGGCTTCCATGTTCTTCTCGATGCCCGTATGCAAATAACCGATATCAGGAATCGCGTTGACGACCATCTCTCCATCGAGTTCGAGCAACACCCGCAGAACGCCGTGCGTGGACGGGTGTTGCGGACCCATGTTCAACAACATGGTCTCGCCGGTGAACGCGCGCTCCGACACGAGATGTTTATATTGTTCGTAGTTGACTTCTTCGATCTCTGCCATGTCTATTCTTTCGCGTAGATCTTCTTCAAATCAATATCGTCGTAATTGAACGTGAACTGGGGTTCTTCATACCCGAGCGGGAAGTCCTTGCGAAGCGGATGCCCCTCCATCCCGTCGGGATTCAAAATTCGGCGCGGGTCAGGATGACCTTCGAACTGGATGCCGAACATGTCGATGAGCTCGCGCTCGCGCCAGTTTGCGTTATCGTACACACGCGTCGCAGTCGGGACTTTCGGCTGATCGCCATCCACCGGAACCCTCAACTGCAGGGTGGTGTTTTTCGCCAGCGACGAGAGTTGATAGATCACATGGTAACGCGGCGCTTGTTCCGGAAAGTAATCCGTCGCGGTCAACGCGGAGAGCAGTTCAAATTCATGTTGATCCCGCGCGAGGGTCAAGGCCTCCACGATCTGATCCGCTTTGACAAAGACATGCACCTCATCGCGGAATTCCTCGATGGAGGAGCCGAACTTTTCCTGCAAAGACTTTACTAGGGGTTCGAGTTTTTTATCCATAATATCCCTGCTCCCAACGCCGTCCCCGGGGTTGGATTCGCCGCCGAGACGGCGGCGAGAGCAATTAACAAGTTATGCCTTCACTGCATCCTTGAACTTCTCGCCCTTCACCTTCTCGTACAATGTCACCACACCGTGGATCAATGCCTCGGGGCGCGGCGGACAACCCGCCACATACACATCCACCGGAATGATCTCGTCCACGCCCTGCAGAATGGCGTAGTTGTTGAACACACCTCCGCACGAGGCGCAATCGCCCATGGCGATCACCCACTTCGGTTCGGGCATCTGATCGTAGAGGCGGCGCACAACAGGCGCCATCTTGCGCGAGACGCGGCCCGCCACGATCATCAGATCCGATTGACGCGGGCTGGCGCGCATTAATTCCATGCCGAAGCGGCTCATGTCATAGTGAGACGCCTGCGCCGCCATCATTTCGATGGCGCAACACGCGAGACCGAACAACATGGGCCACATCGCGTTCGTGCGCGACCAATTGACGAGTTCTTCGAGTTTCGTAGTGACGATCCCCATGTCAC